>JALOQX010000095.1 GCA_025459265.1 Pirellulaceae bacterium | reverse complement strand
TGGTGTCGGCGGTAGGCGGCCGCCAACACCAGGCTCACCAAGGAGGGCCACCCAGCGTGGTCACTCCTGCATGACGCGTGACAAGACCCGACAGCGGGAAGGACTCGTCACGGGGTCAGTTCGGGTTTGCCACGCCCAGGATCTCGAAACACAGGGTGCCGATCGCGGTGTTGTCGAGATACGCGCCACGCACGGGGTCATCTCCCACGGCGGCCCACCGGAAGAGTCGTGCCGCTGCCCCCTTGGCGAAGAAGGGAATCAGGCTGTTCGTGTGGTTGGTGCTGTGCCACTCCATGCCCGGCTGGATGCCGGGACCGTAATTCACCAGCGGTTGCCACATCGGATCCGCCAGCGATCCGGAACCCGGCCCGGTCAGGTACCCGCACTCGTGGTCTCCCGTGACCAGGACGATCGTCTCGCCCCAGTTGCTGTTGGCGCGGACCCAGTCCAGGACGACGTCCACGGCCGTGTTGAAATCAATCTCCTCTTCAATCACGCGTCCCGACTGATTCGCGTGACTGGCCCAGTCCACGGCCCCACCTTCCACCATCAGGCAGAAGCCGTCGCAGTCGTTGTCAAGCACGTTCAGGGCGGCCGCCGTCATTTCAGCCAGCGTCGGGACGGTCCGAGTCAGCGGTACGACGTAGGGCGCAGCCCCGCCGTCCCCGCCGCGGCTTTGCTGGAGTGTCGTGTTCACATAAGGAATCCCGATCACGCGCGTCGGCGTACGCCCGCGGGCCATCTGGCGGAACTGCTGGCGCGATCGGATCACCGACCATTTGTCGCGACTGTTGACAGTGCCATCACCGTTGGCATCAGCGCCCTGCACCGCAAAGTCGTCTGTCAAGTCCTTCCAGGTATCCGGGCCGCCCACGTACTTCGCATCCTTCGTCGCCGGCAACCCACTGTCGTCATGGTCAGGGGCCCCACATCCCATGATCACGTCCACCGCGCTGGAGTAGATCATCTCCTTGGCGATGGCTGCGTATTCGTTGCGGGAAGCGTTATGAGCAACGAATCCGGCTGGCGTCGCGTGACTGAACTGGACGCTCGTCACAACACCGGTGGACTTCCCCAGCTTTTCCGCCACCTGCATGAAGTGCGTCAGCGGCTTCTGGTCGACGTCGACGCCAATGGCCGCGTCATAGGTCTTGACGCCGGTGGACATTGCCGTCGCAGCAGAGGCGGAGTCGGTGGGGCTGAGGTTGACATAGTCGAAATCCTCCCATGCCAGCCGTGGATCGTAGTCCCAGTAGTACGAGTACGTGCTCATCCCGACACGAACAGGGAACTGTTCGTACACTTGCACGCCGGTCATGCCGTACTGATACAGGCTGGCGGCGTCGACGTGGTTGTAGCCGCAGCCGTCGCTGATGAGCACAATGAGGTTCTTGGCCAGTTCCCGCTTGCGGCATTTCTCCGGTTTCTCAGCCAGCGCAGAGCTGGCGATCAGACAGAGTCCCAGGATCATGGGCAGACCCTGGCCCAGGTGCGATTTCCGACACATTTGTGCGTACTCCTTATCCTGCTTGGATCATCCCTGGAGCACGGCCGCGTTCCAACGTACGATTGTCGACTGCAGCACGGTATCATGGCCGTGTGCACGTTTGATGTGCGAACCATGAGAAAAGCATGAAAAAGATCGCCTGCTACACGGCCCATCCCTCACGGCAGAGGAACGGACGCCAGCAGGCGCGTCGACAGGAAAATGGGGGACAGGAAAATCACGCACACTTGACCGCCCCATTATCCATCTTTCTGTCCCCCATCTTTCTGTCTCCCTCGACGGGCGTCGCGGATGCAGCGGGCACAGCGTTGCTCTGCGCTGAACGTGACCGAACCGATCCGTCTCACTTGACTTGCGGCACCCAATCCGGGGATGGGGTGCGGGCGTTTGCAAGGTACTGGGCGATCGCGGCCACAATCTCCGGATGAGCGGCCGCCACATCGATCTGCTCGGCAAGATCCTGGCCCAAATCATAAAGTGCGATCGGCGCATCCGGGCCGCCCGCCCGATGCCCCTTCCAGCGGCCCTGGTAGAGGACCGCCTGCCGGAACCCGCCTTCGTGAAACTCCCAGTACAGGAACTCGTGACGCGGCTGCTCCGCCGGACATCCCAGCAGTGTCGGCACAAAACTGATCGAATCGAGATCGCCAGGAACCTCCGCACCGGCCAATTCCGCCGCCGTAGCGAACCAATCCCCGAAGTAGGCCACATGGTCACTCACCGTGCCGGCCGCCACCCGCCCGGGCCACCAGCAGATAGCCGGCACGCGGATGCCCCCCTCGGTCAGACTGCGTTTGATCCCGGTCAGCGGTCCGGCCGGCTGGAACCGCGCCAGATTATGGCTGCTCTCGTGGTGCGGTCCGTTGTCGCTGGAGAAGACGACGAGTGTCTTGTGCGCGAGGCCCAGCAACTGCAGCTGGTCGAGCAATCGGCCGACGTAACTGTCCAGGCGGGTGATCATCGCGGCGTGGCCCTTGTCCTGCGGCGGCCAGTCCTCCCGCGCATAGGGCCCGTAGTCCGGCACGTGAGCGCCATCCCCCAGCGCGCGATTCCGCTCGTTGTTGGCGTGCGGGATCACCGGGCTCCAGTACAGAAAAAACGGTCGGTCCTGGTGGCGTGCGACGAACTTGAGCGCTTCGTCGGCGAACAAATCGTCAGCGTAGAGCAATCCGTCTTCACTGTAGCCGCCGCCGAAGTCGCCGACGGGCACGACCCGGTTGGGCAGCGTGATGGTCTCCTCGTTTCGCCACAGCGATTCGGGAAAGTGATTATGCGCGCGGTGCTGATTCAGGTAGCCGAAGAAGTAGTCAAACCCATGCCGGCGCGGCAAGCCAGCCTCGGCGGGCCCCACATCGCCCAATCCCCACTTGCCGATCAGCGCCGTCGCATAGCCGGCGTCGCGCAAGACTCTGGCGATCGTGATATCCTCGGGCCGCAGCGCCTGCGCGGTCGGGTTGGCGCGTCCGGCGTTACCGCGTACGCGCGTGTGGCCGTGATGTTGGCCGGTCATCAGGACACTGCGCGACGGCGCGCACACGGTCGCTCCCGCGTAGAACTGCGTGAAGCGCAGCCCTTCCCGCGCCATCCGGTCCAGTTGCGGCGTCCGGATCACGCACTGCCCGTAGCAGCCCAGCTCCCCGTACCCCAGGTCGTCGGCCAGGATCCAAATCAGGTTCGGGCGATCGTGAGCCGCAGCGACCGCGCAACCGCTCGCGAGCATGGCAAGCACGCGGCACAGGACCAATACACGTTTCATCTCTGGCCAACTCCAGTTTCGTCTCCCCTGTCCGTGGTGCGTTCTCGTGCTCCGTCGGTCGGCATCCTGCGGGCCAGACGGACTTTCCGTCGCCTAAGGTCCCACGATGTTCGCCTTCAGTCGCGGTATGTACGGGCTGAATCGTTCATCCGGCAGCGGCACCTGCGGATCGATGCCGCGGACGACGTCGTGCAGCGCGGCGGCACGCGTACCAAGTGATTCGATGGCGCTCAGCGCCGCGATGCTCGCAAATACTCCTGTGTGCTGTGGCGGGGCCAATTCGGCCAGCACGGCCAGGGCGGGTCCGAGATCGGCATCCGCGCCGTGCTGTGCCAGCGTTTCGGCGGCCGCGATCCGTACGTACGGGCTCGCGTCCTTCAGCGCTCGTCGCAGTAGAACCTCGTGGCCCGCGACGGCGTCGCGGCCGCGCATCAGGTGGCCGAGCACGGCCCAATAGCGGACCGCACTATCAGCGTCGTCGAGCAAGGCACGCAACTGCGGCAAGGCCTCCTCTTCCAGGTTGGACGCCAGCTCGGCCGCAGCGAAGACCCGCGTGAAAGGATATCGCGTGTCGTCGCGAGCCAGCGTGTAGGGCGCATCACCCGAAGACCTCGCGTGCAGTTCGCCCTCGGGCAGCAGACAGACGTCGCGGATCCGCAGCGCGTGCTCCTGCTGGGCGCGGCGCAGTCGCTCGAGGATCGCGCCGTGCGCGGGCGATGCCACGAGGTTGATCACTTCGTCCGGATCGGTCTCCAGGTCATACAGCTCTTCCGGCGCCCGGGGGACGCGCCAGAACGCCGATTGCGCGTCGTTGGCCCGACCTTGCTCGAACCACGTGTGCCAGGTGCGCGTCGTCGGCGTCTCAAATTGGTAGGCCACGTGCTGGGCGGCCGACAGGTGCGGCAAGTAGTTCCGCAGGTAGACGTACCGGCCGTCCGTCGCACTTCGCGCCAGATCGAATCGCTCGTCCATCCGACCGCGCTCGCCGAACAGGAGTGCCGGCGGCTCGGTCTCGTAGGGTCCCGCAAAGGCAGCCCCCTGCATCCAGGCAGGCGGCTCGATGCCGGCCAGACTCAACAATGTCGGCGCAAAATCGACGAAGTTCACCAGCCGGTCGGACTCTCCCCCGGCGCGATAATCGCGTGGCGCAAGTGACTGCCACTTGGCAGGGAAATAGACCACCAGCGGGACCTGCAGCCCGGAGTTCCCCGGCCAGCGCTTGCTGCGCGGCATGCCGCTGCCATGGTCGGCGTAGTAGAACACGATCGTCTCGTCGGCCAAGCCGTCCTCCGCCAGTTCCCGCAGCCGCGTGCCTGCATCGGCATCCGCCTCGCTGACTTTGTCGTAGTACTGCGCCCAGTCCTGCCTCACCTCCGGCGTGTCCGGGTGATACGCCGGGACGCGGACACTCCGGGGGTCGACCACTTGCACGTGCGGCCGGGTGCGGATCTGGCTTTCGTGGCTCTTGACCGAATTGAATACGGCGAAGAAAGGCCGACCGGCAGGTCGCTTCCGCCAGTGCGCCCGGTTGGACGACTCGTCCCACAACCCCGCGGGCTGCCGGCAGTTGTAGTCCTCCTTGCTGTTGTTCGTACAGTAGTAACCCGCCTCGCGCAGGAACTGCGGATACAGCTTGATCTCGGCCGGTAACGAGACCATGGAGCGCATGTGCAGCGCGCCGCTGCTGGAGGGATACAGTCCCGAAATCAACGCCGTGCGGGCCGGCGCGCAGACAGGCACACACGACCACACGCGTCGGAACCGCATGCCGCGTGTAGCGAGCGCATCGATGTGCGGCGTGCGCGCCACGGAGTCGCCGTAACAACCCAGGTGAGGTCCATGGTCCTCGCTCGTGAGCCACAATATGTTCGGCCGCTCCGCAGCCATCGCCACGTGCGTCAACACCATCAGAGTGCTCGCGAATACGATGGCAGAACGTGGTCGTGTCACAGTACTCGTACCTCTCGAGTCGATTCCTGCGGGCCGGCGACACAAGCGACGTGCCGCCGCTCGGCCTCGCCTGGCTGGTCATTATCCTCCGTCTCGCCGCGGGCTGCCAGCACCATGCCAGCACCGCGGTGTCAGACAACTGCCGTGTCAGACAACTGCCGTGTCAGACAACTGCCGCGGCGACGTGTGGGCGATCTGGAGCCCTGTGACGCCGGTGCACTGTTGCCGACCGTGGCCGCGCGCAGGTAAGATCGGGTGGTGTAGCGACCAGCGGGACTGGGCGCAGTGATGCACCACACGGGGGGTTGGCGGCGTGTTGCAGCGATGGCTGAGTGCCCTGCGAACGTTCTTCCTTGGCCGCCGGCACGCCATCGCCACACCGGCACCACGCGTGGCCGCCACGCGTGTCATCCCCCCACGGTTGCCGACCGGCGCGCGGACTCCGGTGCACCCCGCTCCAGGATCGATTCCCATGCATGCCGCGTTTGAAAGACTGATCGAGCACCTCGATGCGCGGGAGGTCCGCTACCTCTCTAACAGCGAGACCGGCTCGATCTTCACGAACTTCCGCGGCGAAGCCGGGACTTACCGGATCGTGGCCATGGTCGACGCCAGCGTCGAACTATTCCAGGTGTTCGGTTTCTCGCCCGTGATGGTCCCACCCGGCGCGCGCCGCGCCATTGCCGAGACGGTGGCCCGCGCGAACTACGGGATGCGGCTGGGGAAATTCGAGCTGGATTTCAACGACGGCGAGTTGCGTTTCCAGGTGGCCCAGGTGCTGACCGAGGACCACCTGGAAGACGAGGTCATCGGTCGCCTGATGGGCACAACCCTGGCGATGCTGGATCTGTACCTGCCCGCCTTTTTGTCTGTGATCTACGGGAACGAGTTGCCCGAAGACGCGGTGGCGCACATCGAGAAAGGACGACCGGAGCTCCACGATTCCGATGACCACGCGCCCGACTCTCTCGACTGACACCCCTACCCACACCTGAAGGAGGATCGACATGAAGATCGGCGTCAATCTCGAGTACGTGCGGCATGCCGACAAGAGCCTCGCGTACGGCGTGCGCACGGCCGGCAAACTGGGGTACGAGTACGTGGAGCCGTGCTTCCTGATGGGACGCTGCCTGCTGTCCAACGCCGGGTACTGCCACGTGACGAGCATGGACACCGATCCCCGACAGATTCTGGACCTCTGTGCGGAAGCCGGCGTGAAGATCAGCGCCGTTTCCTCGCACTCGGACCTGCTCAACCCCGAGTGGGGCGTGCTCTACGCGCGCCGGGGCATTCGGTACGCCCGGGCGCTGGGCGTCGACATCGTGCAGATCACCGAAGACATGTACCCTCCGGCCTGGATGACCGAGGAAAACGCCTACGCAATCATGAAGATCAATCTGCTGGCCATTGCCGAGACGTGCGCGGAGAACGGCGTGTACCTGGGTGTGGAGCAGCACGGACCGTACACCGCCAAGATCAAATCGCTCACGCGCATCCTCGACCTGGTCGATTCCCCCTGGATCCGCGTGAACTACGATTGCGGCAACACGTTCCTGGCCGGCGAGGATCCGTACGCGATGTTGGAGGCGGTGATCGATCGCGTCGTGCACGTGCATGCCAAGGACATTTCGCAGAAGCAGGCGGCCGCCGAACGCGGCAAGGTGACCGGGACTGCCGTCGGCTGTGCCTGCGGGGACGGCGAGATCGACTGGCATCGGATCGTGCGGCGGCTCAAGCAGGCCGGATATACCGGCGTGCTGTCGGTCGAGTGCGGCACGGAACCCGAGGCCGTACGTTCCCTGGCTCACCTCAAGCAGGTGCTCCAGGACGAGGACGCCTGAACTGGGCGGACGGCGCGGCCTCAGCGCTCCTGCGCAGGCGGCGGAGCCGTGGCCGCATCGCCCAAACGTTGTGCCGCGCGGGCAGCACGCTGCTCGATTTCCGCAACGATGCTGCGCAACTCCTGCAGATCGTTGGGCGACACGTGGTCTGCCAGCTCGTCGAAGAGTTGCGACACATTGGACGGTCCCACTCGGAGCAGCATGGCGATGTCATGCTCGTACAGCGCCACACGCGCGAAGTCGCCTTGCCGGTAGAGTGATGGCAGCGCAAAGAGCTTGAGCAGCAACAGCCCGTCAATCGTCAGTGTGCCCAACACGGGGACCAGGAACGCGTGCAGCGGGCTGAGCCAGCCCTGGCTCAGCTCCTGCAACCGCACTCCCAACTCATGGGCCCCCTGCCCTGCTGGCTGGGCCAGGAGATAATCGATCACTTTGGGCCACGACAACCACAGGATGACCAGGACCCCGGCCAGGACGCCCGTGATGGCCGCCGGGTTTCCTGCGCGCCGACTGATGACGCACAGCAAGAACAGGCCGCACATGCCGCCGCCGAAGATGCCGGACAACGTCCACCAGACATCGAGCGCGCTGTCGGTCAGTTTGACCAGCAGCAGCGCCATCCCGGTCCCCAGCACACCCCAGATGATGGTGCTCGCATACAACACGGCCATGCACTGTCGTTCGCTCGCCGCCGGCCGCAGGAAACGACGGTAGTAATCGGTCATCACCAGCGTCGCCGACGAGTTGAGACTGGTGGACACGGTACTCATGGCCGCCGCGAAGATGGCGGCAATCAGCAGCCCCGTGATACCGGGCGGCAGGTGTTTGGCAATGAAGTGCGGAAAGACCCGATCGCCGATTTCGGCCGGCCCCAGCCGGGCCGCCCGGGCTTCGAGCTGGCGGGCGTAGTCAGCCGACCAACGACCGCTTGCCGCGTCATATTCGGGGTACACGCCCTGCTGCATCAGCTGCTGGCGGGCGACCAGCTGTTTGACCTCGGGAATCTCCTGCCGGTGCGACTCGGCGTGGTAGAACACGTACAGCGAGGTGCCGATCAGGAAGAACAGCGCCGAGACGGGCACGTAGAGCAGCCCGCCGAGCCACAGGCTTTTGCGCGCCTCCCGATCACTGCTCGAGGCGATGTACCGCTGCACGAAGCTCTGGTCGATCCCGAAGTTCTGCAGGTTGATCACCAGCCCGTAGAACAGGACGACCAGAATCGTGGCGTGACGGGCATCCAACCAGAACACTCCCTGGTCGCAACCCGCCCCCAACGGGCCCCAGCCGAACTTATCCGCCGCCGCGGCCACTTGCAGGACTTCCCAGGGCCCGCCGTCGATGCGCCACCACATCACCAGCAGGCAGACCAGCGCGCCCAGGAGCAGCACGAGCGCCTGGATCGCATCGGTCCAGATCACCGCGATGATGCCGCCCACGAAGGAATACAGCGTCACCGAGAGCCCGGTCGCCAGAATAATCAGCCGGATGTCCCAGCCGAAGATGACCGCCATCGGCAGGGCCATCAGGTACATCACGACGCCCATCCGCGCTACCTGCGTGAGCAGATAGAACACGCTGGCATACAGCCGCGCCCAGACACCAAACCGGTGCTCCAGCAGCGCGTACGCCGACACCTCCGTGCTCGCCCGGTAATACGGCAGAAACCACCGCGCGGCGATCCACGTGGCCAGCGGAATCGACAGACTGAACACGAACGGGTTCCAGTTGTCCGCAAACGATTTCCCCGGAAGCGCCAGATAACTGATGCTGCTGACGTACGTGGCAAAGATCGACAAGCCGCACACCCAGCCGGGCAGGGACCGCCCCGCCGCGGTAAACCCGACCGTCGACCGGCTCTGCCGATGGAAGTAAAAACCGACCGACATGGTGCCGCCAAAGTAAACGAGCAGCACGATCCAGTCGAGCAGTGTGAAGTGACTCACCATGGTCTTGCTGTCGACTTCCTCATTCGGACTTCGCGCCGGCCTGCGTTTCCCGGGCTTCGTGATGCGCCGCAACCCAAGCGAGGTTGAAGGCGTAGTGCTGCCGCGACGAGATCAGATGGATGACGCCGTTGGCGGCCTGGCAGATCGACAGGTAGCCCCGCGGTTCCGCCGACGTGGCGCTGAGCGTGAAGCGGCCGGTGTTGCCGCCGCCCTCGAGCGTGCGGGCCGGGCCGCCGTCCGTGACCAGCCGCGAGACCGGCCACGTGCAACCTTCATCATACGAGAGGGCCGCAAACAGCCCGGATCCACTCTCTGTTCCGCCGTCCGCCGTGCGAAACTGTGCGTCAGATCGTCCGACAGGCTCATGGGCATGCGGCCGTCGATGCTGTCGCCGCGGCCAAACGCCAGCAGGCGTCCATCGGCCAGTTGCACGAACCCGGCGTGGATGCCGGCGATCCAGGCTCCCGTGGCTCCCGCGGCAAACGTCGGCGCCGGCCGACCTTCGCCCGGATCGGTCCAGGTCGCCCCGTTGTCGCGGCTCACCAGTACCGCAGTGCCCCCATGGCCGCCGGTCACGGCATCGCACGGCACCAGCAACGCGCCTTCCCGGGTGCGGATCACTGTTTCGACCGGCATGTGATGGAGACCGTGCTCAGGCATGATCAGTCGCGCGCGTGACCAGGTGGCTCCGCTGTCGCGTGACGTGCGCAGCACCGTGGCCAGACTGCCCCAGGTGCCAGCCGCCGCGAGTCCGTTGAAATGGTACAGCGTGCCATCCGCTTCAAGGTAGAGTGCGGAAGCGTGATCGTTGCGGTCCGGCGCATCCCAGAAATTCGATGCCGCCTGCCATGCGTCCGCACCGTACGTCAACCGGCTCGCCACGATCCCCAACTCCCGACCCGGCTCGTCGTGACAGGTGTACCAGATGGCCAGCAGATCACCGTTCGGGCAGTTGACCAGGGCGGGACAGTGATTGTGCCGATTGAAGACCGGACAGTCGTCGGGTGCCGGAGTTACCACGTACTCCCGCGGTCCCTGAAAGTACGGTCGACTCATGTCCGGACCGTCGGCCAGACCCTCCGGCACGTCCTGGCGCACATCGCGCGCGTGGGCCGGCGGCGCCGGCGGCGGCAACGGCACGGTGACAGGCATGTCGGCAGCGACGATGCGGAAGCCGATCAGCCAGCTCTTGTCGTCCGGGAGCGTGCCGGAGCGATTGGCCGAGCGAAGAAACTCCAGGGTCGTGGAGTGACTGCCGCCGCGGGTGACCTTGAAGTCACCGTCCGCACGTCCCACCGGATCGCGCTGCGCGTCGCCCGCGTAGGGACCGTACCAGTCGAGACACCACTCTTCCACATTCCCGTGCAGGTCGTAGAGGCCCCAGGCGTTGGGCGGCGTCTGACCGACGTGCAGCGGCACGAGATCGTTGGAGGTGCGATCGCCCGGGAACCAGCTCAGTCCCACATTCCGCTGTAACTCCACCGGCAGCTGCTCGCCCGTCGCGTAGGTCGTCGTCGTGCCGGCGCGGCACGCGTATTCCCACTCAGCCTCCGTCGGCAGCCGGTACGAACGCCCCTCCCGCTGGCTCAGCCAGCGACAGAACGCCACCGCATCGTGCCAGGTTACGAACACGACCGCTTCGTCGTCGGCATGGGAGAACCCGAGCTTACCGCGCAGCGCGCGATGACTGGCGTCGTACTGTTCGTACTGGGCATTGGTCACCTCGGTGGCCGACATGTGAAACGGCTGACTGATCGTCACCTGGTGCACGGGACGTTCGTCCCAGTCGCCCGCTTCCGCTCCCATCGAGAATGTTCCCGGCTCGATCCGCACCATTCGCGCGCCGACGGCGTTCATAAACGGCTCGCACTCGGCGTGGTCGCTGCCGCGGGCGGGCGGGACGCCCGGCGAGCAGAGCGTGGCAAACAACACGGCCCAGCTCACAACGGCCGGCACCGGTCGCGGCGTGGTGCTTACGTGCTTACGCATGCGTACGTCCCTCCAGCAGCAGCGGTGATGACAGGAGCGGGACGGGCACGGCCGCCAGCCCCGTCAGTCGCGCGAGATCGGGGTCCCGCAGTATCGTACCATGGCTCGACGCGGTTCACACAACCGGATGTCGTGCCCCCCCGCGTCGGGTCGGCGCGGCTCGGGCGATGTGGTAGGATGGTCTCGGCGCACATTCGAATCTCCCGTCGCCGCGGCGACGGAGTCTGTCTCCCCGATGCGTCGGCCTGCCGGCGGATTCGGTGACCACGTGGCGCAACCTGGCCATCGAACGTGCAGTCGTGGACGGCAAGTCCGTAACCAACTCATGCATTCCGGCAGGGTCGCCTCACTCCGAGGCGGTCCGCCGCCAATTCCACTGAGGAGGGTATCGGCATGACCGCCTTACGGGAAATCCTGGGGGTTTTGCTGTGTTTGTCGCCGATCGTGGCGATTGTGCTCTACCTGGCCTGGGCCACGCGGAGACACCGCTGCCCGCACTGCCAGCAGGTCACGCGCGAGGCCGCGGGCCGATGCGAGCATTGCGGCGAAATGCGGGAGGCCGATCAGTCGCCCGCGGCGAAGTGACGCGGCTCAGCGCATCGCCAGGATCTGCACGAGAAACGCCAGCTGGTCGGCGATTTCTTCAATGATCTTGGTCGTGGGCTTGCCGGCGCCGTGTCCTGCGCGCGTTTCAATGCGGATCAGGACCGGTGCCTCGCCGGCCTGACATTCCTGCAAGCGGGCGGCGAATTTGAAGCTGTGCCCCGGCACAACGCGGTCGTCCGTGTCGGCGGTCGTCGCGAGCGTGGCCGGATACCGCGTGCCGGGACGCAGGTTGTGGTAGGGCGAGTAGGCCAGCAGCGCCCGGAATTCCTCGGGGTTATCCGACGAGCCGTAGTCGTCGACCCAAAAGCGCCCCGCCGTGAATTTGTGGAACCGCAGCATGTCCATCACGCCCACGGCGGGCAGACAGGCGGCGAACAGGTCGGGACGCTGCGTCATGCACGCGCCGACGAGCAAGCCTCCGTTGCTGCCGCCTTGGATCGCCAACCGCGACGAGTTCGTATACTTGTTGTCGATCAGCCACTGTGCGGCGGCAATGAAATCGTCGAATACGTTCTGTTTGTTGAGCTTGGTGCCCGCGCGGTGCCAGGCCTCGCCGTATTCGCCCCCACCCCGCAGGTTCGCCACGGCATAGGTGCCACCCAGTTCCATCCAGGCCACACGACTCACCGAAAAGCTGGGGGTCAGCGGAATGTTGAACCCTCCGTAGCCGTAGAGCAACGTGGGCTGCGCCCCGTCGCGCGGCGTCCCCTTCTTGTGCGTCAGGAACATCGGCACGCGCGTGCCGTCCTTGCTCGTGTAAAACACCTGCTCGGTAACGTAATCGTCGGGATTGAACTTGACGTCGGCCCGCCGCAACAACCGGCTGGTCCGCGTGATCAGATCCAGGCGATAGATGCTCGGCGGCACCGCGAAGCTGGAATACGTGTAGAACGTTTCGGTATCCGTACGCCTGCCCCCGAAACCGTCCGCCGTGCCGATCCCGGGCAATTCGACTTCCTGGACCAGTTCCCCGGCCGGCGAATACAGCAACACCTGCGTGCGCGCGTCTTTCAGGTACTGGGCCACAAACAGGTTGCCCACAAACGACACCGAAGTCAGGACGTTATCCGCCTGGGGAATGATCTCCTTCCAGGCGTCGCGGCCCGGCTGGCGGATGTCGATGGCCAGCAGTCGGCGCCGCGGCGCATCGAGATCCGACTTGAAATAGAAGGTCGTCCCGTCGTTCCCGACGAATGTGAACTCGTGATCGAAATTGTCCACCAGCTCGATCGGCATGCCGTAGGGTTCGCGCAGATCCTTGTACAGGATGCGGTACTTGTCGTCGGTCCCTTTCCAGACGGTGATCACCAGGTAGTCGCCGTCCTCCGTAACGGTCGTCTGGAATCCCCACTCCGGCTGATCGGGGCGGCAATACACCAACACGTCCTGGGCCTGCGGTGTGCCGACGCGGTGGAAAAAGATCTTCTGGTTCAAGTTCAGACTCTGGAACTTCGCGTCGTCGCTGGGTTCGTCATAGCGGCTGTAGAACAGTCCGCTGCCGTCGCGGGTCCACGACACGCCGGAGAACTTGATCCACTTCAGCTCGTCGTCCAGCAGCTTGCCGGAGGCGAGTTCCAGGATTCGCCACGTGCGCCAGTCGCTGCCACCGTCCTGGATCCCATACGCCAGGTACCGGCCGTCGTCGCTCGGCGCGGTGCCGGCCAGCGCCACGGTGCCGTCGGGCGACCAGGTGTTGGGATCGAGCAGCGCGCGTGGCGGGCCATCGAGCGTATCCATCGTGAAGAGCACGGACTGGTTCTGCAGCCCAGTGTTGTGGAAGTAGAAGTACCGCCCGCCCGTCTTGAACGGCGAGCCGTACTTTTCGTAATCCCACAGTTCGGTCAGGCGTGCGCGAATCTGTTCGCGGTGCGGCAGCGATTCGAGGTAGGCGAACGTGACCTTGTTCTGGGCAGCGACCCAGGCAGCCACCTGTTCGGAGGTGCGCACGTCGTCTTCCAGCCAGCGGTAGGGATCCGCGACGGACGTGCCATGATAGTCGTCCACCTGCTCCACTTTCGTCGTCTCCGGATACCTCGCCGCCTGCTCGTCCGCCATGGCTCCCGCGCAGCAGATGCTCCACGCGGCCAGTGCGGTCAGCCCGTTCGTTGCTCGTCTCATGCGGTGTCCCCTGGATGATCTTGCCTGGCACAAAAACGGGGACTCACCTGGCGGTGCGTCCCCGTGGTCGGGTTCACGTTGTCGTGCGTGCTGAGTCTACACGGTCGTTGCATCAAGTCGCCAGCTGCGGCGGCGACTTGATGCAAAAAGAAAGAGTAAGCCGCGATTCCGTGGGAATCTTGCAGCACGTCGCCGCCGCCGGCGGCGACGTGCTGCAACGGTTAAATCTACTCCGGCAGCGCGGGCGGTTCAATGACGGGGTACTCGCCACTGAGCGCCTTGAGGAATTCGACCAGGTCGGCCTTCTCCTGATCCGACACCGTCTTGCCGCCGATCCCCTTGAGGACCGGGGACAGCTTGGGGTTGTCGATGCCGCCGCCGACCATCACGGCCACAGCTTCCTCGAGTGTCGCGACGCTGCCGTCGTGGAAGTAAGGCGCGGTGTTGGCCACTTCCCGCAACGAGGGCACGCGGATCTTCCCGAGGTCCCCTTCGTCGCCGGTGACGGCCATGCGGCCCTTGTCGGGCGGGTCTTTGGCCATGCCGATCCCCGCATTGAAATACTTGTAATTGCTGAACATCGGCGGGGCGTGACAGGCCGTGCACCCGAGATCGTCAAACACCTTCCAGCCGCGCTGCTGGGCTTCCGTCATGGCGCTGGTATCGCCCGCCTGGAATTTGTCGTACGGCGAGTTCCCGCTCAGCACTGTTCGCTCGAAGGCGGCAATTGCCTTGGCAATGCCGTCCGAGGTGACATCGGTACCGAACACCGTCTGGAACCGTTCGCGGTACTCGGGAATGGCGTTGAGCTGCGGCACGAGTTCGGTCAGCTGGTGGGCCATTTCGATCGGGTTTTCAATGGGGCCCAGCGCCTGATCCTCCAGTTTCGGCGCGCGGCCGTCCCAGAACTGCTCGGTCGCGTACGCGGCATTGATCACGGTCGGCGCATTGGCGCCCCCGACCTGGCCGTCCACTCCCGTGCTGGTTGGCTCGTGTTCAGCCCACGCCATGGTCGGATCGTGACACGTCGCGCAGGAGATCGTGCCATCCCGGCTCAGCCGCTTGTCGAAATACAGCAGCTTGCCCAACTCGACTTTCTCCGCGGTCATCGGATTGTCCGCCGGGATCGGCAGGGCCGGCAGTCCGGCCGGCACCGCGACCTGCAGCGGTGTGGGTTCCGCGGGTGGCGGTGTCGGTGTGGGAGGCGCATCGGGTGCGGGGGCCGGCGCGGTCGCGTCCGCGGCCGGTTTTGGCGCGGCCAGATCGGGCGGCATCGGTTGATCACCAGCGGGTTCGGCCGCAGGTTCTGGCGTCGGGGCAGGTTCGGCAGGTGGTGCCGGCGCAGGCTCCGCAGCCGGCTCCGCCATCGGTTCCTTCGCCGGCTCAGCGGCCGGCTCTTTCGCCGGTTCAGCGGCCGGTTCGATCGGCGGCAACTCGGGTTCCGCTTTGGTCGCTTCTTCTGTCGCGTCCGCTTTTGCTTCCTCCGTCTTCGCGCGGTCCCGTTTCATTTTGCCGCCTGGCTTGCCTTTACCTTCCTGCACGCCCTTGCTCGACGGCGTCGTAGGTCTGTCCGGGCTGCAACCCGCCAAGAACATCACCACGACAAGACACGCGGCACCAGTACCCATCCACTGCAGCAACTTGAGCGACTTCATGGTTCGTTCCTCCAACAAGTGAATGTACAGGTGTACCGGGTCAACATACGGCACCCGCAACGGCATTGTCAACCGGACACCTGCACCTTCCGCCGCACATCACTGCCGACGCTTCCGACCACGGCCGCGGCGCGGCCGCGGATCGCTCGAGTCGGCAGCTTGAGATGCTTCGGCCGCTATGTTAGCTTCGGCGTTACTGAAAGGGCGTTCATCAGCTGTCGATGTCGCCGGGATCGCGGTTACCGGAAGGAGCGCACGCATGAACGGGGAACCACTGCGACTGGCCCGCCTCTCACTGCCGGCCAAACTGCTCGTCACGCTGTTGCTGTTGATCATTGGCCCAGGCTACCTGTTCGGCACGGCCAACATCCTGTTCAAACATCGGATGGCAGACGGCGAACCGGACCTGACGATCGACGATTTGCGGGCCCACTTTCACGGGATGACGCGAACGTTTCAGCCTGAGGACAAGGTGACCGTCAACTCGTTGATGCTTAAGGAGGTCCGGCCGGGGGGTGGCATGCGGGAGTATCTGGACAAAGGCGGCGAGCCGGCCGTGCGCGCATTGATCAAGTGGCTGGAGAATGCGGCACTCGAGGCGGAGTTTGCGCAGGCGGGGCTGGTTGAGACGGGTGATCCGTCCGCGCGCGACGTGATCAAGGCGCACTGCATCGAGTGCCACAACGCGGACGGCGGCGACATGGAAGATGTCCCCTACGCCGACACGGCGGACAGCGAGCCGGAATTCAACCTGGTCTCCGTCACCGCCAAACCGGACATTACGCGCGAGGCGCAGGGACTGCAGACCGTGGAGATCAAGCCGATCAGCACGGCCCGGCTGATCCACGTGACGCACGTACACATCCTGACGATCCCGATCTTTACGTTCGTCGTGGGGGCCCTGTTCCTGATGACCGGACTGCCGTCGTTCATCAAGCTCGTGCTGGGCCCGCTCCCCATGCTGGCCGTGCTGCTGGACATCGGCGGCTGGTGGGCCGCGCGGTTGGTCGAGCCGTTCATTTTCGTGATTGGCGCCGCCGGCGGCCTGTTCG
Organism: Pirellulaceae bacterium; assembly: GCA_025459265.1. GTDB lineage: Bacteria > Planctomycetota > Planctomycetia > Pirellulales > Pirellulaceae > JAAYDI01. The sequence continues at coordinate 31,804 of JALOQX010000095.1, read as the reverse complement.
GCGCAACGTACGCGCTGCAGATCCTCTGCATCCTCGGTTCGATGTGGCTCGGCCGCCGCGAGGCAGCGGCATCCTGAGGCCCCTGCCACGCAGCCGATGATCTGCGCTCCCCATCGGGCAAGCCGATGGGGGAGCGGAACGGCCCCCCGGTGCTTGTCACCGGGGGGAAGCAGATCATCGGCTACGGGCGCCCCCCACCACACTCCCGGCGGCCGAGTCCCGACGCCTCCACGCAACCCATGTTCGGCCGAGGCCGCCACAACCGGCGGCAGACGGCGGCGGAAAGTTGAACACACCGGGCGCAATCGCCAACCCACTCCACAGCACAAAACCAGCGCGTCTGGATCTCGCGTGCTGAGCCCGATCGCGTGCCGCGGAGGGAACTCACGTCGGGCACGCCTCGGAGAGGCGTCCGTCAATAGCCAGGGGCCAGGGCGTCGCGCAGCGACGCACGCAGCCCCTGGACACGGATCCATGTCCCCATGGGGAGCCCTGAAGGGCGACAGAGAACCGCGTGCGAGCGTCGCGCCCATGCACTCCCACCGCCAACGCTCGTCCTCTGACGACGGTCGCCCTTCCAGGGCTCCGAGGTTCTCTCGGCCCGTGTCCCAAGGGCGATCGCCCTTGGCTATGGACGGTCGGCCTTCCAGGCCTCCCTGTGATCGGTCGCACTCGATTCCCTCACCCGTGGCCGTGTTGGTGCGCCTGGTACGAGTGCGTGGCGGACGTGAGCTGGCTCTTCGAGTCGTAAGCGTACGTGCTCGTGCCGTCTCGGGACACCATCTGCGTGATGCGGCCCAGACCGGCGAACACCGCGCCCCTGGCCGTGGCCAGCACGCGCGTGTCGGAGACGGACCAACTCCCCGCAGACTGCAGCTTGCGATGTGTCATCCGCCGTTTTGCGCATATTCCCTCATCTGCCGCGGCAATTGTACCTGTCCCCATTGCATCCCCTTAGCCGGTCGGTCAATCATGGTGCTGGTGCGCGCTCACGATGTAGATGGAATGCGCGTGCGGCATAGACGGACAGGCGTGGAATGGATCGACGGCGAATATCGAAGCGCCCCCTACACGTCCATTTTCACCGAAGGCCAGGTCACGATACATTTCGATAAGGGACAAGAGCGAGATGGTGCCGCTCCTTTCGGTATGTCTCTCGGCCACGTCATGGAGGGAGAATTTCCAGAGAATCGCAACTACCACGTGGAACCACTTATGCTGCACTTCCGTATCCTCGCCGAGGAAGTGAGCGCAGTGAATTGCCGTGACATGAAATACACGGACGACCAGGGCTCCATTGACGGTCGCAAGTGCGTTGTGGTTGCTTTGACCGACAGCTATGAGCCCACACGATGGCTGTTGTGGACAGATCCGGAACGCGGTTTCTCGATTGTTCGGTATTCGGTCCATTTGGGAGACCGAGTAATGCGTCAGTGCGAAATCCAGTACGCCCGCGACGGAAACTCCGGTGAATGGTTCCCTTGCGAGTGGCAAACAACCGTATTTCGCAGTGGTCGTGTGTTTGAGCGTATCGCTTCGAAGGTCTCGAATCTGGCCGTTGATGAGAAGATCGCTCCTTCAACATTTGTCTACGAGTTTGCCGTCGGCACATGGGTTACGGAGAGGCGCGAAGGGTCCGAACTCGTGACATATATCGTACGTGAGAAGGGAGCACGCCGGCCAGTAACGAGACGCGAGCAGCAGGCCTCAATACCCTACGAGGTCTTGGTTGCGACCGAACCTGATGGTGCCTTGGGCGACTACATCGCTCTTGAAGCGCAGTTGGCACGGATTGAAGAGCTTGATGGCGATGCTCAGGAAAACCTGCTAGCAGATCTGGCGAAATACTGTCTGCAGTTTCCGGAGAGAGGGGACGTGTTGGCCCTCACGACGGTCGATCGACTCGCGAAATCCGGTGGCGCGGAATTGGCATTAAGGATTGGTAACAGTCTGGTCGAGAAGTCCACGGACAAGCAATTATGGCTTCCCGGAACGGTTCACAGTGTGGGAACTGTGCGGCAAGGTCTTCTGCATGGAAAACCTATGCGAGTGACGGGTAGGACAATGGATGGTGACGAATTCAAGTGGGAGAATTGGCGCGGAAAAGTCGCCCTAATCACGTTCTGGTTCGTGGGATGTCGGGGCTGTCGCGAGGACCTGCCTCGGCTGAAGAAGCTCTACGCACGCTATCACGAGCAGGGTTTTGACATAGTGGGTATCAGCATCGATTCCGAGCTTGAAGCCGTTCGGGATTACGTGAAGGCTGAAGGGATCACCTGGACGAATCTCTGTCAGCCCGGCATGGATCAGCCTTCAGCAGTGCACTACAGCATTTCCAAGTTCCCATATCATGTGCTCGTCGATCGAGAAGGAGTTGTCGCCGCGCTCGACCCTGACATGGAAAAGCTTTCCCGTCTCTTAACGAAGTCAACTCAGCCGGGAGCAAGAACACGGGTGTGGGAGGAATGCGGAACAACATGTGGTATCGAACACACCCTGCCGGTGTGGATCGCGTGTGTTGCAGGAAAGCACCGAATATGACACGCGTTCACAGCCGCACGTACCGATAGAACGTTGACCGCGAAATCCGCAGCGTCTTGCAGACGTCGTCAATGTCGAGCGTCTTGTCGGCATTGAGCTTCTTGGCGAGGACCACTTTGGCCTCTGCCGGTGTGACCCGAGGACGCCCACCATGGCGGCCACGGGCGCGGGCTGCCGCCAGGCCGGCTTTCGTCCGCTCCAGTATCAGCCGCCGCTCGAATTGAGCCAACGCGGAGAAGATGTTGAAGATCAATTCTCCGGAGGCGCACGTCGTGTCGATCGCCCCTTCGTTGAGCGAGCGGAAGCCGATCCCCTTGCTGCGCAAGTCTTCCACGAGCGTGATCAAATGCCGCATGCTGCGACCGAGCCGGTCCAATCGCCACACGACAAGGATGTCGCCGCCCGTGAGCGTCTCCAGGCACTTGGTGAGTCCCGTTCGCTCGGTCTTGGCGCCGGACACCTTGTCCATGAAGATAGCGGACTTAGGGGCGGCTTCGAAGAGCTGGTCGCGATGATACGGGCCGTAGTGGATCTGGATGTGACGGGGAAACTGCTCGGCCAAATGCTCCAGCAGCATGGGGCGGTGACCGTTCTTGGCGTAGATCAATAGGTCATATTCGTCGGGGAGCGGCTCACGGGGCAGGGATCGATCGGGTAAGGCCACAGGATGATGGGCGACTGGTTGGTGGATCCGCGATGCTCAGCGATCAAGTCGCGGTACACTCGCTATGGCAGAACATGGCTCGGCAGTTGCCCCCGTCATCCATGTAGCTGAGATGGTAACTGCAATTGTCGTAACGGTAAATGTAGAACGGCTGGGCGAACGAACACGGGTCGCAGGACTTCAGACCGGCCTCGTGCAATCTACCGGCGAGTTCCTGGTCCTCGCCGTTGTTATGCGGACCGTAGCCACGCACGCGGCAGATCGCCTCGCGTCGAAAGGCCCAGCCGCCGTAGTAGAGTCCCTCACTTTCGGATTCGCGGAGTCCGTCGCCGTCTTCCAGGAGTACGAGCCCTGGCCGTGACCAATCGGCTCGCTGCAGGGCCTGGGCCTGCGTGCGAAACCAGTGCGGCAGGTAGATGTCGTCATCGTCGGCCACCAGGAATCCCTCGGCGTCTGCAGATGCCAACGCCGCACAGGCGTTCCGCTTTTCACCGAGCGACCGAAAACGCCTGGGAATCGACACGAGCTGCCAACCGTCCCCCTGCTGATGCTCGTACTGCCCGCTATCGTCCAAGATAATGAGCTCGCGCAGCTCTCTTGGATGGCCGTGGAGAGCACGCGCGAGTCGGCGACGGACCATCCACCGTCGCGAGCTGGGGGCTCGCTGCGCTCGTCCCCAGCCACCCAGCCGGGCGTAGGATGAACATACTCCCTGTAGTACCCTGGAGGCCTCGTCGGCAGAAGCCCCTCTCTGTTCTGAAAAATCGAGCCGTCGTTTCTGTGAGGGAATTTACCACCGGTATCAATGCGTGATAGCGTGCTTTCAACTTCGGGTGGTACCCCAGATGGCAGCTTTCGTGGCCCAACCGAAGTCGGCCAGAGTCCGACGCCAATTGAGCAAGAAAGTCCTTCTGCTGGTTCTTCCCAGCTGAAATATCTTGTTTGGCTTCCGCGTTTCGTTGCCCGTCGAACAGCCTCCACCACCATTCCACATCGACCAACCGTGAGTCCGCGCGCTTGCGCGTGTGGAGCAGCGACCGTAACGATCCACCGGACAGGCCGGTGGCATTCGAGAGTATTGCGGCCCGCCGTCGCACGAACACGCGGACAAGCTCTGTCGGACAACGATAGCTCCGATCCTGTTCATCCTGTTCATCCTGTCCAAAGTTGATCCTGTTAGCCCAACACAATCGTCGCGCATTCCAGATCTCAGACAGGATTAACAGGATTCGCAGGATGTGCGATGAATGAGTGTCCGCGTAGCCGATGATCTGGGCTCCCCATCGGGCAAGCCGATGGGGGAGCGGAGGGTGCGCGCCAGCGCGTCCTGCGTAGCCGATGATCTGGGCTCCCCATCGGGCAAGCCGATGGGGGAGCGGAGGGTGCGCGCCAGCGTGTCCTGCGTAGCCGATGATCTGGGCTCCCCATCGGGCGAGCCGATGGGGGAGCGGAGGGTGCGCGCCAGCGCGTCCTGCGTAGCCGATGATCTGGGCTCCCCATCGGGCGAGCCGATGGGCAAGCGGAACGGCCCCCCGGTGCTTGTCACCGGGGGGAAGAAGATCATCGGCTACGGCCGACCTCCACCACACTCCCGGCGGCCGAGTCCCAACGCCTCCACGCAACCCGTGTTCGGCCGAGGCCGCCACAATCGGCGGCAGACGGCGGCGGAAAGTCGAACACACCGGGCGCAATCGCCAACCCACCCCACAGCACAAAACCAGCCTGTCTGGATCTCGGGGATCTCGGGATCTCGGTCTGTCTGGCTCTCGGTCCGCTGGCCTGGATCTCGGTCTTCCGGATGTCAGCTCGGCACACCGCCGTCGTATGCTCCGCTCTCAGATCGCGTCGTGTTACAATCGAGCCTGTCAGACGGTGTCTTGGGGAGCATGCACCCGCGTGACCGTTGTGCTTCGCTAACCGACACCAGACTCAGCCGATGTCAGTGGGGTCTCCAGGGAGTTCTGCGATGAGTTGTCCAAGACGAACCGATCGAACATGGCCGTTGTTGGTCGCAATGTGCGGCATCTGGTCCACGGGGATTGCACCGAGCCACGCTGCACCGGTCGAAGTGACGCACCTGCGTTGTGAATACCTGGTCGACCCGCTGTGCGTCGATCACCCTCACCCGCGATTAAGCTGGCGGATCGAGTCCGAGCTGCGTGGGGTGAAGCAGACGGCGTATCGGATTCTGGTGGCTACGGCGCCGGATCGCCTGGTCGAAGGCAAGGTGGATCTCTGGGACTCCGGCCAGGTCACGAGCGATGCGACGACGCAGATTGCATATGCCGGACAACCGCTCCCGTCCCGCATGCGCTGCTACTGGAAAGTCCTCGTCTGGGTGCCGGCCGCCGGTGCTGAGCCACTCGAATCGAGCGTCGCGCAGTGGACGATGGGACTGCTCTCCGATGCCGACTGGCAGGCGGAATATATCAGCTACCGCGACGAGACGCCTGTGTTCCGGGATCCCAATGCGCTCTTCTTGCCACCGGCGCGGCAGTACCGCAAGGGATTTGCGGCGCAGTCGCGGCCGATTGCGCGCGCTACGGTCTATGCGACGGCCCTGGGCATCTACGAACTTTATCTCAATGGACAACGCGTCGGCGACGCCTGGTTCGCTCCCGGCTGGACCGACTATCGACAGCGTGCCTACTACCGCGCGTACGATGTCACGTCCCTGGTGGCCGCGGGCGACAATGCGCTGGGAGCCTGGGTGGCGGACGGCTGGTATAGCGGCTACGTCGGATTCGGGTTGCTCACCGGTATTGGTACGGAGCGGATCGGACGGTACACCTACGGCAAGACGCCCGCCATCATGGCGCAACTGGAAATCGAGTACGCCGACGGAACCCGGCAGCTGGTTGTGACCGACGCATCGTGGAAGGTCACAGGCGACGGTCCCATCCAGGAGGCGGACCTGCTGATGGGCGAGCGGTACGACGCGCGCCGCGAGTTGCCGGACTGGTCGAAACCAGGTTTCGATGATCAAGCGTGGGACGCGGCCGTTGCGGCGCGCGACAACGGGCACCCCCAGGCCACGTTCTACGAATTTGCGAATCCCGAGCCGCCCGGTACGGGCCCCGAGGTGCGCGGGCGGGACGTGGACCTCGGTTTCGCGCGGCCGAAGCTGGAAGCGTTTCCCGGCGTGCCCGTGCGGGTGACGCAGGAAATCGCGCCGGTCGAGGTGCGTTCCGTCGGACCGGGACAGTACCTCTTCAACCTGGGACAGAACATCGCGGGAACAATCCGCCTGGAAGTCCGCGGATCAGCCGGACAAGTCGTACGGCTGCGCTACGGCGAGATGCTCTACCCTGACGGCCGCCTGATGACCGAGAACCTGCGCAAAGCCCGGGCGACCGATCATTACGTGTTGCGGGGCGACCCCCAGGGAGAAACCTACATCCCCCGATTCACTTTCCACGGGTTCCAATATGTCGAGTTGGCGGTGGAAGGCGCGAGTCCGTTGGCGGCCGAGCCGCGTCTGACCGGGCTCGTGCTCCACAGCGACACACCCCTGGCAAGCGATTTCACCTGCTCCGACCCGATGGTCGATCGACTCTTCCAGAACGTGGTCTACACGCAGCGCGCGAACTTCATCGACCTGCCCACCGATTGCCCGCAGCGTGACGAGCGGATGGGGTGGACCGGCGATGCGCAGGTGTATGTCGGCACCGCGGCCCTCAACGCCGATGTCGCCGCCTTCTACACCAAGTGGCTCCGCGAACTGATGGAATCCCAGCGGCCCAGCGGGGCGTTTCCCGGCTACGCGCCGTTTCCGTTTCAGCACGGCTGGGATTTCGGCACCGCCTGGGCCGACGCCGGTGTGATCTGCCCCTGGACGATCTGGCAGGCCTATGGCGATACACGGGTCATCGAGGCGTGCTGGGAACCGATGACGCGGTTCCTCGCCTGGCGCCAGCGAACCAGTCGGGACGACCTGGGCATCGCACACGGCAACGAGTGGGGCGATTGGCTGGCGCAAGGCGCCGCCACACCGCTCGATTACATCGACACCATCTACTTCGCCATCTCCGCGCGGCTCATGGCCGACATGGCCGCGGCGATCGGAAAAGCGGATGAGGCGACGGCGTATGCCGCCCAGTTCGCGCGGACCAAGCAGGCGTTCGGAAAAAAATACCTGCGTGACGACGGCACCCTGACGGTCGATACGCAGACGGCGTACGCGCTGGCACTGTTCGCCGATCTGATTCCCGAACCCCTGCGCGCGAAGACAGGACAGAAACTGGCCGCCATGATCCAGCAGAACGGGACCCGCATGTCGACCGGGTTCCTTGGCACGCGTCCGCTCCTGCCCGTGCTGACGGCTGTCGGCCAACATGACCTGGCCGTATTCCTGTTTCAGAGCCGCGCCTTCCCGTCCTGGGGCTACGAGGTCGAGCAGGGGGCGACGACCATCTGGGAGCGCTGGGACAGTTACACCAAAGAGGACGGCTTCGGGCGCCACAACGCCGCCATGAATTCGTTCGCCCACTATGCCTTCGGGGCGGTCTGCGAGTGGATGTTCCGCACGCTGGCCGGCATCGAGTCCGCCACACCCGGCTTTCAACACATCACGATCCGGCCGCAACCGCCCACGCCAGGGAGCAATGCCGAGCGCCCGGCAATCGACTGGGTCAAGGCGGCGCACACGTGCCAACATGGTCAAATCGTCAGCCACTGGCGGGTCAAGGGACAGGATTTTGAGCTGGAGGTCACGATTCCGGCCAACACGACCGCCACCGTGTATCTGCCGTGGCGGTTCGCCGCGCAGGTGCGTGAGAGTGGCCGCCCGCTGGCCGAGGCCGAGGGGGTGTCCGTGGAACGCACGGAACCCACGCAAATCGTGTTGCGGGTCGGCTCGGGCACTTACCACTTCTTGTCACCTGCGGCCCTGGGCACAGCAACTGCGCAGTACCGCACGTCGGAGGTGGCGAAGTAGTTGACTAAATCAGCACCTGTTCGTCGTCGTACATGAACTGCGCGCCGCCGGTGGCGAAGTTCGGCACGTCCGCCACCGCCGCCTGACCTTCCGGTGAGGCGAGAATTGCTTCCAGCGCCTCACGCGACTCGGCAAACAGCCCGACAATCATGTAGAAGGGCGGCCGCGCACCCGGCTCGGTCGCCTCGCACAGGCCGATCGTCCAACCCTTCAAGCCTTTCATCTTGCGGGCCAGCGGGATGTGCACGTCATGATAGTACCGCTGAAAGGCCTCCGGATCGTCCGGGTGTCCGTAGAGTACCGTCAAGCGATACATGCCAGTCTCTCCTCTACACGAGGTCGGGCAGGACGCCCCCCTCGCACAGTTCGGGTTTGCCAAACGTCTCCAGGTGGTGCCCGAAACCGTGGGCCAGCGCCAGGAGCAGTCGATTGTGCGTCGCGTGATCGTACCGCAGCGCTCGGCCCATGCGGAACCCGAGCCCGTTGCCGACACAGACGAACGGGATGTCATTGAGCGTATGCGAATTGCCTTTCCCCAGCTCGTTCGTCCAGACGACCAGGGTGTTGTCGAGCAACGAGCCACTCCCGCCCGGTTCGGGTGTGGCGGCCAGCCGCTCGACCAGGTATGCCACCTGCTCGCAATACCAGGTGTTGATCTTGGTCAGCTTCTCCTGCGCGGCCGCATTGCTGTCCGGTTCGTGTGAGAGGTCGTGATGAGACTCTTCGATCTCCAGCCAGCGCATCCGCGCCTGCCCGACGGAATTGGTGTATTGGAGCGTCGCGATCCGCGTCCAGTCGCAGACCAGACTCCGAACCAACAGATCGATCTGCATCCGGCTCAGCTGCGGCAGATTGTCGTTCGTGTTCTTGACACCCGGTTCCAACCGCGGCGGATCGGCCAGCTCTTCCACCTGCCGCGCCTCCCGCAGCTGGTCTTCCATGGCCGCCACGAACGACTCGTGTTCCTGCAGCATCGCCTGGTCGTCGGCGTTGGCCACACGGCGCACCTTCTGCAGGTCTTCGCGCACGTCATCCAGAATCGAGGTCAACGTTTCCTGATCCTGGAGGCGACCATAGAGTCTCTCAAAGGTCTGATAGGGATCATCGACCGGGGCTACCGGTTTGTTGGGTCCGGCGAAGACCCAGCGTGTCCAGGGATCGGCGCGATGGGGTACGACCAGGCCCAGTTCCAGGGATCCGAACCGGGTGCGGTCAGCCGGCCGCGCCTGCAAGAAGTTGCGGATTTCCTGGTCGATCGAGAGGCCGCTGGCCCAACCGGCCGGCGTATCGGAACCACCCTGGATGTTGCCCGGGAAGAGCTCGATGCCGGTCAACAGGCAGCTCATGCCCCGCATATGGCTGTCGCCATCACCCCGGACCTTGTTGCAGACTCCGTGCAACGTCAGCAGGCGATCGCGATACGGCTCGAGTGGTTTGAGGATGGCAGGCAGCGTGAACTGGTCACCCGTCTCCGCCGGCCAGAAGTGCTCGGGCACGACGCCGTTCGGGCTGAACACGAGGATCAGCCGTTGCTTGGGCACCGGCGACTGGGCGTAGCCCAGGCTGGGCAGGTTCCAGATGAACGGTGTGGCGGCTGCCGACAGCCCCAAATCTCGGATGAACTCGCGCCGTGTACGCTTACGCGTCATTCTTCCGCATCCTCCTGTTCACAGGGCACCGCCGGTCTGCAGCGCCGACCGTTGTACGATCGCCACCAATAGCTCGCGAATATTGCAGTTGGAGCGCAGGAACAACTCCTGCAACTCGTCCAGCGCCTGCGGCTCGTAGGCGGTCACCGGCTGCTTGACGACGTAATGGAACAACTGTCGCACGAAACAGCGGTGCGTCTCGGGACTCGCCGCGAGGAACTCGGCCAGTTCCCGCGCGCCACGGAATTCCACTTGCGACCCTTGCAGGTCCGTGTACGAACCCGCCGCGTTGACCGGCTGGTCCTTTTCGAGCAGCCGGTACTTTCCCACCGCGTCGTAGTGCTCGAAGGCAAATCCTAGTGCGTTGATCAGGCCGTGGCAAGTTTGGCACGTCGGTTCGCTCGTCTGCCGCGCCACCCGCTCGCGGGTGGTCAGCTGCGGGTCCAGCGCCTCATCCGCCGGGGCCACCGCGATCGGCGGTGGCTTGAGAAACCGGCCCAAGAGACTCCGCACGACGAACACACCGCGGTGGATCGGCGAACTGGACTTATGGTATGCCAGGCGCGCCATCAGGTAGGGGTGCGTCAGGATCCCCGCGTACTGGTCGCGCGGGAGGCTGACGCGTCGGAACTCTGTCGCGTCATCCTGCGGCAGCCCGTAATAGGCCGCGATGCGGTTGTCGACATAGCCGTAGTCGGCCCGCAGCAACTGGCGAAAGTCGCCGTCGCCGTGCCAGATGACGTCGGTGAGAAACAGGTCGAGCGAGTCGCGCAGGCTCCCCACCAAGGCGTCGTCAAATTCACCGAACAGCTCCCGGTCCTTGGCCAGCTGGTCCACATGCTCGATGTTCAGCCAGGCCTGCAGGAACGCCCGCAATTTGGCCCGTGTGCGATCGTTGTCGAGCATCCGGCGCGCGTGCTGCGCGACCTGTTCGGGCGTGCGCAGTTCACCGCGCGCGGCCGCGTCCAGCAGTGCGGCATCGGGCAGCGAGTCCCACAATCCAAACGACAACCGCGAGGCGACGTCGTAGTCGTCCAGCGCCGGATGGGCAGCATCGACGTAGAGGAACCGTGGCGAGAGCAGCACCAACAGCACCACGCGTTTGACTGCCGCTTCCTCCGACGCATACTGGTCCGCGAAATGCCGGTTCACGAAGAAGTCTCGTTGCTCGTCGGTCAATGGCCGTCGAAACGCCCGTTCGGCAAACCGCTGGCAGAAATCCACCATTCGCTCGCGGCGCGCGTCGCCGTCGTCTCCCACGTCCGCCAGTCGAGCCAATCGCGGGACCACGAAGTTCGCCACTTCCACAGCCGCCAATGTCTGGGCCTGATCCCATTCGCGCGAGACGCTCGTGCCGCGCTCATAACCCGTGCTCCGATCATCCGGCGGAAACGGCGTGGTCACGACCAACGTCGGGCTCCCGCTGTGCGGCAGCAGACAACGTTCGGGAATAACTTCAGGCGCGTGGCGGGGACGTTGCCACTGGAGCGTCATGGACGCGTGGGTCTGCGGCTTCGTCTTGGCAAACTCGACTCGCAGCGGATACGCGCGGCCACCCAACAGGCGAACGGTCACCGTATGCTGCGTCACGTCGCCCGACACGACCCAGGCATCCAGCAGGGGCTCCCGCAGATCGTTGACGAACAGCCGCGCCCCGTTGGGCGTGCGGACCGTGAACTCATAGTCGCCCGTCTCGTCCGCCCACACCGCACCCTGCCACTGGGCGGCAAATTCCGCGGGATCGATCGAGTCGGGAACCGGGCTGGCTTGACCGAAATCCTGCTCCAGCAGCGGTTCAACGCGTTCGAGCACCAACTTGTCGCGCGCGAAATGGGGTGCGTTGTAGTATCGCGCCCGCAACCCCCGCTCGTCGCTTCGGGCACTTTCACCCAGAAACGTCGCCACCAGGTCCGCCACGGCCTGCTGGTACTGGCGGACGGTGAGGCGGGCCAGTTCGATCCGCGCTGGTCGCGCGCTGTCTTGCACCGAACTGGCGTAGAACGTCTCGAAGATGTACCGCGCCACGGATTCGGCGTCGGCCCCGCGACACTGGTCGGGATCGTCCTCCGGCATGGACTCGTCCACAATCTGGATCAGGTCAGCCAGCTCGTAGGCACCCTGGAGCGGGCGATCGCATAGGCCGGGCACACCCTGACCTTGAGCGCCGTGGCAGCGCACACACAATCGCTGGTAAATCTCCGCTCCGCCCGGCGGCGTGTCGCCGGCGACCGCCGCGGGCGCGAGCACGCACAGCAGGAGTCCCAGCGGGATGCGGTGGACGATTCGCGCCGCACCTGGCAGTAACATTGACATGACAAATGTGCCTTCAGGTGAATGGTCCATGGGTGAGCGCGGCTCGGCAGGAACGCGGCGGAGGGACGAGTGACGAGCTAGGAGTGACGAGTTCAGAAGGGAAATCCCCTTGGTACGCGGATATCCTTGCTCGCCACTCGTCACGCCCCGCGCACCGCCGCGCGTCACCAGGAGCCTTGCCGCATGCTTCTCCTCATCGACTCACTCCTCTCCGCTGCGCGGCTCGGCAGGAGCCTCGCCCTCCCGTGCGCGGCTCGGCAGGAGCCTCGCCCTCCCGTGCGCGGCTCGGCAGGAGCCTCGCCCTCCCGTGCGCGCCTCGCCCTCCCATCCATTCGATGTTCAACGTTCAATGTTCGATGTTCAATGTTCAATGTTCGGCTTCCTTCACCGGCCGCCTAGCGGAGGAACCGGGCATTGAGCCAATTGGCGTGGTCGCCCTGGTCGGCGCGGTCCGCGTAGTCGACCAGCAGGGCCACGCGCTGCGCGTCACGGATGTCTACGCGGACGGGAGTGGCCGCGTCACCGCCCCGCACAATACCGCTCTCATACGCCAAGCGCCACGAGGGGTCAGCCCCCTGCACGTACACCCGGAAGATGACACTGCCGAGCCGTCCGACGCTGTCGTCCAGCGCCACCTCAGCCTGAAACTCACGATACTCCCCGCGCGGCTCGTACGCCAGCCGCGACGCGGCGTGCATCCCCAGCCCCTTGGCCCACACGCAGCCGGCATGACGCTGCCGTCCTCCCGACACGCTGCGGTCGCGCTGATAAGGCCAGGGGGTATCCAGGAACGGGATGTGCCGGTAGCTGATCGCGTCAAGATCGGAGAGATACACAACGTGCGGCGTGAACGGCTGCAGGGACACGACCGGTGCCCACAGCGTCTCAGCGCCGTCGTGGACCGGTAGCGTGACAAGCCGCGGTCCGGTAACGAGCTCGAATTCCAGATGGTCGGTCGCGGCCTGCAAGGTCCGCGCGTAGAGTTGACTTCCGTCGCGCAGGCCGACGAGCGTGCGCGTGGTCTGGTCCGCCGCGTCCGCGCGCTGCGCCGGCACCAACAGCACGGCCAGCACACGGTCCAACGGCAGCGTGTCCGCAGGGCCGCCTTCGCGCGCCACCCACTGGAGCTGGGTCAGTCGGAACGCGCCGGGTGCCAGCGGTACTGCGTCCGGCAGTCGGCCGCCGAGCTCGTCTCCGTTTTCCAGCAGCAGGCGTTCCTCGCCCCGATCGGTCGCCACGGCGCGCTGATAGAGCCGGTCGCGCTGATCTGCGTCGGACGGCGGGCGAAAGATGATGGCGCCGATCAGCTCGCGAGGCAAGCGCGTCTCGGCCCATAAGGGACTGACAATCGTGACGGCCTGGGCATCGAGGTGCAGCAACTCCGCCACCAAGACGCTGCCGTCGACCAGCACCAGCCGCGTGCCGGCGGGTCGATCGCGGTAACCGCCCCACAGGATCAGTTCCGACAGGGGCAGGGTGCGTCCCGGCGGCGGCTCAGCAAACTCGACCTCGCCGGTGGCGGACACGGCGCGCAATGCCGCGTCGAACCACGTGCCGTCGCGGGTTACACCCCGGCGCAGCCACCCGTCTGGAGCCGGTTGGGCGGCCACGAGTGCCTGCGCGCCGAGCAGCGCACACGTGATCAGGCTTCGCACGGGCTCCTTCATAGCCACTTCACCGCTGAAAGATGGGCAGGTAGTTGTTGGGCATCTGCAGGATCAGGCAAGCCATGGCGGTGCCGTACTCCGGGCAGATCTGGTCGAACCAGGATCCGTCGTCGCGTCGCCGTTCGAGCAGCGTGTCGCGGATCGCCGGGTACCAGCGCTGCCAGGCGTCGTTGCCGGCCTGCCACATGGCCTGCGCCGCGTAGTAGTGCCCGTAGAAGAAGTGGTTGTCGACGCCGGCCACGCCAGGCTGCGGACGGAATGTCGCGAGATAGGTCAGGCCGCGTCGGACCTCGTCTCCTTCGTAGATGCCGGCGCTGTAGAGCGCCACGACACCGGCGGCTGAGCGCGGGAATGCGCTCTCGCCACCCGGCAGCATGTAGGCGAATCCGCCGTCGGCATTCTGCAGCCGTTTGACGTAGTCCGTGCAGCGGTCGATCGTATCGCTCCCCACGAAGATGCCGGCATTGCGTGCCGCGCGCAGCGCCATGACCTGGCACACCGTAACCGAAATATCCGCATCGCGCCGCTCCGGTTGGTAGCGCCAGCCCCCCTCGTCATTTTGCGTGTTGACGATCAGGCGCACCGCCTGCGCCAGTTTCCGCCGCAGGACGGGGTCAGGTCGGCTGCCGTAGACCTCGGCCAACAGCAGCGTGGCGAAGCCGTGGTCGTACATCGGCCCGTGACTGGTACTTGCCGGCACGCTGATAAAGCCGGTGTCATCGGCGTGCTGCAGGAGGAAATCGATGCTTCGGTCCACATGCCGGCCGAATGTGCCGCGTCCGGCAGTGCTGCCCTGGGCCAGAAAAGCCAGCCCCGCGAGGCTCACCACCGCGACATTGCGGCGGTACCCCTCCGTACCGAAGCTGCCGTCGCCCTGCTGGCGGGATGCCAGGAACGCGAGCCCGGCCTGGATCGCCGTCACCGTCTGCTCGGTCAGCAGCGGAGCGTGATCGGGTGGAGCAGTCGACTGCCCGCGCGTCGCGACCACCTGCGCCGCCGGACCGGCTCCTATCGCGGCTCCGGCCGCGGCGAGAAACTGTCGTCGACTGAGAGGGACCATGGCTGCATCCTCGTCCGGGAATTACGGTCGCCGCGCGCGACTCTCCGACAGCCGCCGATAATAGTCTTCGATCAACGTGCGGTAGGCGGGCAGGAACTCGACCGCATCGACGTTCTGCACTTGGCGCCGGTAGCGTTCCGGCAGATGTCCCCACATGTCCTGGACGGCGCGCGCCAGATCGGCGGGCCGAGCCGCCGCGGGCTGGCCGTCTGCCGGCGGTTGCGCCGCCTCCTGGGCCGCCTGGGCACCGGTTGCGGCGGGGTCGTCGCGCTGCTGGTCCGGGCCCGCATCGCGGTCCACCATCGCTTCGGCCGCGCCGGTCGCGGCCTGTTGCGCGGCGAGTGCGTCAATCAGTTCGGTCAGGGAAAGGACGATCTGATGCTGAGCGACCTGCGTCGGCTCAGCGATTTCACGGCGTCTGACGCGCTGCGCGACCGTGCGCATCTGCTCGGCGATCCGCGGCAGCGGATCGGCCGCTCTCTTTGCCGCGGCGGCATCCTCTGCCGTCGAGCCCGGCGCACCCGTGTCGCGCTCGCCCGCCGCCGACAGGTCGTCGAGCAGTTGCTGGTCGATCGCGGGGGCGCTCGGCGGCGACACGTCGCGATCCGGGCGGTCCGGCGCCGCGGCCGGGGGTGCGGACGACTCGTTTGGCGCCACCTCCGGAGCACTTGGCGGCGCGCCCAGTCGCGTCAGCACGTCGGCCAGGGCGTCCTGCCGCCGCGCCAGCATCTGCTGCAGCTGCACGTGCTGGGCATCCCAGGCGGGCGCTGCCCGCGTGATTTCCTCGAGCGCTGCCGTGCGCCGCTGGAGTTCCTGCTGGAGCATCCGGACAACCTTCAACTGCAGGAGGAGCGCAGGATCCTGCTGAATGGACTCATCGGCCGCGGTCTCGGTGGCGGCCGGTTGAGCGTCGGGTGCGGCCGGAGGCGCGGCCGAAGCGTCTGCCAGGACCGCGAGGACCTGCTGCAGTTCGTGGCTGACCTGCTGCTGCCAAGACCATGTCACGGGTCCGGTCTCGTCGGCGCGGAGCCGCCCGGCGGCCTGCGTGGCCGCCTCGGCCGCCGTCTGAAACACGATGGCCAGCGCGGTGATGTCGGCGCTGCGCTGCTGGAGTTCACTGACGGCCTCACCCACCGCCGCCTGTTCGTTAACGAGTCCGGCCAGCATGGCACGCCAGGCGTCGGCGGCCGCGTCCGGACTCGGCCGGACCTCATGCAGCTCGCGCGTCTGCTGCTCGAGCCGCTGCTGGCGCGCCAGCAGTTCGGGGATTCCGGCGGCCAACGCCGCGACCCGGTCGGCCATCTCCATGCGCGACGGCGCTTCCCGCTGAGCGAGACGATCCTGGACCTGCTGCAACTGCCGTATCGTTTCATCCTGCCGGTCGACGGCCTGACCCAGTCGATTGGCGGACACGTCGCGGGCTGCGTCCCGCATGCCGCTGCTGATCGGCAGCCGCTCGAGCATTTGCCGGGCGGCTGTGAGCGGGTTGGCCGAGTGCGGCGCGGTCGCGGCCATGCGCGTGTCGGCCTCCCGCAGTCGTTCCGACCAGGCATCCCAGCGCCGCGCCACGGCCTGCTGTTGCTCCGACATCCGACTCAAATCCGCCTGCAAATCCTCCGGCAGTTCGCGCACGTCCTTCGAGAGCGTGGCGGCACGCAGCTGGTCCGTACGCTGGCGGATCTCCTCCTGATCCCGGCGCAGGCGCCCGGCGTCTCGCGTCAACCGGCGGACATTGTCCCACTGCGACAACTCTCCGAGCCACTGCTGGAGCGCGCGGACCACCTCCGCCTGATCCGCCTGGACGTCCGCCAGCAGATCCGCCAGCGCTGCGGCAGCAGGACCGGCCGGGGGCTGCCCCTCCGGCGGACCGTCCTGGACCACGTCGCGGGCAGTCTTCAAAGCCGCCAGCAGCTGCCGCCTGATTTGTGTCAATAACGTGTCACCCACATCCTGCAGCGCCGTCTCCAGCCGGCGCAGTTGCTGCGCCATCCGCGGGTGATCGACACGGTTGCGCTCGAAGTCGCGCAGCAACTCGGCCACCTGGGCCGCCAGGCCGTCGGCGGGGTGCACCAGCCGCTGATCGATCTGCCGCTGATTCAACTCGGCGCCCTGCAGTTGATCCACGTCGGCTCGGCCGATCTGTTGCGCCGCGCGGAGCGCGCCGGCCAACTGGCCCGTCTGGTCACTATTCTGCTCCTGCATCCGGGCCACTTCTGCGATCTGGGCGAGGATCTCCGCCTGGCGCTGCATCAAGCGTTCGTCATGTTCCTCGGGCGACAGAATCGTGATCCGGCGCGTCGCGCCGGCACCTTCCTGCGGCCGATAGTCCGCGGCCACCAGGCGGTATTCCAGCTCCGTGCCGGGCTCCAATCCCGGGATCAGTGACAGATCCCAGTCATAGGTGACGGCACGGTGCACGCCGTCCTCTCCGTCGGCCGCAGTCGGCGCGGCGGCGGGCGACAGCTGCTCCGGTCCGGACCACAGCTCCACGCGCTGCGCAGCGCCGGGCACGGATGCCCGCACACCGTGGAAGTCCAACCCGACCGACCGAATCGCCAGATCGTCCTTGACCTCCGCTGCGAGCGTCACGGTGGCGCGCGCGGTGAGCAGCAGGTCGGCCGCGGGCTGCCGCAGCGTGACCACCGGCGGCAGGTCGTTGATCACGGCCACGTCCCACCGCTCCTGGACGCCGCTCTCCAGCTCGTCCTCGTCGACAAACCGGAACCAGTAGGACCCCGACCGTTCGACTTCCCAGGTCGACGCGGCCGTCGGTTCGAGCGTGCATCCCAAGCGGTCTTCATCCAGCCGCATCGGCAGCGCGGCGCTGGGGGTGCCCATCGCGGTGGTCTCCAAGCGGGCGGCCCGCAGCGGCTTGTTCACGCGCAGGCGCACGGCCACCCGCGTGCCCTGCAGCGCCCGGAAGTGGCCGGTGGCGGCGCTCGGCGGCAGCCCCGTGTACGTCGGCGGCGTCAAGTGCAGGTCGTGCGTGATCACGCGCGGCGGCTCCATCACCTGCACCGCGTGCCACTCCATCCGCACATCGTCGCCGCCGGTGGCACGATACCGGAGCCCGCGCGTCACATGCGTCAGGCGGTGTGTCAACTTGTCGCCGAGTGGCTGCATCGTGTGCGTCTCGACGGAGGACACGTCGTCCCCGTCGAACCAGTAGTGGATCTGCACGACGTCGGGCAGACGGCCGCGGGCGTCGATCACCTCAACCTCGAAGTCCTGTCCAGCCGCGATGCGCGCCGGCGCGGTCGTGAAGACCAGTTGGTGCCGATGCGGCCACGCCTCCACACCCCAGGGCTGGAGCAGACGCCGCGCCGCCAGCCCGACCGCGGACGGGTGCGCGACGCTGAGCACCAGGACCGTGGTGATCATCGCCACCGCCATGGCAACCGCGCGCAGCGTGCGGCGGCGGCTGAGACAGGCGTCGCAGTCGACCGGCGCCAGCGCGGCCGCCGCCTGATCCATGACCGTGCGGCGCAGTTCCCACGAACCAGCGGTGTCGTCCTCGGCCGCCTGCGTGCTGAACGCCACGGCACTGGAAACGACGTCCCCCAGCGCAGGAAACCGCCGCTCGATCCGCCGCGCCGCATGCAGATCCGTGCACCGGTACCGCCAGGCACCCCACACAAACCGATGGCCGCTCCAGGCAATGACCAGTCCCAGCACGATCGAGGAGATCAGGCGGACGCCCGGATCCTCCAACCGCAGCCAGTAATCGCTGTACCCGAGCCCGAGCGCCGCGAGCACGACCAGCGTCACGAACCAGCCCGCGCCGTGCAGACGGACCAGCCGCCGGGCGCGCCGCGCCACGTGGCGTACGCGCTGCCGCCATTGGGATTCGTCCGCCGTCCGCACATCACTCGCCATGCAATCCTCGCTGCCCGACGCCTGCCCACCTGCCAGTCCTCTCCGCATCATACCGAAAACCGCGCGCCGCAGCCAAGCACGCGCGGGCTATCACAACCAGCCCACGCGGCGACGCCAGAGCCACTCGCCGGTCAAGAGCAGCACGCAGATCGCGGCCAGCCACGGCGAGTTCCATAACGGTTCCGACGGCAGGGACTCGATGCGCACCTGCCGGCCACGCGGCAGATCCTCCAGCAACCGCGAGGCGGACGCCAGCGGTTCAAACCGCCCCTGCGACGTCTCCGCCGCCAGACGCAGGTCGGCCACGTCCATCACCAGCCGGGCTTGTTCCCCGGGGGGCGGCACCACGGCAAATGCCGCCGTCGGCGGCTTGTCCTCCAGACTCGGCGCCGCCAGCCAGGCGCGATACGTGCCCTCCGCCAAGTTGGTGACCACGCCATCGAAGATCCCGCGCCGCAACGCATCCCGCTGCAACTTGACGCGTTGCCGGCGCCCCCCCGACTGCTCCACCACAACCACCACGCCGTCATCCGCACTCGGCGCCGTCCGCTCATCCCAGAAGCGCACCTGGAGCGCCGCCGGTTCCCCACG
This sequence comes from Pirellulaceae bacterium, assembly GCA_025459265.1. Lineage (GTDB taxonomy): Bacteria > Planctomycetota > Planctomycetia > Pirellulales > Pirellulaceae > JAAYDI01. Next base: position 12,507 of record JALOQX010000095.1, on the reverse strand, counting down.
ATGATACTGGGCGCGATCCGCCACCAACTCCACGCGCCGGCTGCCCCCGAGCAGCCGCGTCCGGCTCAGGAAGCGGATCGTCTGCGTCCAGTACCGTTCGTACGGCAGATCGCTGCCACGGAACCGCGACCACAGGTACGTTTCGTCCGTGGCGTGCCAGACGACGCGCCCAGCCCCGACATACTGCGTGCAGACAACCGGCATCGCCGCTTCGCCCGCCGCCGCGTCCGCGACCGTCTCGACCAGCACCTGCGCCCCCAGTCGTGTGTCCGGTGCCTGCAGGATCCACCGCAACGGAGGCAGGCTCTGCCACAGCCCCAGATTGTCAGCCAGCGTATCGGTCAACTGCAGATGCGGCGCTGCCGATCCGATCCGCGTCGGCCGCACGCGCCAGCTCCGCTGGAGCAGCGCCGCCTCGTCAGGCAGCGACGCGGTCTCCAGGTCGATCGGGAACAGATCTTCCAGCGGCGTGCCGCGATACGCCAGCGGCGTGTACCGCGGCCCCGACAGAAAACCGATGCCGCCACCCCGCTCGACGACAAACGCCGCGAGATTCTCCAGAATCGGCCGACTCAAGTACGACGGATTGACGTCCCCAAAGAGCACGACGTCAAACCCGAACAACTCGTCACGACTGACGGGAAAAACCCGCGCTGCGGACGCATCGAGGTCGGCATATTCCAGGTCCGCCTCCTGCAACACCGTGGTCAGCGCGATCACCGGGCGGCCACTCGGTCCCTGCCGACTGCGCTGCAGCAGGGCCTTCAAGTTGCGGAATTCCCAGCTCGGATACTCCTGCACGAAGAGCACGCGGATCGTTTCATCCTGAACGCGCACACGCTGGACCAGCCTGTTGTTGTCCAGATTGGATTCGTTGGCCAGCGGCTCGGCGCCCACGACGAACTCGAACTCGCCGGCTGCGGTGGGCGCGTACGTCATACGGATACTCCGCGCCGTGCCATCGCCCGGGAGGGTGATCGCCTGCCGCGCCAGCACGTCGTCGCGGTCGCGCTGTTTCAGCCAGAGCTGTACCGGTTCCGCATCGAACCCGCGGCCGGTCAGGGTGAAATCGAAGTGCACGGCATCGCCGAGAAACACGGTGTCGTCCACCAGCAGGTCGGTCAGCCGCACATCCCGCGGCGGGCGCTGATCGCCGACGCCCAGCAGGTAAAGCGGAATGCCGCGCCGACGGGCCGCCTGGGCCGCTTCGCTCAGCAACTTCCCTTCCGTCGTAATCCCGTCGGTCAGCAGCACGATGGCGGCGGTGGGCCGTCCGCGCTGCGCTTCGAGGATCTGCTGCAAGCCATCACCCAGCCGGCTGGCCGGCTCCCGCGCCTCCACCGCCCGCAGCGCCGCCGCCAGCTCGTCCCCCTCACCGGTCTGGATCCGCGCCGTCGCGCCGAGCAGATGGACCTTCAGGGAGTATCGCTGCGCCAGCGCTTGCAGCCAGCCATCTCGCGGGTCCAACAGCAACGCCTTGGCCAGGTTCAGCCGGCTGGCCGTCGTCAGTCCCAGCTGCGCGCAGACGCTGCGCAGGCGATCGAGCACGTCGGAGGCGTCGTGGCGATCCACCAGGTCCATGCTGCCCGAATCGTCGACCACGACGACGACATCCGGCAGCTCCGTGCGGTAGCGGTTCCGCATCCACCCATGCAGCATGGTCAGCAGCACGGCGAGCAGCGTGATGCGCAGCGCGGCCATCCCCCACCGCGCCGGCCGGCGCACCGACCCGGCCTCACGCCAGTACAGCCAGATCACGCAGGCCGCGCCCCCCAGCATGACCACCAGCGCCACCCACGGCGGCCAGGGCCACGTGTGGGTGAGCGTCACCTCCAGCCCCTCACCGACTCGGGGCGGTGACGCCGCGACGGAGGCGCCCCAGAGTTCAGCGAACCAGTGGGCCATCAGCGGCAGTCCTTCCCAGGAACCAGGCCAAGAACGACTCGCACAACACGAGCAGCAGCGCGGCGACCAGCAGGTAGCGAAACACGTGCGTCGTCCGGGCTGCGGGGATCACCGCCAGCGGTTCCGCCGCCTCCATGTCTCCCGCGCGCAACTGGTTCGGCAACATCGTCGCATCCACACGTTCCAACCGGCTCTCCCGCGTGTCCACGTTGACTGCGTAGCGTTGCACCTCGCCCGGCGCCCCGCTCGGGACCACCGCGTACACGCCGCTGCGCAGCGTGTCGGTAAACGTCCACCCACCGTCCTGCCCCGCGGGGTCGGCGGCGAGGCGGCGCGTGCGTCCGACCGGGTCCGTCATCGTCACGGTCGCGTCGGCCCGATCAGGTGGCACGCTCCCACGCAGGGCCTGCCCGACCAGCGTGTTGTGCAGCGCGGACCGGCCGCGCAGCACCGAATCCAGCATCTGCTGCACTAACGGCGGAAAACTCGGCCAGGTGGCCAGCGCCGACCACGGCGTCGCCGGCGTGGTGCCGCGATCGACGGACGACGTGTCCGTGGCGACCAGGATCACCTTGCCGCGCCCCACAGCCGCTTCCAGCACCGCCGGGTCCCCCGTCGTGAATCCGAGCGCCGTGCGGACCGTGCGCGCGTCGAGTGACACGATCTTGACATATCTCCAGATCGGCGTGGTCAGCAGCCCCGCGCGCTCATGCCCGCGAAACGGCGCGGCAATCGGGTGCCGATAGTCCAGCGGATCAAAGCCATAGTCACCCAGCGGCACCGGCCCGGCGACCTGCACCGGCAGCAGGGACACAGCGCTCGCCTCCCCATCGCCTCTGGCGGCCTCGTCGGGCACCGGCAGCTGGTCTCCCAGCCACACGATCACGCCGCCACCTTGCGCCAGGAACTGCCGCAGCACGGCGATTTCGTCGGCCCCCAGCCGTCCCACATTGCAGAGCACGATGCAGTCGTAACGCGTCAGATCCTCTTCCAGCAACACGACGTCCGACTGCACCGCAGGTCGCACGCGTGCCGGTCGCACGGAACCCGGACTCAAGGCCAGCAGGACATGGCGGGCCGCACCCGGCTTTCCTTCGACACAGAGCACTTCCACCGCCGGCTGCACGGTCACACTCAGCCAGCGCTGGTCGTCCACGGGCAAGCGATCCCCCGCTGTCCGCACCTCGACGATGTGCGGGCCTGGAATCGGAAACACATGCGTGATCGCCAGCGTGCTGCGCCCCGCCGCGGAGACGTCCAGCTGCTGCCGGTCAATCCGCTGGCCGTCGACCAGCGTCTCGACGCCCAGCGCCGTGACCGCTTCGCGGCCGAAGTTCTCCAGGTCGACGAGCAGACGCGTCGGCTGGCCCACCGTGACCACGCCGTCGGCCATGCTCAGCTCCGTCACCGCCAGGTTGGGCGTGGCCTCCTGTCCGACGTCGCACAGCCGCAGATCGGCCTGCTCGCCCAGCCGGGCGATCGCCGCGCGCACGTCCGGCTCGGCCACCACGTCCCAGGTGGTCCGTCCCAGGTCAGTCAGGAAGCAGACCCGGTGGCGGCGCAGCCGCGGCATCTCGCGCGCTGCGCGCTCGATGATCCGCTGCGACTCCGCCAGCGCCAGGCGCAGATCTGCACCGCCGTCAGTCCGCGGCAGTGCCGCAAGCTCGGCCAGCAACTCCTCGCGCGCGAAAACCGGATCCTCCACGATCGGACGCGCCGTCCCGGCCATCAGCAGCAGCGAGAACCCGTCTCCCTGCGGCGCCGCGCGGACCAGTTCGCCCGCCAGCTGCTTGGCCAGCTCGAATCGTGGCACGGCCGCCGGGCGGTAGTCCATCGAATAGGACGCATCAAGCACCAGGACCCAGTGGGTGTCGCCGACCGCATCCGCCGCGCGCGACAGGAGACCGCGCCGCGCCAGGATCGGATTGGCCAGCGCGACGGCCAGCAGCACCAGGATCGCCACGCGCACGGCCAGCAGCAGCCACTGCTCCAGCCGCCAGCGGCGGGCATGCTTGCGGAGCGCCGCGAGGAGAAAGTCCATGGCCGCCCACGGGACCACGTCGTAGCGGCGACGGCTCAGCACGTGAATCAGGATCGGGATCACCGCGGCGCTGGCCCACACCAGCATCCACGGGTTGGCGAACGGCCCGAACGCCACCAGACTCATCGCTCCCCCCTGACTGATCATGCTCCCACTCACGATCCGCGCACGCGGGCTGCCCGCCGGGACAGATAGTGCGACAGAGCCACGTCGAACGGACGATCCGTGCGCATCTCCTCATAGTCCAGCCCGAACCGGCGACACCCCATCCGCACCGCGTGCTGAAACTCCGCGAACTCGCGGAGGTAAGCGCGGCGCATCGACCGCGGATCGGCCAGCACGTGCGGCAGCTGCTCCAGGCCCTGGAAGCGCGTCGGCCGCTGGAAGGAAAAGTCGATTTCCTGCGGGTCGAGGATGTGCAACACGATCACGTCATGACGCCGATGGCGAAAGTGCTTAAGCCCGGCCAGCAGCGCCTCCGGCGCTTCAAACAGGTCGCTCAGCACGACGACGACACTGCGCCGCGTCATGCGCTCGGCCAAGGCGTGGAACACCGCCCCGGCCCGCGTCTTGCCCGCCAGCGTCGCCGTCTCCAGCACCTGGAAGATCTGCTGCAGGTGCGCCGCATGACTGCTGGGCCGCACGCTGGCCCGCACCTGCTGGTCAAACGTCACCAGCCCCACCGCGTCCTGCTGTTGGAGGACGAGCCAGGCCAGGGCCGCCGCCAGCGCCTGGGCATACTCGAACTTGGACAGCGGGGCGGACGGCCCGCGATAGCTCATGCTCTGGCTGACGTCCAGCACCAGCTGACACATCAGGTTCGTCTCGTCGTCGTACTGCTTGACGTACAACTTGTCCGTGCGGCCGTAGGCCTTCCAGTCGACGTAACGCAGGTCGTCCCCCGGCGCGTAGTCGCGGTGCTCGGCGAACTCAATCGAGAACCCGTGAAAGGGGCTGCGGTGCAGGCCAGCCACGTACCCTTCGACGATGTGCCGGGCACGCAGATGCAGGCCCTTGATCCTAGCCAGCGTCCGCGGATCTAAAGACGTCGGGTTGTCTTCCACGTCCTCCCTCGCGTTCGTCAACGGTCGGCACACAATCCAGCAACCGCCGGATGATCTCGTCCGCCGCAATCCCCTCGGCATCCGCGTTGAAATTGGTCTTGATGCGATGCCGCAGGACCGGCGGCGCCAGCGCCCGGATGTCGTCGTGGCTGACGTGATAGCGCCCTTCGAGCACGGCGCGCACCTTCCCCCCCAACACCATGTACTGGCTGGCCCGCGGCCCGGCACCCCACTGCACATACTCCCGGATGAAGTCCGGCGCGTCCGGCTCGGTGTGCCGGGTGAGGCGTGCCAGACGCAGGGCATACCGAGCCACGTGGTCCGCCACCGGCACCTTGCGGATGATCCGCGTCAGCTGCATGATCTGCTCCGCCGCCAGCGTCGGCGTCAGGTGGACCTCGCGATCGGCCGTCGTGCGCTTGACAATCTCCAGCTCCTCGTCTTCCGTCGGGTAGTCGACCCACACGTGCAACATGAACCGATCCAGCTGCGCTTCCGGCAGCGGGTACGTCCCCTCCTGCTCGATGGGATTCTGCGTCGCAAGCACAAAGAACGGCTCCGGCAACAGATGCTTCTCGCCGCCGACCGTCACCTGCTGTTCCTGCATCGCCTCCAGAAGCGCCGCCTGAGTCTTGGGCGGCGTGCGATTGATCTCGTCCGCCAGGATGATGTGCGCGAAGATGGGCCCGGGCAGGAACCGATAGTCCCGACGGCCCGTCGCCCGATCCTCCTGGATCACTTCCGTCCCGGTAATGTCGGCCGGCATCAGGTCGGGCGTGAACTGGATCCGGCTGAACTTCAGCGACAGGGCGCTGGCCAGCGTCCGGATCATCAGCGTCTTGGCCAGACCGGGGACTCCCACCAGCAGGCAATGCCCACGGGCGAAGATCGCGATCAACAGCTGCTCGATCACCGCTTGCTGCCCGACGATGACTTTGCCCAACTCCTGGGTGATCTGCCGGTAGGACGTGGCCAACGCTGCCACAGCCTCCCGGTCGCTGGTGGGAAGGTTCTGCATGGTTTGCTCGCTTGTCACGTAGCCATCTCGTACCCGCCACGTCGGTGGCAGCTCACGTCGCACACTCACGGCGCCCCTTGCGCGGCCACCTCGGGCTGGGGCACAGACTCCGCCAAAGCTATCAACTCATCGGCCGTGGCGATTAACAGAACATGACGGCTGATCACCAGATTGCCGCCCTCCAGCCCCAGTGCGGCCAGGTCCAGCGGTTGCCGCGTCTGGCGGCCGGTCCCCACATCAAACACGTAGACCCGGTCGCGGGTCGGCCAGTACAGTTCGTCGCCCGCCACGATCCCCCGCCCGTACCCGCGCGGCGGCGGCGCGGCGTGTCCGGGCAGACGGCTGCGCGGCACCGGGAACTGGCCGGTCACCTGGCCCGTGCTGACGTCAATCCACTGCACACAGTCCCCGCTGGCCAGCAGGCGTCCGCCCGCCACACCCAGCAGATGCACGGCACCGGCTGTGGCCTCCGGCGCCGTGTGCCACAACGGCCGGCCGCTCGCGGCGTCCAGCGCCAGCACGTGATCCGTGTCGGCCGGCGCCACGTACACGATGCCCCGCTCAAACAGGCACGGATTCACATCCCGGACCGCGCTCGAGCGATCATCGTCCGTCGCCGCCCAGGACGCTGTCCGGCCGTAGCGGTACACCCATTCTAGCCGGCCGTCGCGGGCGCGCAAGGCGGCCACCGCACCCAGATTGGTGTTGCAATAGAGCAGCTCGTCGCCCCAGGTGAGCGGACAGTTGGGCAACTCCACCACCGCCTGCGTGACCGTCTCGCCTCGCGCCACATCGCGCTGCCAGATCGCACGACCCGTGTCCACGGCGTAACAGACGACGCGCACCTGCGCGCTGGCCGGATTGCGGCGCCGCAAGCTGGCGTACAGACGCCCGCCCCGCACCAGCGGCGAGGACTCGAACTCCCAACCCGCTTCGCCAGGCGGAATCGGGTCGAACAACAGCTTCTGCGTGGCCAGCTCCAGACCGATCAGACAGCTGCGCTCGTCATCGCGCCGCGTCAGCTGGTCGCCTCCGCCGGTCCAGGCCGCACCCAACCGGGCAAACAGCCGCCCGCCGTCGAGCGTGACGGTCCAGCGCGGCACGCCGGTGCGAGCGATCAATCCGGCAATCGGATCGGCGCGGTGGCCCTCGAGGTGAAAGATCGCGTCGGCACCGCGTTCGGTGCTGCCCGACCGCATTTCGCCCGGCCACGCCGGTTGACCATCGTCCAGCCGCAGCGCTCGAATCCTGTCCAGCTGCGCGACGTAGACCACGCCGTCGTCCACCGCAACGTGATGGCTGAGCAGACCATCGGCCGCTTCGGCCGCGCGCGGCCGTCCGCGGCCCCGGCGATCCTGCGGGTCCGTCTGCCGCGGCAGCGGCGTGCGCCAGACGGGCCGCATCGCCACGTCGACGCCGGTCTCGACCGCGCCCTGCCGCGACGGACAGCCGGCAAACGTCGACCACCCCGCCGGTCGCGGCGGAGCAGGCCACTGCTGCGCTGCGCGCAGCAGGTCGTCCACCAGCTGCACGTACGCGCCGCGGCGCCCACCCCAATGACCGGTGACGTCGCCGTCCAGCCGTCGCAACAGCTCCGCCTCCAGTACGGCACGGTCGTACGAACCTTCCAACAGCGAGACGAGGACCAGCCGCGCGCGCACCGCGGCGCGGGGAATGTCCGAGTCCGGATACGCCAGCCACGGCACCGACTCGTCCGGACCGCTCAGCGCGGCGGCCAGGTCCGGCCACAGGGAGGCCAGATCGCGGCCGCGGAGGGCCAGCCACCACGAGCTGCCCGGCGCGCAGCGCACCACCCGCGCCACCGCCGGGAGCACCCGCAGGGACGGATGAATCGACTCCCAGCAGTGTCGGGCGAGCGTGTAATTGCCCGCCTCCAAGGCCATCTCGCCCAACCGCAGCAGCGCCTCGTCGCCGGTGGCGCTCAAGAGCAGTTCGTCGACCACCAATTGCAGTCCGGCCGCGTCGCGCTCGGCTCCCGCCTCGCTCACCAGCCGCGCCGCCCGCTCATCCACCTGCTGGCGATACAGCTTGAGCGCCTCGGGTGCCCGACGCTGCCACGATGCGATCTGCATCTGGCAGTAGACGCGCAGCGGCACCAGCAGTTCCCCCTCGGACCCGGACGCGGCCTTGCCGGCCGACAACGCGATGAGCCGTTCGCCACGCGTCTCCATGACACGCCGCAACGTCTCCACGGCGTCCTGCCACTGACCCGCCGTAATGAACTCGTCCACATGGGCCAGCCACGCGCGCTCTTCATGGCCAACCTCGTCGGTGACCACGTCCGACCGCACAAGTCCCCCGGTGGCCCCCAGCAGCCACGCGCACGCGGCCAGCCGCAGTACCGCAAGGCCGCAACGACAGTTCCGCTGACCAGAAGCTGACACACAGCGCGTCACGCCATCCCCCCCGACGCACCTCGAGCACTACTTGAACAGCTCGGGGCTCAGGAGAATATCGCCCAGGTCCTGCTTCCCCGGCTGGATCGTGAACGTGGCGATGCCCCGCTTCCACTCTTCCGCTTTGCCTTGCACTTTGACCTTGCTGACGTACCCGGCCGTCTCGTGCCAGAACATGAACTGCCACTTGCCGGCCGGGAGGTTCTTCAACTCAAACGCGCCGTTGGCATCGGTCACCGCCAGGTACGGGGTGTCGCGAATCACGACCCAGCCTTTCATCCAGGGATGGATCGAGCAGCTGACCGGCACCGGAAACCGTTCGGCGTGGGTAAAACGCCGCTCGAGCGACCCGCCGGACGGCAGCGTGTCGTTCGACGGACCGTTCTCTCGGCTGCAGTCGATCTTCACGTTGTGCCCGATCGGATCGGAGTTGGCCAGCAACACGGCCTGCCGGGTCCAGACGAGCGCCACATGCGGTTCGAAGCGGCACTTGCTGTTGTCCAGCTGCACCACCTGCTGTTCCAGCGGGAGGTAGCTCTCATGAATCGGCACCTCCTGTTCGTCGTACGGCGTGCGCTGCACCCCAGACTTGTTCTGGTACAGGTACACGATCACGTTCTGCACGCCTTTGTTTTCCGGATGCACCACCAGCGATTCGCTCTTCAAGTTGTGCAGTTCACAGAATTCCTTGTCGGTCGTGATGTTCAGCTTGGCGGCGGCCGGCGGCGTTCCGTCGTAGACGAACCGACCCTTTAGATCGCCCCATTCGGCGCCCAGCAGATCGGCTTCCCCGGCCGCCCCCAGCGCCACCAGCAGCAGCACGTGTGATGTTCGCATGTCGTATCCTCTCCCAAGAACGGCTGACTCGTGGACCTGTCCGCCACGCACGGTGCCGACCGCGGTCCGCGTGCAACGGCATGCGGCCATTATACGGCAGTCGGCAGATCCTGCCCATGACCGCGCCGCAGTCACGTCGCGCCGCGCGCCGCCACATCGCTCCAGACGCCGCCGCAGGCGACGTGCCACGGGCGATCACCGTGCGTCTGCCTGCCGGTCACACGGTATAGAGCAGCACGAAATTCGCGCACGCCACGGCGGTGGCGGCGCACGTCCAGACACCGGCACCGGCGACCGGCGCAACGCCAGTGCGCGCGCCGCGCCGCCAGGGCAGAGCACACACCCAAGCCAGCGCCAACAGCAACAGGACCGCCTGCACGCCAGTCAAGAGCACAAACCCCGCGGCCCACGCGCGGGCGTGCGGGAACTGAACCGGCAGGCGCAGCCAGGCATAACGCTGGTTCAGCCCGGGCGCGGGCGGCACGCTCCACATCGGCTCCAGGTACTCGTCAACAAACGCGTCGCGCGCCGCCAACTGCTTCAGACTCACGTCGATCTGGTTCAGATACTCCGCCGCCATGGTCGCATCCGCGGCATCGTGGGCCACGGTGAGCGCAAAACTCCAGGCGTCCGCACCCACTTGCTCGAGCTCCCGCCTCAGCGCGCGAGCCCACGATTCGTGGGCCGCCACCGCATCGGCCGCCACCGCATCGGCCGATTCCTGCGCCGCATCATCCGCGGCTGCAGCATGGGACGCGGCATGGCCGACGCGGGCCTGATGCTGTGCGAGGCGGCGGACGCAGTGTTCACGCAGCACCGTGAGCCAGCCGCGCCGGCGGGCCAGTTCCGCTCGTTCCTGCGCGGCGCGCTGCTGCATGCCTCCGCGCGAGGGGGATCCGGCATGAATCTGAAACGCCGTCAGGGCGAGCAGGCTGCGCCGCTGCGCGGTGTCCTCCAGCCAGCGTCCGACCTCTTGTTCTGTCCACCCCACGAGATTCGACTGCAGCGTGCCAATCAGCGCCAAGCGGCTCTCCTCGTCGGCGGTCAGGTCGCCCGCTGCCGCGTTGCGCCGCCGCTCCAACCCGGCCTGCAGTTGCTTGAGCCTGATCTTGACGGCGTGCAGATAGTAGATGTCCGCCGCGGGGAACAGCGTGGCGCGGGGCTGCCAGAGCACAACGCCGGCGCGGGCCAGCGTCAGACACTGCCACAAACACGCGGCCAGGGCCACCAGCACCAGGACGCCGGCCAGGATGCCCCCAGCCCGCATCGTTCGGCCACCATCCGGGCGCAGCCGGCAGGTGCGGCCGAGGAACCCCAGGGCCAGGACCAGCGCAGCCACGCCGACGATCGCGGCCGTTCGTGACAGACCTGTGTCACTCACTCCGGGCCAGCCGGCAACACCTGCCCGCCAGCGCAGCACCATCCAGACGCCGACGCACAGCGCGTAGACGAGCAGCACGGCCAGCGCGCAGAGGGCCGTTGCCGGCGCGCTGCGCAGCACCGCGCCCGCCTGGGCGAGAACTCCTCCCGCGTCCGCCGGACTTTGACCTTCGGGCTTCATGTGTGCGTGGGTATTGCGTGCTTCGTCACAGCCTTCCACACCGTCGGCGCCGCCAACGCTCATTCCACGCCGGGCCGGCTCAGCGGATCCTGAGGCAGGTACAACGCGTGGGCCACCAGATGCCAGATGTCCTCGTCCCGCAACTGGGCCGCCACGTTCGGCATCGTCGTTCCCGCGATGCCCTGTTTGATCCGCAGGAACAAATCCGCCGGACGGTCGCCGCCGCGAAAGATCCCCTCCCGCAGACTGCGTGGCTGGCTGTTGCGCGGCGGCAAGGCGCCCAGCGCGAGATAGTCGGCCAGCGCGGCCGGAACTGCCGGCTCAAGTTCCTTGGTCCATTCATCGTAATCGTCCGTCTGGCCGTCCCCCAGGGCCGTGTCGCCGTGACACTTTCCGCAATTGGTCAGCGTCGTGAAGAACAGGTCGCGCCCCCGCGCTATCGATCGCGGCGTGCCATAATCGTCCGGCGGCGCGGGCACCACGGGCTGATAACCCCGCGTCTCCTGCCACGGTTCGACGACCTCCGCCAGCAGGGCCTCGAGCATCTTCACCTGGCGATCGTACAGCGTCGGCTGGAGTTCCTTCGCTCGCGGGTCGAGCAGCCGATCATCCGCATCCAGCTCGAGCGCGATCTCCGTGATCAGCGCGCGTTCGAACTGCCCGCGAATGCTCAAGTACTTGACATACTGCACCAGTGCCTCTCGCTGCGGCTCGGCCAGTCGATCGAAGGCGGGCATCGCCGTGCCGGGAATGCCGCGGCGCAGCACACGATGCAGATCCTCATCGGTCGGCGGCAACGTGGTCGGCGTCGTTTTGAACTTGAACAATCCCCGGCGGTAATCGCGCGGATACGGGTTGAGCTGGCGCGCCGCGGGCCCCTGCCCGCTCCCTTCGGCGGCGTGACAGCGGGCACAAAGCTGATGATACAACCCGGAGCGGGTCGCTCCCTCGCTGCTGGCCGAAGCAGCGGCGGCAAGCTGCAGCTGCGGCGTGTCGAACAATCGGCTCAGGTCCAGCCCTTCCACTTCCGGCACCCGCGGCTCCGGCGGTGTCCCGAAGTATCGGCTCACCGCGCTCTCAATGTCCTCCAACCGCTGCTGCAGCTGCGGTGTCGCGAACTCATCCACATTGGTGGCCAGCTTCTGATTGCGCGCAAAGAGCACATTGACCGCAAACCGGTCCGGAGTTCGATCACATCCTCCCACAAGCGCCCCCAGCACGACCGCCGCCAGCATGTGCCACTTGCCCAACACGCGACTCCTTCGAACGACTCGCCCGATCCAGCTTCGCGCACGCGGACCGTCCATGCGCCATACCGGGCGTACACGATATCCTCCCATCGTAACTCGAAGCGACAGCGAGGGAAGGACCTGCCCAGTTCTACCCGGCTGACGCTGGGGTATCCGAACTGCACCGCACCTCACCCCGCGGAACCCGCGTCGGCGGCTCGCTGGACTGGTCAGCTACAGACACGCTGCGCCCCGCACGCTCCTTACCCCGCCGACCCCGCGTCGGCGGCTCGCTGGACTGGCCAGCTACAGCAAAGCATGAAATGTGGCAACGTTCCCCGCCGACCCCGCGTCGGCGGCTCGCTGGACTGGTGAGCTACAAGCAGGCGTGGAATGTGGCAACGTTCCCCGCCGACCCCGTGTCGGCGGCTCGCT
>JALOQX010000337.1 GCA_025459265.1 Pirellulaceae bacterium | reverse complement strand
CGGCCGGCAGCGACGGGAGCGCCGCCGTTCCCCACGTCAGCCCAATCAGCACGGCCAGACGTCGGCTGTGGCTGCTTCCGATGCGGATACCCATGGCACCTCTCCTGTCGCGAACGTCGATGAGGCGAACCCAGCTGAATGGACTTGCGTGATTCCGGGAACGCCAAATCCTGGGGTGGCCGGGGTCGAGCGGAGCGAGCCCCCGGAACGGAGAACGCTGGGGCTCACTTCGTTCGTCCCCAGCCACCCGGTAATCCCCGGCATCACGCAAGTCCATTCAACACGGTTCCAGGTTAACCAGTTCACGGGCCCACGTGCAATCCGGCCCCTTCCGCTGGATCGCCCGGCGTATGCTACGCTTTTCCGGTGGACCTATTGACAACGGCCCAATCCGGAAACCCGTCGATGTTCGAGAAACTCAACCAACTGGGTGGACTGCTGTTTCTGACCGCTGCGATCCTGGCCGGCAGCTTCTACGGGGTGCGCCAGGTCGACGATTGGGGCAAGCGGTATCGCAAGACCGTGCGTGACGCCAAGGTCGAGTTCGCGGAAGTGGAACCGGTCTGGGCCGAAAGCCCGCTGCTCGAGCAGGGCGACGCCCTGGATCTGCAAACGATTGAGGGGTTGCAGTTCCAGCTGCCGGCTCACGGTACTACGGCTGAGTGAAGAACGCGATCAGGATCTTGCTGAGAATCTGTTCACCGTATTCGTTGGCATGCACGACATCGCGGTAGAACAGATGGGGATGGACTCCGGACGAGCGGACATATTCAGCCCACGGAGTCGTCATGTCCAGGTAGGCACAGCGTTCCTGCTCGGCCAGTTGTTGCAGCTCCCGGCCGTAGGTACCGGTCCCGGAATGCGCTGCCGCGGCCAGTTCGTCCGCCACACGCGGGTCCGCAGTCCCGAACGTTCCCGTGGCCAGAACGATTTCGACGTCAGGCAGCGCCTCGCGCAACTGCCGGATGACTTCGCGGATGCTGGCGATGTCCCGCTGACTGATGCCACCAATCCATACAAGATTCGGTTGCCGGGGAACAACGAACCTGGCAATCCGTTCGTTTTCACGGTAATGCTGACAACCTCCGCCGCCGCGGACATAGACCGTGGCACGGATCGTCGCCTGCGGGTACGCTTCGGCGAGCTTGGCCACCCAGGCCGACCGCATGGTGTCATTGACGATGCTGTCCCCCAGCGCCAGCAGCCGCAGCTCACCTCCCTGGGTCAAGACCGTGTGTGTGCGGGGCAGGTACTCCCAGCCAGCCGGCGGCGGAGTAAACTCGCCGCGCGGCATCTCCTGCTGGATGGCGGCAATCTGCGCCAACGACCGTTCGGGCGTGCTGAACAGGTAGTAACCTTCCTCAGGTTGCTGCCCGTCCTGTGCCGGCTGATCGGGCGGGAATCTGGCGGGCAGGGCGCCCTGTGCTGGGAACTTGACGGGCGAGTCGGCCTGCATGTCGGCCGCGACCGACGAGGCACCAGTCGGCATGACGACGACGGTGTGATTCAAGTCGGGCGCCGTGGGGGGGAACCGGAGCGTCGCCGTGGCCGACTGCGCTTCCACGTAGAACTCGAAATCGCCGGCATCCGCGGGCGGTTGGAACGCGAGCTGATACACGCCGCGGGCGACGTGCTCGAGCGGTACCCGTTGAAACACGTCGCTGCCAAGCGCTCGCCACACCACGGTCACGTGGGCCGGTTGCAGGCCGAGCACGAAGACATCGCCCTGCAGCGACTCCTGGTCGGTGATCACGCTGCGCACGTGCGGCACGAACATCCGCGGCGGCCCCGCGTAATCGCGCGACGGCAGCGCATCGGGGGGCAGCTCGGCACCGAGCAGTTGCCGCAGCTCCTGCGCGGGCTGGTCGAGCAGCGTGGGCATGATGTGCTGCTGCCAGTTCGTCACGGTCCCCAGGTCGCCGTACGTCGACACCGCCGACAACAAGTACTGGTGCACGGCGCCGACCTGGGCGACGAGTTCCTTTCGCAGGGGCAGGGCGACTTCGCGAGCCAGTCGCTGCTGCGCTGCGCGCTCGGGCTCGGCTTTGACCTGGGCGATCGCCTGATTGTATTGGTGCCAGGTGCAGTTCACCTGCGCATTGGCCTGCATGTAGCGGAACATATTGAGCCAGTAGTCGAAGCGTTCCTGGTTGCCGGCACCGCGGACCGCGGGACGCACAGCCGCCAGGCGATCGACAAACGCGTAGTCGCGGGCGACGTCGGACCAGGGGCGGTGGTCGGGCTTGATCCCGCCGGGACCCTCCACCCAGTCCGACGGGCGCGGCAACTGGCCATCGATCTCGGTGAAGATCTCCGCCACCGCGTCGGCGGCCTCGGGACCGAAGTGCTGTCGCGCCCAGTCCGCATAGAAGTCAGCACAGGGAAGAAACCGTTCACGGTGGCTCGGTTCCGACGGGGGCCAGTCGGCCTGGTAGTCCTCCCAGGCCGGCCCGCCACAGTTGATTTTCCGCGTGGCATCAGGTCCCTCCACGACGATGGCTGCCACGCAGGGAAACTCGACGATCGGTACGAAATCGATCACCAACTGGCCGTCATTGACCTCCACATCGTGGAGGGTCACCTCGTGCGCGCGGTTCTTGCCGAACTCGGCAAACAGGTCGACGCGTTCGATCAGCGGGCGACCCTGCACGCGGACTCCGAACACACGACGGTCTGCCTCGTCGTAGTGCGGTTCGCACAGCTTCAGTGTCACGGCGTACGTGCCATTGGGCACGTCCAGGTAATAAGCTTCCACGTTGTAGCGGACTGCGTGATAGAGTGGATCCTCCTGCGTGTCGGCAATGTCTGTCGGCGGAAACTGGGCGTGTTGTCCACCGTCGGGTCCATCGGGCGGACGGGCGGCTGGCGGCAGCGATTGCCCGGAGAGCGCGGGATTCCAGCTCTGCTGCTCCCACGCAGCCTGTGCCAGGGCGGAGACATTGGGGCCGAGGATGCGCGTGCGCCAGTGGATGCCCAGCAGGCCGGTACAACCATAGGCGAGCGCATCGGCCGCGTCCTTGCGCATCCGACCGACCCAGAGTTGCGGCGAGACCAGGGCCGGGTCGTCTTCCAGCCACGGGATCGCCCACTTGGGTCGCCCCTGGACTGCAGCAAAGCCCGGTTCGACCGGGGCGTGGCCGACCTGCCGGTTGATGCAGCTCATCGGAAACTGCCGGGGGAGAACATTGTCAAACAGGGCGCGGTCCTGCTGCGGCCCGAGCACCCAGCCGCAGGTGGCCAGCGTGAACGGGGCCCCCACGTCCTGGGCCGCCGCCATGGCGGCCCGCAGATCCGCCAGCGTCGCATCGATCTCTTCCTGCTTCGTCCCACTCCACGTCCACCCCTCGGGCGTCCAGAGCCAGTAGTAGTCCAGCGGGTGCGTCTTGATGATGCGTGTGAAGATCCCGCGATACAGGTCTCGGACGACCTCCGGATCCGCCGGGTCTTTCCCCGCGGCGCGCAGTCGCTGCTGGACCGGCGTGGGAATGGTCAACGGGGTTTCCGTGCCGAGGCAGGTCTTGATTCCCAAGCGACGTGCGAACGTGAACGCATCGTGCAAACACGCACCCATCCGCGCAATCAGCTCGTTCTGCTGGTCGCTCGACATCTTGTCCCACGGATACGTGTCACGCATGTAGTCTGCCCCGTAGTCATCCTGGGGGAACAGCGCGGCGGCTCCGTACGAGTACTCGGACGTGCGGCCTGGCCGATACCCCCAAGCCCCCGTGATGTTGCTGGTCGTGAAGTGCCGCGCGGGATAGCTCGCCTGCACACTGCCATCTGCGTTGACTTCACCGGGGAGTCCGATCCACGTGAGCGGCTCCGGCCCGACACCACCCTCGGGGTACGTGTGCAGCCCGAAGAAATTCATCCGCAGCTTGGGCAGCTGCGCGAGGATGGCTTTGTACGTCTCGGCGCCCCACCAGTCGGGCCCTTCGGGAAAATCGTGGAACGGCTGGATGCCGCGGCGATCGAACAGCGGACGGCCAACTTCATCCACGCAGGGGAACGGTTCGGCCAGGCGCTGATCCGGCACGACGTCTCCCTCGAGATAGAACCGCACGCCGAGATGCTCCGCCAGTCGGTACGCCCCGTAGAGCGTGCCCACGCCGTCGCCTCCCGCAACCAGTACCACCGTCCGGTCGCCGTGCCGAAGGGTCTTGAGCAGATACTGTTCCGGCTGCAGCGCTCGCAACGTCTCCTCGAGACCGCAATCGCTGCCGACTTGCCGGACGGCCGGCTGAGCAACCGTACCGACGACAATCCATCCCCCCTCTGGTGCCGCGTCAATTTGTGGCACCAGTGGCAGCAACTGTCCGGTACGCAGGTACAGATAGCGCCGCACTTCACGCGCGGCCAGGTCCTCGGCACCATCGGCCGACGCGTCGGCCACGATGGCGGCTGGCAGATCCATCGACCGTGCCGCATCGACGGGCACGGGCCACAGGAATCCGGCGAGGACCAGTAACAGGCGGCGAGTCATGGCGCACCTCGTCAATACTGAGTGTCCCACTCTCTGTTGCAGCACACGTTACGCATCTGGCATGATCGTACCCATCGCGCACCGCGTGCGAAATACCGGGGCACGGCCGTCGCAGAAAACCCGTCGCCCAGCACCCTTTCGCCACCGAAATCCTGTAGGATGGACGTCCGATCAGAACCCCCAGTCGTCGGATAAGGCGCGTGAACGATGCAGCGAATCAGCTCCACGATCTTCCGGTTGGCCGCGGTCTGGGCACTATTGTGCAGCACCCATGCAATGGCTGACGATGCCATTGCTCAACTGCCGGAGCTCTGGCAGGCGGCCTGGGAATCACCGCAGGTCGGCGATCGACCCTTGCAGATCGTCCACGAAGTCAACCTGAAAGGCAAGTTGCCCGAAGGGATGGACCAGTTGCTGCCGGATGCAACACCGGACGGCATTGCCCGCCGGAACCTGGAGTACTACCGCCAGCGTGGGTTGGGAGGGCTGGTGTGTAACGTTTCCTTCCGCGATTACCTGCAATCGGAGGCGCATTGGGCCGAGCTGCAGACCGTGGTAGAGGCCTGCCGGGACCTGGGGCTGATCGTGTGGATCTACGACGAGAAAGGATATCCCAGTGGCGGCGCCGGGGGATTGGTGCTCGCAACAAATCGGGAGTTCGAAGCGCAGGAACTCGCCTACGATGCATCGCAGCCCGATCCGTTCGTTGTGCGACCTTCGTACGAGTTCACGCACGCAAGCAACAATTACCACGCGGCGCGGCGGTATGCCAATCTAATTGATGATCGAGCCGTACGTTGTTTCCTCGACGTGACGCATCAGGCCTATTTCCAGCGGTTGGCACCCTTGTTCGGCACGACGATTCAGGCCGCGTTCACAGACGAACCTTCGTTGATCGCCGTCAATCTGGGGCAGATTCCCGAGGAAGTCCGGCAGCGGGTCCCGGTGGTCGATCCGCTCGACCCCACCGTGAAGGCACTGCCGCGTGTGCCGTGGTCGTACGACATCGTCGAACGATATCGGGAACGGTACGCTGAGGACCTGCTCGCACAGCGTCCAAGTCTGTTTGCCGGCGACACCGCCGAAGATCGTCGCGTGCGGCGACAGTTCTGGTCGCTCGTGGCAGACTTGATCGCGGATCGGTACTTTGGCGCTCTCGAGCGGTGGTGTGCCGAGCGCGGGATCGCATCGTCTGGACACAGCCTGTGGGAAGAGGCGGTGCTGCATCACGTGCCGCTGGAAGGCAACGGCTTGCAGTGCTTGTCGCACATGCACATCCCCGGCCTGGATCTGCTCACCTCCGACGGCGGTGATCCACTCCGGCTGGTTGACGGCGGGCTTGCCGGCTTCGGCCGCACGACTCAGCGGCCGGCGGCGCGTGATGACGGAGGTCAGTGACTTCAGCCAGAAGATGGGTGGCCAGGGGCCCGCGAGCTTGGCAGCGATGCAGGCCACTGCCGCGTGGCAGGCCGCCTGGGACGTGACGGATTAGACCCCCACGTGCTGCTGTATTACCCGATCTACGATCTCTGGTCAGAATACGTCCCGGTGGCCGAACCGCTCCAACTCGCTTCGCAATCGCCGCGGGCTCAGCAGCTGGTGGCGTCTTTCCTGCGGCTGGGACAGATGCTCCAACGCCGCCAAATCCCACTGACGTTGACCGATCATCGCTACCTGGCCCAAGCCACCGTGGAGGCCGACGGGACACTGGTGATCGGGCGTCAGCCGTACAGCGCCTTGCTGGTGCCGCACGACGCACAGGCGATTTCAGCAACAGGGTGGCCGCGTGCTGCGCGACGGTGTGGACTCAGTCACGGCCAGACCTGACGATCTCGCGCGGGAACTCCAGCCGACCCAGAGGCTCGAGCCCGCGTGTGACCACATCGCCTGCGGTCGCTTCGTGCGCGACGGTCAGCTGATTCTGCTGCTGGTCAATGTCGGCCAGGCGCAGTACGCCGGCCAGCTGCAGGTCGGCAAGGCCGGATCGTGGGTCGTGCTCGACCCGGCCACCGGCTCCGCGTCCGCCGCGACCGCGGACACGGCCGGCAACCTGCCTGTGCACCTCG
>JALOQX010000336.1 GCA_025459265.1 Pirellulaceae bacterium | reverse complement strand
ACCAGGAGCGCGGGAATGCCACGCAGCAGAAGTTGCTCGATCAGGTTCAGCGCTGCGGTTGTTTTGCCGCTACCTGTGCTACCCAGAAAGGCGGTGTGCAGGGTCATGCTCTCGATCGGGATCAGCATCGGCTGCTGCGCACGATTTCGCGAATGCCCGACCAGGAGCTCGGTGTTTCCCTGAGTCGTGGCACCATGGCCGCCAGCGGCGGCGATCGCCCCGCACTCGCGCTCGTCCGGACCTGATTCGCCCCACGCGTGGTCCGCGTTCTCGCCGGCTGCAGCGTGGGCTGTATCGGCCGCCACGCCGGGATCGCTCGGCACAACCGCCGGCCGCTCCCAGCGGTGTGTCGGGGCGTCGAGCGCCAGGACGTCGCGCAGGGACTTCAGGCGTACCAACGGCTGAGCGCGGCGCAGCCAGGTGCCAAAGTGCGGTTTCTCCTGCTCGCGGAGCCGGAACTGCTGGATCGCAGCCATGATCCGCCAGTCACTGTCCCGCACAATCACGTAACGGCCTGCCTGCGCATAGAGCTGGGCGAAGAGGCCGGCAATCGCCGACTTCGGCGTCTTCGGCTGGTATTCCGTACAGCGCACGACCACGGGGGTAGTTCCCGGTGGTGTACTGCCAGCAAGCTTCAGCAAGCCCTCGATCTGCTTTCCCAGGCTTCCGCCTCGCGGTGCGTTGTTGCACAGCCGCACCAGACAGTGTGCGGTCCTGTCGTCTCCCTCACCCGCCACGATGAAGACGAGTGTTTCCAACCCGTTGCTGTCGGTCGTGAAGCGACATCCTGACTCCGTTTCGTCCGAGCACAACTCGATCGACTCGGCCAGCAGGTCCGCCTGCCGCTGGTCGTCTTCGAGAGGACGCTGTTCGAAGCTGACCAGGAAATCGTTCCAGTCCTGGTCGAACTTCTGACAAGCTGCCTCCTGGTCGTCACGCGCTGGGGCCGGCGACACCGCCGGCGCGCCCTCCTCGTCCAGCGTCACAAGGCGACCCGCGCGCACGCAGGCATCCCGGTAAACCTTGCAGGTCGTGAGCACGGTACGCGTCGTCTGTTTCACCTGTGCGCGGAGCATGGCCGCGGGCATTGGATCCGTTGACCGTTGGTCGGAAATCGGCACCTCATGCATTTCAAACAGATAGTTCAGGTGCAGCGCGACAATCGCGCGGATCTCGTCCCAGGTCCGGCCTCCGGGGAGTGTCAGCGGCGCGGGATCGTTCTCGAGGCGATCCAGCGCCGACTTATCGAGGTGACCGCGCAGCTTGTCGTAGTAGTCCTCCAGGCAGGCAATGACGATGAGCGAGGAAGGGACCTGCGCGGCAACCTGTGTGAGTCCCTTGATCGCACGGCGGAACTTGTCTTCGGCGCCATCGTAAAGCGCGATGTCTTCAAGTTGATCGACGCACAGGATGAGCGCCGCGCCGTGGACTGTCCACATCAGTCTCCCCAGACGCTCGATCATGTCCTGAGCGCTCTCATCGCGGTCCAGCGGGGAAATGCCACCCAGCCGCTGCCGATCATGGTCCGACAGCGACTCGGCGCGAAGATACTTCATCACACGGCTGCGAATCGCCGGGTGTCGACTCTGCAGAAACAGCATGCTCCGCACGAGATCCAGGGGCGTGTCACGCAGCAGCGGATCACATACCGCGTCGTCGGCCAGGTCCAAGACGAGTGCCGCACGCTCGTCATGCTCCAGCTCGTCGTCAAGCAGTCTCTGCACCTTCTCGCGTGCCAGGCAGGTTGATTCCGCTACGGCCGTCGACAGTCGCATCAGTCCCGTCGTAATGTCTGGACTGGCTGGCGTGGTGTAATAGGGCTGGTCGAGCGAATCAATCAACTTCTGCAGGATGTAGCGGCTGTAGTTGCCGCTGGACGTGGTCATCTGCATGTAGCCGAAATAGCCCAGCGCCAGTTGATGGGTCCGTGTCCGAAACGCACGCATCAGATGGGTTTTTCCACTTCCCGACTCGCCTCGCAGTAACAGAATGCGCCCTACCTTCTGTCCGGAGTCGGGTGCCGTCGCGCGCCGCAACAGCAGTTCGTACAACTCGCGCGCATCTGCGTAAATGGCTTCAACATCCAGCGGATCGGGGTACCAGACTTCGGTCGGGTACGCGACTGGGCGGAAGATCTCGGGACCGTCTCCTGAACAGAAGGCTGTCACTCTCGGATCCGTTAACATCGCTCAGGTACTCCTCGCGGCACGCGTTAGACGCCGTGACTCCCAGGACGTCACCGCGTTTTTGTCACCTCCAAATCTAGGTTACGCCTGGCCTCCATCCCCCGCCGCGCCCTGGCGTTCACGGCGTCGTCCGATCGGTTCGTATGAAATGAAACGAAGAATGGGGCAGGCGGATCTCCGACCGCCGCACGTCGTCAGCATCCATGCCGCTGACCAAGTCCGCTCGGCTCAACGTCAGCAGATCCGCGCGGTTGGCCTCGACCAGGTGTGAATCGAATTCCGCCCGCGCCATGTGGACCGCCTCGGGCTGCTGTCGAAAGCGATCCCACACGTGGGCAATAAACACCTTGTGATCACCGAACCAGCCCGTTGTGGCGGTCCGTGCCAGGCTCATCACTTGCGCGGCAAACGCAGCCAGATCGAAACCTGCTTTCGGCCCGCCAGACAAACCTGGCGGCGGCGTTGCGTGCTCCGCCGCAACCCAGTTGCAGATGACCGCCTCGCGCACTTTCTCGAGCTGCGTCCCGCCCGCCCTGGTCAGCTGAGCGGCGAGCACTTCCTCAGGCCTCTTGCTCGCGCTGCCGCGCAGCAGGGTCACACCCAATACGGCGTTGCGGGAGAAGTCCTTGTCCAGCGGCAGGTCGACCGTGTGGCCCTCTTTCAACTGCAGCCAGGCCAGGGCGTGCAACACACGCGAGAGAGAGGGAACAGGGCCCAGCGGCAACCGATAATGCCGCGCCAGGATCGCCGCTCTCAGTCCAGCTGCGCTCCCCAGCCGATCCCACTCTGTCTTCGTGTGTGGTTGGATCCCTAAGGCGACTGCCATCACGTGACGATTGCGCAGCGTCGTCCAAGTGACCTGCGACGGAAGGGACGTGACACTCAGCGCACGAAGTGCGTGCAGTCGGCCGGATTCCGTCAGTCGACAAGTTGTGGTTTCGATCAGGCCTTCGGCTCGCAGTCGCTCCAGCGACTGTGCGAGCGCCTCCCGCCATCGAGCTGCCGGCAGCGCCACGCGGTCCGCAAAATACCGTTTCAGTGCCTTGTCCAGGTCGGACTTCGTCGCGGGCTTGCCGGCCGCCAGCAGACGCCACACGATGGACTGTTCGAGTCGACTGAGCGGCCGCGACGCGTTTCCCAGGTTCACGTTCCCGTTTCCTTTCCTTCTCGAATCGTACATTGCGGCGTCCGTGACTGCACAGCCGTTCGAATCGACTGCAGGATTTCCGCCATCCGCGGCACAATGTCCTCCGCCAGGTACCTCAACACCAAAAACCCATGCTGCTGCAACAGCACGTCCTTCCGGCGATCTCGGCGATAGCTCTCTGGCCCGGTAAAATGATAGTAACCGTCGATTTCAACGGCAATTTTCAGCTCGGCGCACAGCAGATCAACCTCCGCTGGCTGCGCGCCGAACAGGAATCCCGCCGGGGCATTGAGCCGAAAGCGTCCGGCCAGGTCGGGTGTGTGTTCCAGCAGCTCGAACAGGAATCGCTCTTGTAGACTCTTCCAGGGATCGCCTTCCTCGAGAAAAGGCGTCTCGACTTGCCGTTCCGCGACTTCGCCAGGCTGCACGTCCTTCCGCCCCACGGCACATCTGGGCTCCGTGCGCACAGCGTCGATTAGACGCTCGACCAGTGTGTCACTCGCCCCGGCTCGAGCCATCTCGACGAATGTGGGTTCGAGCTCAGGCACGGCCCGCTTCAGCCCGGCAGTAACCACCTGCCGCACACGCTCCACGCTCAAACACGGCACGTGGATCACGTGCTGCTCCGCAACCGCTTTCGCAAACGACTCGGGGGCCCTCGATGTGTACCTGGCCCAGGTGGATTCGTCGGTGGCCAGCCCGACAGTCCACCGCGGCACGGATGTAATGAGCTGCACCAGATGCGGGATCGCCTTCTCGAGCCATGCCGTACGAGCAACGATGCTAGTCTCGTCTTGGCAGGCGTCATGCGCGTCATCGGAAACTATCAGGAAAGCAGGGTGGCAACCACCGTCCAGCAGACTCAGTGCTTGGCCCAACGCTCCGCTGACATCAAGCGACTGTTCACTCTCACTCGTTTGCGCACGGACCAAGTCGTCGACGGCGAGCGGTTGTCGGCTCGACCGCCGCGTCAGCAACCAGCGACAAAGGCCATCAGCAGTGAGCGCGCGGTCGTCAAGATGAGCGCGTTCGAACAGCAACGTCAACTCGTGCAGAGTCTTCTCGTGCAGGCCACCGTGTGCCGACAAACACGTACCGCGAAGTCGCCGACGAACGTAATGCTCCGCATCCAGGTAAACGTCCCGTGCACGTAATAGCTCACGCAGCCACGCTGCGTACCACTCAAGCTCCAGTCCTCCCGCGGCGACAACAGCACTCCGCGCTTGCCGCGCCGCCCACGCCCGCCAGTGTCGCGCCGCGATGGCCACCGAACCCACCAGGACCGAAAGCGTCGGCATGCCCGCGATGCGACGCTGTTCGTGCTGATCGGCCAGGGCGTCGAAGTGGCTGCCGTCCCGTGCCAGATCAATCGTCGCGTCCATACTCGAGGCTCTCCTGACCACACCAGCGTGATTCCCGTCGCTCGTAATGATGCCACCGCCGGGCGGCCTCGGCAATCCCGGCCATCCCTCCTGCGTTCCGCAAACGACACGCCAGGAGGTAACAGGCGAGACGCGCGTGCGATCCAGACGGGGGCAGGGCCTGCCGCCGCGGAAGAACATTGAACCCGATGCGGAGCCGTCGCCAGGACGTGTCCCGGGCAATCC
Organism: Pirellulaceae bacterium; assembly: GCA_025459265.1. Taxonomy (GTDB): domain Bacteria; phylum Planctomycetota; class Planctomycetia; order Pirellulales; family Pirellulaceae; genus JAAYDI01. Next base: position 953 of record JALOQX010000336.1, on the reverse strand, counting down.
TCGGAGGCCCGGCGGATTTTTCCGGGGGGTACCGGCCGTCCAAGAGCCTGGGCGGTGGTCCGACTCCAATTGCGATCCGCAGAGGACGAACATGGGAAGGTGAAAAGCGTGACAGGTCCGCCCTGAAGCTGGTTACCGGATTTGTTCCGTTGATGAGCCTGATGGTGTTGATGATCGAGCTCGGTAGCGTGAGGCAGTTGTACTCCACGGGCCATAGACTCCCGTGCGCAATCAGATCACCAGGCAGGGTCGACAACACGCTCTCGTTTCCACATGATCATTGAGGTCGGTCAAAGGCCTGGAAGGCCGACCGTCAATAGTAACCAGAGGCTGCATGCATCGCTGCGCGACGCCCTTGCCGCTGGCTATTGACGGACGCCTCTCCGAAGCGCAACTGAGAAAACTCCCCTGCTCGGCCTGTCGGCAGTCGTTTCCGGGAAGGCCTAGCAATGATGTGATTGGAGACCCCGCATGAGCACTTGCCCAATGGACGACTACACTCGGCTCGCCCGCACCATGCGGGATGCACGAACGATGATCGCATTCACCGGGGCCGGCATCAGCACGGAAAGCGGCATCCCGGATTTCCGGTCTCCGGGCGGGATCTGGTCCCGTTCACAGCCGGTGTTGTTCCAGGACTTCCTCCGCTGCGCCGATGCGCGGCGAGAATATTGGCGTCAGAAGTCGGTAGCTCAAGCCGACTTCGCGACCGCACGCCCCAATGTGGGCCACGTCACGCTTGCCGGTTGGGAAGCGCGCGGCCATCTGCGCGGCGTGATCACGCAGAACATCGACGGCCTCCACCAGGACGCGGGCAGCCACGCGGTTCTCGAACTGCACGGCACGGCGCGATGGGTGGGGTGCCTCGAGTGTGGCCGTCGCTTTGAACCCGATCCGCTGGTGAAGCGGTTCCTGGAGACGAACGACGTTCCCACCTGCCCGCAGTGTGGAGG
>JALOQX010000094.1 GCA_025459265.1 Pirellulaceae bacterium | reverse complement strand
GTGCGGATCGTAGTACGCAGCCTTGTACCACTCATCCTCATTGGGAAGGAACCATTTCGCGCCGGGATTTCGCTTCACCTTGCGGGCATCCAGCCGCAATTCGCGACTTAGAGTGTACGCACCGTCTTCGGTGTCACCGTCCCCCTGACCGTTGTGCAGCCAATTGCAGAAGCGGCAGGCATCCCAGAACGTCACGTTGTTGACCGGCCGATTGGCAGACCCAGGGCCAACGCTATACACGTAACTCCCGTGCTCTCCCTCGCGGCGAATCTCACAACCCAACTGAAGGGCAAATTCCTCAGCCATGTCGTTCTTCCAGAGCGATCCGTCTGGTTCGGTTCTGCCCTTGGCATTCAGGAACTCGACATACTGGGCGATGGTCACCTCGTGCTTGCCGATCTGGTAAGGATAGGCCACCGTCCCCAGCCCCGTATCGTCCGGCGGATTGCCCGGATCGCCCACCACCACCGTCTCCAGACTCGTCAGGCCCGCCGGCATGTGGAACACGTCGGCCGGCAAGGGACGAACCAGGCACAGCATCACCAGCATTGCCGGCAGGGACATCATTGCCGCTTTCTTCATGGGTTGCTCCTCACTTCTTCGACACAACGAACTCCTGGGCAATGACCGCTTGCCGGGGCTGGCCCCAGGGGTCGGGTACGTCCCACTTGGTATAGGCGTAGACGAACCGATCCGGTCCGGTGACCACAAAACTCCCGTTGCAGCAGGAGTTCTCGTTGCGCTGGTGCCGCCACGCCTTGACCAGCGTCACGTCGTTGCCCCAGAGATCGCCTTCGCCATCGGCGCAGAAGGTGAGGAACACCCCCGGCCGCTGATAGGACAGCACGGCGATGCCATTGTCCAGCACCACCCCGAGCGGATTGCAGCCGGGTACCCGAATTGCCCTGGGTTTCGACCAGGTTTTCCCTTCGTCGTCGGTCGAGCTGATGATCAGCGGGCCGCCGGGAGAATAGTGGAGTCCTTGACACCGATAAGCTGCGACCCATTTGCCGTTCAACCAGAAGATCGGGGTCCCAATAGGCCATCTCGCGGGTCCACTGCTCCTCTCCCGGTTTGTCCAGGACATCCTCAACGCTCTGGCAGTAGCCTTCAAAGGACTGCACGTAGGCGGCGACCTCCGCCTCGGTGGGTTCCTGCGCGGCAACGGGAGCCGTACTCCAGACCGCCAGCAGCGCGATCCACATCGTGTGTACCAGCATGTTTCTCATTGATTTCATCCTGCAATTCAAGCGGAACCTCTGAAGACCAGCTTGTCGCGCAAGCTTGCACTTCCTTTGAGACAGGATGAACAGGATGCACAGGATGTGATGTCGACATCACGCTACCGGAAGTCCAGGCTGAGCGAACCGGAACCCGGGGGCGGCTAACTCAACTGGTGCCGCAGAATGGTGTGGACCTGGTCTTGCACGCTCTCCGGCTCGAACACCTTGAGCCAGTCGTCGCGCAACAGACGGCGGCGTCCGTAGGCGGCGATCAGCTGCGCACCATCGGAGACCGGAAAGCCGACCTGGCCGAAAGCGACTCCCAACTCGACCTTGAGGTGCCCATACATGAAATCTTCCGCGGCCGCGCGCGGCACACCGCGTCGCACCGCTTCCTCCAGCGCCTCACGCAGCGCGAGCACCAGCGCCAGGCCGCAGGTTTCCGTCAGGGCCGGTTCCAGGATCGCCATCTGTTCGACCGTGATGCGATGACAGCGCGTGACCGGTCCCAAGAACTGCCTGGCCAGCTGTTCACCCAGCGCATAATGCGCCTCCGGCCCCTGCATCAGCGCACACACGATGGCTTGTCGCGCATGCACGCCGCCGAAGAAATCCTCGCGCTCGGCCGCGGTCTCCAAGTGCTCGAACACGCTGGGATGGCAGGGGTGCGTGACAAAATACGAGATGTCCTCGCGCGCGGGCAACCCGCCGGCGTGAGGCACCGCCGGATCGAGCGTCATGACGAGCGTGCCCGGCTGGAGCTGAGGCACGATCTCGTGCGCAACCGCACTCATGATGCGATCCGGCAGCGCCAGAATGACCACCTCCGCCTTCGCGAGGGCCTCCGCTGGCGGCGTGGTCGTCCGGCCGCGCGCAGCCAGGTTGGCCCGTCCCGCCTCGCTGACCTCAACGAGCAACAGCTGATGGTCGTGTCGGCTGAGGTTGTCGACCAGCCGGCAGCCCATCTTGCCGCCGGCGCCAAGGATCGCGATGGTTGACATGAAGTCGGTCTCCGGCTTTCGTTTCCTCCGGGCAGTACAGAGGCCCGGTCGTGTCACAGGATGCCAGCGCGGGTCAACGACCCGAGCCGCGAATCCCGTCTGGTTCGCGTCCCGCCGCGTCACGCGGTGCCCGCCGCGGGCGGCTGCTGAATATCGTGCAACAGACTGTCATAGGCCAGGCTCAGATGCGCGTGCATCTCGCGGCGGGACCGGTCGGCATCACCCGCGACGAGCGCTTCGTAAATCGCAATGTGCGAACTGTCGGTCGTCCCCCGGCGCTGTTTCGAATCCGGGAGTTGATTCAGGTAGGGCACCAACAACTCCAATAGTGACCGCTGCACGGCAAGCAACACCTGATTGCCGCCCAGACGCGCAATTTCAATGTGAAACCGCACGTCGAATCGCACGTACTCGGATCGCGCGCCCTCCTGCCGACATCCCAGCATCGCGTCCAACGCTTGACGTATCGGCAGCAGATCGTCCAGGCGACGGTTGATTGCCGCCCGCCCCACGAGTTCGATTTCTACCAGCCGCCGGGCATCCAGCAGGTGCAGCACGTTGTGGTCGTCCGACAACAAGGCCGGCCGCAATGCCGTGGCGACGAGCCCTTCGGCCGCAGCTCCCGCGCGTGCCGCGGCACCGCTGGTGCGCAGGAAAACGCCCGCGCGGGGCAAGACGCGCACCAGCCCGAGCGATTCCGCCTTGAGCACCGCGTCCCGTACGAGCGATGGTTTGACGGCGAACCGCTCCGCCAGCTCCCGAATACTCGGCAGCCGGTCGCCGGTGGTCAGCCCGCGCGTGCGGACCAACTCCCAGACGGCATCCAGCACGCTGTCCGCTCCCGCGCGATCGGCGGGACCCGCGTGGGTTGCTGCAGACACTTGACGCCTCCGGACCAGATTGTTAGACTCTGACGATCAGCATGATAATCACTGTCAACTCAGTGGTCAAGGCGACGGCATGAAGACCGATGCTCTCCGCACGCTGCGTCGCAAACTGGCCGACGGCACGCCCGTGTTCGGGCTCTGGGTCACACTGGAGTCGCCGAGCATTACGGAGATGGCCGTGGCGCTCGGCATGGACTGGATTGTCGTGGATGCGGAGCATGGCCATCTTGATTGGAAGGAAATTGTCGAGCACGTGCGTGCGGCGGTCCGCAGTCAGACGGTGGTGCTGGTGCGGGTAGCTGAGCGCAGCATCGGTCTGATCAAGCGTGCGCTGGACGTCGGTGCCGACGGGATTGTCGTCCCGTGGATTGAATCGGCCGAGCAACTGCGCGAGATCGTGTCCTACGCGCGGTTTCCCCCGGAGGGTGTGCGCGGCATCGGCGCGGAACGGGCGACCTGTTGGGGTCAGTGTCTCATGCAGCACACGCAGGAGGCCAATGAACACGTGCTGGTGGTGCCTGTGGTCGAGTCGGTGGCGGGTGGCCGGGCCATTGACTCGATGCTGCAGGTGGAGGGCGTCGAGCTGTTCATGTTTGGGCCCTCGGACTATTCGTCCTCGGCCGGCTACCGTGGTCAGTGGGAAGGTCCGGGTGTGGCCGATCAGTTGCTGGCGATCAAGGACAAAATTCTCGCTGCCGGCAAGAACGTGGGGATCATTGCCACGAGTAACGAGAACCTGCAGGAGCGTGTGCAGCAGGGGTTTCGGATGGTGTGTGTGGGCATCGATTCCGGTCTCCTCCTCCGCGGCCTGCACGGTGCCTTGGCCATTGCGGGTCGAGATCGGCGTATCGCAGCGTCCTTCGCTCCCGAGGGCGATTCGGTGGGCGCTGTGGTCGAGCGGCCTCCGGAAGCCTATCGCCCCGATCGCGCGGAGGTCATCACGCCGGTGGGCGCGGGAGTGGTGGCCGAGATCGGGCGCGGCGTGAGCTTTGAGTGTCTGGTTGGCAAGCCGCAGGGTGCGCGTAACTTGACGACGGGGCTCGTCACGTTCGCGCCGGGAGCGGAACTGGAATACCATCTGCATCCGTACGCCGAGTCGGTGACGCTGCTGTCCGGGGCGCTGGTCGTGGAAGTGGAGGGGCGGCGTTACACTTTGACCAGCTTGGACAACATCACGATCCCGCGCAACCTGGCGCACGCCGCCGTGAACACGTCGTCTGCGCAGGAGGCGATCGTGCACGTAGCCATGCCGACGGAGGCACCCTCGCGAACCCTGGTGGACAAGTTCTTTTCACGACGCGGAATGTCCGAGGACTCGCCAGGCAAAGACGGGGCCGAGCACGTCACACGCCAGCGTACGGCTCGTCGCTTCGCGGCCGGCCAGGGAGCTTCGTTCATCGATTACTTCAATCGCGATCTCGTGCCGGGCATTGAGATGAGCGGTGGGTACGGCGTGTTTCAGCCCGGTGGCCGGCTCCTGGCCCATTTCCACGACTTTGATGAGTCCATCTGCATCGTGGAGGGACGTGCGACCTGCATCGTGGAGGGACGCCAGTACGCGCTGTCGGACTGCGCGACTGCGCTGCAGCCCCGCGGCCGGGTGCATTACTTCATCAATCAGTCCCAGGCGCCGATGGTCATGATCTGGGTGTACGGAGGGCCTGTCCCGGAGCGTCTGGTCGTGGCCGAACACAACTGCACGGTCGAGGGCAATCCCTGGAAGTCACGGTGAAGGGAGTGCTGCGCATGCAACGGCTGGCGGGGCAAGTGGCCTGGATCAGTGGTGCGACCTCGGGAATCGGCGCGGCGACGGCCCGGCTGTTTGCCCAGGAAGGCGCCTGTGTGGCGCTGGTCGGGCGGCGCAAGCACCTGTGCGAGGCGATTGCCGAGGACATTCGCGCGCTGGGCGGCCGGGCGCTGGCGCTGGCGTGCGATGTGAGCCGCGAGGGTGAGATTCGCGATTCGATCGAGCAGGCCGTCGCGGCCTTCGGGGGATTGCACATCGTCGTGAACAACGCCGGCATGGTCCAGGTCAAGATGGTGCACGAATGCACCGTGGACGACTGGGATCTGGTCATGGGCGTCAACGTGCGCTCGATGTTTTTCGCGACGAAGCATGCGCTGCCCCATCTGCGGCGGAACCGGCGCGGCTACATCGTCAACGTCGGTTCGATCAGCAGTTTTGTGGGGCAGGCGCAGACGCCGATCTACACGACGTCGAAACACGCGGCGCTGGGGCTCACACGCTCCATCGCGCTCGACTATGCCGCGGACGGTATTCGCTGCAACTGCGTCTGTCCGGGCATCACGGACACGCCCATGTTGCGTGAGCATCTCGATACGACACCCGATCCGGAAGCCACGCTGGCGGAACGGCTGCGGCGGGTCGCCATGGGGGTGGCCCTCACGCCGCTGGATGTGGCCAAGTCGATTCTCTACTTCAGCTGCGACGATTCGGCCGGCGTGACCGGCACGTCGTTGGTGATCGACTGCGGATACCTGGCGGCTGCGGAATGGCAGACGCGGGGCAAGACCGCCTTTGGGGAATAGCCATGCCCTTTCGACTCGCCTGCGCCGACTTCGCCTTTCCGCTTCTGCCTCATGACAACGTGCTCGACCTGATTGCCGCGATGCGCTTTGAGGGGGTCGACATCGGGCTGTTCGAACGCCGCTCGCACTTGTGGCCGTCGCGCGAGTTCTCCCACACCGCCCAGTCGGCCGGCCTGTTGGGACGCAAACTGGCCGATCGCGGGCTGCAGGCGGCCGACGTATTTCTGCAGATGGCGCCCGACTTCGTCCCGTACGCGGTGAACCATCCGCAAGCGGCGCGGCGACGAAAAGCTCGCGACTGGTTCTGTCGGACCATCGACTACGCGACCGGCTGCGGCGCGGGGCATGTGACCACCTTGCCCGGCGTGTACTTCCCTGACCAGGAACCGCGCACCGCTTCCTGGCAGCGCTGCTGTGAGGAACTGGCGTGGCGCGTGGAGCAGTGTCGGGCGGCGGGCATCACGTTCGGCGTGGAATCGCACGTCGGATCGCTCGTGCCGACCCCCAACTCTGCCGCCAGGCTGGTGCAGTGCGTGCCTGGCCTGACGCTCACGCTCGACTACACCCATTATGCGCGCAAGGGAATGCCCGACTCGGCAGTCGAGCCCCTCCTGCAATACGCCACGCACTTCCACGCGCGCGGGGCGCGACAGGGACGCCTGCAGACCTCGTTCGCGCAGAACACGATCGACTATCGCCGCATTGCGCGCGTCATGCGGGAAGTCGGGTATGCCGGCTGGATTGGTATCGAGTACATCTGGATCGACTGGGAACATGGCAACGAAAACGACTGTCTCTCCGAGACGATCCGTTTTCGGGACTTCTTCCGATCGCTGCGCTAGGACGCGTTTCGTGATTGTCGGAGCACCGTCGCCGGGTGAAGAGCGGCAAGGTGGTTGAGGTGCCTGGGGGCATGGCCAACTCACGGAATCGGATGACGTATCACGATGTGTTTCCTTTCCGCAGGAGTCAGGTCATGAAGTCCGTCCTCTGTATGGCGGTTGTTGTGGCGATGTTGTCGCTTGCGACCGTTTGCGCCGCCGCCGGCCGCGGGGAATCGGCGTCGAGCACGGTCGCTCCCGCATCCGAGGGCGGATCGCCTGCCCCTTGTACACTGAAAATCACCCGGCTCCTCCATCGCGTGCCGGCTGAACAACTGACTCGTGGACGTCGCGTGCTGGTGGAAGGCGAACCGCTGCCCGAAGAGTACCAAGCCGAGAATTCGTGGCTCATCCTGAAGGATGCGGGTGCTGGAGATACAGCGCCACTTTATCGGTGTGATATCAATTCCGGCCAGGGCTCGGCGCTTTCGCGCCGTTCTTCACACCCTGACATGACGTCGCAGAAGATGATTGGGCACATCTATACCAAGCCGGGGCCCGGGCTCGTCGAGTTACGCCTGGTTATCCCCAAAGGCACGCCCAGGGAAGGATACTTCGTGACCGACTTCGCGAACTGTGAAGGCGACGCCTATCGTGAGGAGGAATTCCTCGGCTATGCCTATCGCACCATGCCATACGATGTTGTCGCTTCTGTGACCCCTTCGACGCTCGTGCCGGGCGGCACATTGGAAATCTCGTGGAAGACGACCTATGTGCCCGACGGCCAGGAAGGACGTGTGAATAAGTTCCCAGATCGCATCCTCGGAGTGGCTCTCAGCCCGGCGGCCGTTTCGGGAGCCTTCATTGATGAAGAGGGTCAGATAACCGGCGCGCCGAAGACCGATCCATTCGCCAGGCACGTTCCGCTTTCGGGTTCGTTTGTCTGGAATAGCACGCGCAGTCTGTCCGGAGAATACGCGCAGAAGTTGCCGCCCGGTAAGTATCAGATTCAATTTGCGCTCTTTCCAGAATGCTTCTACAGCCACGCCCGTCCATGCGCGTTGGAGGACATTCTGTTTACCGCCAGCAATGTGTTTACCGTTACGGATCCGACTCCTCCGGCGAATGGCAAAGAGGAAAATCCGCGGGGAGGGATTATCCCCGATGGGAACGAGGGCATGTCGCCATGAACAGAACAATCGTCCACCTGTTGCTCGCCGGCCTCCTGGTGCAGGCACCCGTTCCGGCCGCGGAACGGCCGACGGCCGATCCGCCCGGTTTCGCGACGAAGCCGCCGGCAAACACTGCCGCGCTGCGGATCGAGGGCTTGCGGTGCGAGCATCTGTGCGATCCCGTGGGCATCGACGTGCTCGAGCCCAGGTTGAGTTGGCGGCTGGTCTCACCGACATGCAAGCGCGGCGCGAGACAGACGGCGTTTCAAGTCCTGGTGGCCAGTTCGCCCGCGGAGCTGGCCCGCGACCGCGGCGATGTGTGGGATTCGGGACGCGTTGAGTCCGCGCAGTCGGTGCTGGTGCCGTACCGCGGCCGCCCTTTGAAATCGAACCAGTTCTGCTGCTGGAAAGTGCGCGCCTGGGACGAAGCGGGACACGCGACGGCCTGCAGCGCGCCGGCCTGCTGGTCGATGGGCCTGCTCGACGAGGCCGACTGGCGCGGCGCGACGTGGATTGGACGCGACGAGACCGACGAGGAAGGCGTGTCGATCGCGGACCTCAAGCAGGCGCAGTGGCTGTGGTATCCCGAAGGCGACGCCGCGCACGACGCGCCAACCGAGGCACGCTACTTCCGACGTCGTGTGACCCTGCCCACCAACGCCCGCGTCCAACGCGCGTTGTGCTTCTTTGCCGGGGATGACGTCTGCACGTTCTATGTGAACGGCGTCCACGTCGGAGTGGGACACGGCCATCCCATGCTTGCGGGTGCCGACATCACAGGGTACCTGCGGCCGGGCGCGAACGAGCTGGCCGTGCAGGCAGTAAACCAACCGGCCGACGTGCCAAACAACCCTGGCGGATGGATCGGTGTCGTGCGCGTGGAGTTGGCCGGAGCCGAGCCGATCATCGTGCACTCCGACGCCTCCTGGAAATCGGCCAGGCAGACGGGTGCGAACTGGCAGACGGCCGACTTCGGTGATGCCGCCTGGGTCGACGCGCGCGCCCTGGGCCAGGCGGGGATCGCTCCCTGGGGCACGCCCTGGCCGGAGACCTGGCGGAGCGAGCACCGCCGCTTGCCCGGTCGGTATCTGCGCCGCGAATTCCAGACGCGGGAGGGCAAGACGCCGAGTCGCGCGACAGCCTTCATCTGCGGTCTGGGGTTCTTCGATCTGCACGTCAACGGCCGGCGTCTGGACGACCAACGGCTGAATCCGGCGCTGACCGGCTATGACCAGCGCGCCCTGTATGTGACGTTCGACCTGACATCGCACATCGTGCCCGGCGCGAACGCCGTCGGCGTGGTGCTGTCCAACGGACGCTTCTTCGCGCCGCGCGTGGCCAATCCGATGCCGATGCGCAACTATGGTTACCCCAAGCTGCGCGCGTGCCTGCGCTTGGAGTACGCGGACGGCTCGACGCAGGACATCATCACCGACGATTCGTGGTTGGTCACGACCGAGGGACCGCTGCGCGCCAGCAACGAGTTCGACGGCGAGGAGTACGACGCGCGGCGCGAACAACCCGGCTGGGACGAGCCCGGCTTCACGGGCGCGGGTTGGGCGCCGGCGTCCGTCGTGTCGGCTCCCGGCGGAGCGCTCGAAGCGCAGATGATCGAGCCGGTGCGAGTGACGGAGGTCTTGCGTCCCCAGCAGCTGCTCGAACCGACACCGGGCGTGTGGATGGTCGATTTCGGACAGGCCTTCTATGGCGTGGTGCAGCTCACGGCCAGCGGGCCTGCCGGCGCCAGCGTGAAGATGCGCACGAGCTTCAACATCTTGCCCGACGGCACCCTCAACTTCATCAACGATCGTTCGGCGCAAAACATGGACGTGTATACCTTCCGAGGCGAGGGCGTGGAGACGTGGAGCCCGCGGTTTCGCGGCAACGCCACGCGGTGGGTGCAGGTCGAGGGCTTTCCCGGCCGGCCGACCGCCGAGAATTTTGCCGGCCTGGTGACGCATACCGATCACGAAGTCGTGGGCGAGTTCTCGTGCTCGAACGACCTCATCAATCGCGTCTATGCCAGCGCTCGCTGGGGCACGCGGATGCAGAACCGCAGCGTGCCGATGGAGCCGGACCGCGATGAGCGGATGCCCTGGTCGGGTCATCCGGCGAAGACGTCCGAGTCGGAGGGCTGGGTGTTTCACGTCGCGCGGTTCTACGAGCATTTCCTGCACAACTACCGCGTGCATCAGGCGGACGACGGCAGTCTCCAGGAGATTCTGCCTCCCTACTGGCTGTTCAACAGCAAGGACATCGTGTGGCCCAGCGTGGCCACGATCATCCCGGATTGGTACTGCGACTTCTACGGGGACGCCCAGCCGCTGAGGGACAACTACGAGATGATGAAGCGGTTCGTGCTGTACCACGAACGCCAGCATCTCAAAGCGGATGGGACGCTCGATCATTGCACCTACGGAGACTGGGTCGATGCGGCCTCCATCGGTTCGAACGCGCGGAATTTCGGGGCCACGTCGCGGCCGTTGATCGGCACGGCGTACTTCTATCACAACTGCCGCATCGTCCAGCGGGCGGCCGCCAGGTTCGGCCGCGACGAGGACCGCTTGTATTTCGCCAATCTGGCCGAACGAGTCCAGCGAGGGTTTCTCCAGCGCTTCTTTGACCCGGCCAGCGACCGCTTCGAAAGCGGCACGCAGTGCTCGTACATCTTGCCGCTGGCGTTCGGACTCGTGCCCGACCCGCATGTTCCTGGCGTCGTCCGCAATCTGGCTGCCGACATCCACGCTCATGAGGGACACACGACCGTGGGCCTGATCGGCAATCAGTGGTTGATGCAGGTGCTCGCAGCACACGGGCTGCACGAGGAGGCGTTCCTGATTGCCACGCGTCGCGACCGTCCCAGCTGGGGGTACATGATCGACCATGGCGCGACGACGATCTGGGAGCGCTGGGACAGCGACACGCAGGACGGAGGCATGAACGGCGAAAGCCAGAAGATCCTCTCGGGGAACTTCGAGGCCTGGTGCTTCCAGATGCTGGGCGGCATCCATTACGACCGTGAGAACCCGGGCTTCCGCCTCGTGCGGCTCCAGCCGGTACCCGTCGGTGATCTGACCTGGGTCCAGGCGTCGCACGCCGGACCTTACGGGCGGATCGTCAGTCACTGGCGGATTGAGGACGGCCGCTTTCACTGGCACGTGGAGGTGCCACCCAATTCGACGGCCGTTGCCACGGTGCCGACCACTCAACCTGATTCGGTCGCCGAGGGCGGCCAACCGATCGCGAAGGTGCCGGACGTGGAAGTCATCCGCGTCACGGCTCGCGGTGTGGAGGTGCGGTTGCCGTCGGGGGCGTACGAGTTCACGGCGCCGCGCTGACAGGCAACGCGGACATGGGGCGGTCCCCCGCGGATTGTGAGGCGGACGACGCAATGGCAGCCGACGGCCGTTGAGACGGGTAATTCGCCGATCCCCGGCTGCCTGAGAAAGGGCCGCGCAGTTCCTTGATTTCGATCGGCGACAGCCTTAGAGTGACGTATCTGTGACTTATCCCGTTCGACAGAAGCATGAGTCCCATGAGGACCGCACTGTATATCGTCCTGGCTCTGAATGTCGTCGGTTCATCATGGGCTGACGAGGATTGGTGGCAGTTTCGTGGGCCGACTGGAGAGGGGCACACGAGCGCACAGCATCTCCCGCTGACATGGCACGAGAACCAGCAGGTCGTCTGGAAGACCGCCATCCATGATCACGGCTGGTCTTCTCCCGTCATCTGCGGAAGGCAGATCTGGATGACGACCGCGACGAGGGAAGGGCACAAGTTGTTTGCCGTCTGCGTGGATCGGGAAACCGGGGAGATCGTCCACGATATTCACGTCTTTGATGTCGAGCAGCCGCAGCCGATCGCCGCGGAGAACACCTACGCGACGCCCACACCGGCGGTCGAGCCCGGCCGGGTCTACGTGCATTACGGAACCTACGGTACGGCCTGTCTGGATACTGCCACGGGAGCCATCGTCTGGACGCGGCGCGATCTGAACTGCGACCATGAGTCCGGGGCCGGGCCCTGCAGTTCCCCGTTCCTGTTGGGGAACTTGTTAATCGTGAACGTCGACGGCCGCGATGTGCAATACGTGATTGCTCTCGACACTTCGAACGGAGAAACCGTCTGGAAAACGGATCGTTCGTTCGATTACGGCACGGTCCCCGTAAACAAGCGTAAGGCCTTCGCGATGCCGCTACTGGTCCCCCGGGGGGCCGGGTGTCAGCTTGTCAGTCCGGGAGCGCAGGCCGTCTACGCGTACGATCCGGTAACGGGAGTGGAACTCTGGAAGGTCCGGCACAGCGGCTTTTCCAGCGTGCCCCGGCCAGTCTCTGGACACGGGCTGGTGTTCCTCGTCACAGACCACGATCATCCCGAGCTCTGGGCGGTTCGTCCCGACGGAACGGGCGACGTGACGGACAGCCACGTCGTGTGGCGGGAGACACGGGGCGTTCCCTCACGATCGTCCCCGGTGCTGGTCGACGACCTGCTGTACGTCATCAGCCATCAAGGCATTCTCTCCTGTCTGGAAGCGAGAACAGGGGAGGTTGTCTGGAAGAACCGAGTTGCGGGCGAGTATTCGGCTTCCCCCATCCACGCCGAAAACCGCATCTATTTTTTCAATGAGAATGCTGTCTGCACCGTCATCAGGCCGGGACGGACGTATCAAGAACTGGCTGTCAACCGGCTCAATGAGCAGCCGCTGATGGCGAGCCCCGCGGTTGCCGGCGATGCGCTCTTCATTCGAACCGAAAAGCATCTTTACCGCATCGAAGAGACCACGCCATGAACGTTTCCCGGTCCCGTCGCCGATGGCTCGGCGTTGCCGCTGCGGTCTCCGCCGGCACTGTGATCCACGGCAGATTCGCCCTGGGCGCCACGATGCCTCATGCAGCCGCCAAGCCGCGTCTGGCGGTGTGCATCGACGCCCTGTTTACGGACCTGCCTTTTGAACAGCGTCTGGCCAGGGTCAAGGCGGCGGGAGTGGACGCCTTCGAGTTCTGGGGCTGGCGGGGGCGCGATATGGACCGCCTTGCCCGGATGCGCGAGGAACTCGGTATGGAGGTGGCAGGCTTCGCCTGCGACACCGGCGGTCCGCTGGTCGCCCCTGGCAGCGCGCAGCGGATCATGGCGCCGCTCAGGGACACGTTGGCGACAGCCCGCAAGCTCGGCTGTCGCCAGATCATCGCCCAGGTCGGCAACGAACTGCAGGACATCCCCCGCGCCCAGCAGCACGAGAACTGCGTCGAGGCGTTCCGCGCCGCCGCTCCGTTGTGCGAGGACGCGGGCGTGACGTTGAGCATCGAAACACTCAACGTGCTGGTCGATCATAAAGGCTACTATCTGGCCACGTCGGAAGAGGGATTCCGCATGGTCGACGCGGTGGGAAGCCCCCATGTCCGCTTGCTGTTCGACGTTTACCACCAGCAAATCACTGAGGGCAATCTGATCGCGAACATCACGGCCAACATCGGGAAGATCGCCCACTTCCACGTGGCCGACGTGCCCGGCCGCCACCAGCCGGGCACCGGCGAGATCAACTACGTGAACGTCTTCCGCGCCATCGCCGCCACGGGTTTCGCCGGCTTCCTCGGTCTGGAAATGTGGCCTACCGTGGACCACACGCAGGCGATCCGCGAGTCGATCTCGCTGCTGGCGGCAGCCACGGCCCCGCAGAGGTAGGGCAGACTATCTGAACCACCATCGTTACCGCCTCTCCCCCAGCGGGTCGGCTGCGTTCTTCAGCTGTCTTCATTCGATCCGCCGATAGCAGACGATCGCGGAATCGGGTTGTCGGAGAAGTTCAATATCCAGGCCGAGGTCGGTCAGGCGGCCGGACGGAACAACTGCGCTCTTGTGCGTGTCGAGATTGGTCACGTCGTATGATGCATTCCGGACCAGTCCTTGAAGACACAGCGTGGCACGCGTTGCCGAACTGCCGGGGCGTTTCAGAACGACGACCATTCCTTCGCCCGTTTCGGGCAGGTCCAGTTGGTATGCCAGCCAAGCGTCAGCCGCCTGGCTGTAGGGTGTCAACGGGTAAAAGTCCCCGTAGAAGTACTTCTGGATGCTCCGATACTGGTCGATCATCGCCTGGGCCTGGCGGGCTGACGCGTCGTCGTCCTGCGGCGGCAGCTTGACGTTCAGTCCGGCGGTCATGGCGCTGCGCAATTCGTATTCGTTCCCTGCTGCCAGAACCGGGCCGTCGCTCATATGCAGCGGCACCCATTGCAGCAGGCCGAACGAATGGCATTGGCGGTGGATCGCGTCTACCGGCCAGTCGGTGCGCCAGAGGGCGGTCGCGCGGCCGATGGTCTCCAGGTCGATCCGCCGCCCCCCGCTGGCGCAGTTGTCGATGGCTAGGTGCGGATGTCGCCGCAACAGTTCGTCCCACATCGCGTACAGGCCCTCGACGTAGCGGATCTCCGTCATCCCTTGGCGATCGGACGTATCGTTCCCTTGCCAGTATTCCAGCGGAGCGATGTTGAAGTCCTCGCGATACCAATCGAGCCCGAATTCCACAATCCGTGCCGACAGCCAGTCCGTCAGGAACTGTCTCGCCTCCGGGTTCCCCATGTTCCACAGCAAATCGCCCGCGCAAATCTGGCTGCGGTGGCTTTCCCGTTCGATCCACCGCGGGTCTTCGTGAGGGACGCCCCAGTCCATGTTGCGTTGCTGAAATTCCGGGTTGCCGCCCTTCAATTCCAGCAGCCAACCGGGTTGGTCAGCGAATGCGGCCCAGGGAGTGCCGCGGCAGACCCGCTGCGGCTCGAACCACAACAGCAGTTGGCGCCCCGACGGATGGAGGGCGTCGGCCAGGGGGCGGAAGCCCTGCGGATACAGATCCCGCCGCAGTTCCCAGTTGCCCGGGAAGGTGTACCAGGGCGCGCCACCGAACCACTCGGCGTCGATCCAGTACACTTCGACCGGCAGGTTCCTGCGGACGATCTGGTCGATGACCTGCAGGTGGTCTCGGGCCGGGGAACCGCCCCAGGAGCTGACCAATACGGGCAGCACCAGTGGTGTGCCGTTCGGACGGGGTCGATGGTGGGCCAGCAGGAACCGCCGCAGCAAGTTGTTGCCGCGCATCCGCTCGCCTGCCCAAAACAACGTCAGAATGCGTGGCGTGCGGATCTCCTCGCCGGGATGCAGGGTCACATGCGTGCGGGCCATCCCGGCTTGCACACGCACGCCGCCGTGTTCATCCGCTCGGACCGTGACCGACCACTCACCGGTCCAGCCGATGCCCAGCACCAAGCCGCAGTTGCCGCGGTCGAGATTGAAGAACGGCAGCACCTCGCTGGACGATCGGCCACCACCCGGCTGGAACTGCAAGGCGGTCCCGGGCGTCAACGTGTGGCTTACCGGCGCGAAATCATCCAGACAGCACAACGCCCCCTTCGCGGAATGCAGCACGGGTGGCGGCTCGCCCGGTTGGCAAGGGGCCAGGTGCAAGTCGAGTGGCAACAGTTGTTCGAGAATCGACGTGTCTGTCGAGCCGCGGTTCCGGAAACGCAAAGTCCACTCGACCGCCGGAAAGTCGTCGAAATGGACGACCTCGGCAGCGACTTCCAAGTTCGTCGTCGGATCTCGCCACGATACCGACTGACGCACGCACGAGCCTGATGACTCCTCGGAGCCGGGTGTGACTGTCCAGGAAGGCAGAACTGCGGCCGATGGCCGGGTGCCCAAGACGAACGAGAATGGCACACCCGCATCGATCCCGGGGGGACCTGGTGCATTCGAGGTCGGGCCCGCCGACTGCGGAACCAGTCGCGCCACCCATTGATTGGCGAACGCCATTTCCGCTGGCGAGCCCTGAGACGCCCAATTCTCGGCACGCAGGACGCCGGACATCGCGAGTCCAGCAAGACACGTGAGCAAGATGCGCGGGAGAGTCGTTTGCTTCATCATGGGCACCTCGAAAAAACGGGCCAGAACCTGAGCCGCGTTCAGTATCGGATGTCCGCTTCCGGCCCACAATCGGATACCCTGGGAGCCCGGGCCGGCAACGCAGGGCCGCACTTGCTGCGGCGACGCCCCCCTACTGCTTCTCATCCGTTCGTGTTCACTTCGGTTTAGTCTGTCGTATGTACTCCCGCCCCATGCTGAGCCAAGCGCCGCGCGCGGCCCGGAAGCCCCCGCGTTCACGCGGGGGAGCCTCACCTTCACCCTACGGTTCGAATGCTCACCACGGCCGAAGCCGGCGGACGACCTTCACTTCACTTGTTCATACTCCACCAGCACTGACCCCGGTGGCTCATGGATCGTCAGGTCCAACCTGCTCAGAGCGGAACCTTCCATTGTGATGGGCGGTTCGGGATCGTAACCACGATACACTCGGACCTGATAGCTGGCCGGCGATTCGATCTCGCGCAGGTTGCAGTCGTAGCTCCCATACGGCGACTGATCCCGGCGGAAGGCCAGGACCATGCCGGCTTGCGCGGCCGGCAGGTGATACTGCAGTACGCACCAGTCGCGTGGATTCGTGGTGGCCTCCGACAGCGGATAGAAGTTGCCGTGGTAGTATCTGCGAATCCGTTTGCCTTCGGCGATCCCTTGCTTGAGCAGGTCGCGTGGGTAATCTTCGCCGCGGATGTCCTCGCTGAAGGCGATCCCGCCGTTGAAGCCGCTGCGGAACAGATAGGGCGTCGCACCCATCTGCCCGACCGTACTGAAGGGCAGGTAGCGGTTCAGGCCCGCGCTCATCAGTTGGTTCTTGAGCGCTGCGCGTGTGATTGTCTTCGGGTCGCGATCGAGCATGTCGCAGGTATTATCGCTGCGCCAGAGGACGAGCGCGCGGGACACGGCCTCCAGATCTACCCGCCGGCCGCCGCTGGCACAGTCGTCGATCCACAGATACGGATTCGCCCGCCGAATGTCGTCCCACATCTGGTAGAGCCCCTCGATGTACCGTATCTCCGTGATGCCGACTCGATTGGGATCCTTGGCGTCCATTGCCTGCCAGGCACCGAGCGGGTCGATGTTGTAGTCGATCCGCAGGCCGGTCAGTTTGTACTGCTTGATGGCGGCGTTCAGGTAGTCGGTCATGTACATCCGCGCCTCGGGCATGCCCAGATTCAGCAACCCGCCGCCGGACCCGCCGATGACCCATTCGGGATGCTCCTTGGCGATGTAGGTGCCGCGCGCGACTCGCTCCGGCTCGAACCACATGAGGAACTGCAGGCCCGCCCGCTCCACGGCTTCGCCGATGGCCTTCAAGCCGTGCGGAAAACGGTCTCGGGGCTCGACGCGTTCCAGCGGGAAGCCGTAATTACCCATGCTGTGGGGAAAGCCGTTCGGCCCCGTCCAATAGGCGTCGAGCCAGAACACCTCGAAGCCCAAGCCCTGGAGCGAGTCCAGGTGCGAGAGCACGTTCTGCTCGTTCGAATCGTTCAGCTCATAGAAAGCCGTGCTGAGGTGGGCGATCGGCGGCTCGACCACGCGGCCACCGATCCGCGGCACGACATGGGCGAGCATGGTGCGGCGGAACAGGTTATAGGCGCGATACTGGTCTCCGCCCTGCCAGTAGAGCTGCATGATCCGCGGACTGCGGATGCTCTCCCCCGGATGCAGAATCGCGTGCAGGTTCTGCATGCCGGCCTGGGTGCGCAGCTTGCCCTCTCGCAGCTCGACGGAGGCCGTCCACTGCCCGGACCAGCCGATGGCCGTAATGACCCCTCCCGTGCCATAGTCGAGATTGAACCACGGGGAGACGTTCGACGACCGACCGTTGGTGGCCGAGAACTCGACCTGCTGTCCGGGAGACACGGCCTGATCGAACGGCATCCAGTCGTCGACCAGACACGGAGCTCCATTGAGCCGCCGGATCACCACGTTCGATCCCAAGCCCACATCGATTGTGGCATCCACCGCTCGCACCTGCTCGATGGCCGGCGTGTCGCGCGTGCCCTTGTTCGTGAAGTACACCGTCCAGTCGGCGCCGGCCGTGTCGAGAAAGATCGTGCAGACCGCCTGCACCTCCAGCCCGCTGTCCGGGTCGGTCAGTGTCACACATCGGCGGAGCGTGGTCTCGCTGAGCTGCTCCTCCTTGACTTCCCCGTTCCAGTCGGTGAGGAACTCGGATGAGTGCTTCCCGCCGTACACAAACGAGAACGGCAGACCTCCGACCGGCGTCGACTGCCGTCCGATGTCGTCCAGCCAGAGCTGTGAGCCGTCCTGCAAGATGACTTTCGCATCGGCCCAATCTGCCTGGTCCGAGTTGCGGTCATCGCCGCCGACATCGACGGTGAGATCGAACGATGTCGCACCACCCAACGGCACATCAATGGCCTGGGGAACGGCCCGTGCCCGCATGACGTCGGTCGCAAATACATCCTTGCCGTCGACGCTGACGTGAAACCGGACGGAGGCCGGCGAGTGGTCCATGTTCCGATCGATGCCAATCACGGACGTGAATCGCTGCGCGGGCTTCTCCAGGAATACCCGGATGACGCTCAGCGAGTTGACCCCGACACCATGCTCGTACACCTTGTTCCCCAACTGCAACGGCGGCGCGTTCACCGCGGCACACCGCCCCAACTTGGTGTCCCCGGGTGCATCCTCGTGGATGATCACCAGCCGATTGGCGGGTCTGACGTCGGCGGATTGCTCGGCGAACGCCTGCTCGGCCCAGCGGCGGTTCAGCAGGATCTCCGCGTCCGCCCCGGCGGCAGCGCCACCGGCGCAAATCAGGGTTCCTACCCAGCCGATCACCACCGCCGCAGCGGCGGAAAGCCGAGGTGCGCTCACGGATGCGCCTTTCTAATATGAACCACAGTGCCTGTCTCGTCTCCGCATTCTGTTGATGGTTGCACGGCCAGTCGTATCATAGCAGTGTGAATTGACGGGCGATAGAATCGGCGCGAGAACGCCCAAACGGCACTTCTGCGGCTCAAAACGCCAGGCCGATCGCTCAGAAGTGTTTCGCCGTCAGCGAACACTCGCGATGACGAGCAGCATCCGATCCCGCGCCGGTCCTGCGACAGTCGTCGTCCGATGCCGGTTGAATCGCGCGGGGTGCACGCCTAGAATTTCCACCAAGCGACAAGCGGTCCGCGGGTGCAGCCTGTCAACCCCGAGGGGAGTCAGTCATGGATATTGCTGGGGTCCACGAGGCCCCGCACAAAGAGCCGTTCGAACCGTTTGTTGTTCGTCTGGCGGACGGGCGCTCCGTGCCGGTGCCGCATCCTGACTTTGTTGCCTTGTCACCACGACGGATCATCGTGGTGTCGGACGACGGTTCATGGACTGTTGTCGAGCCTCTGCTGATCGCGTCGTTGGACTATGCTCCCGCTCCAGGCGATCGCGGCAACGGTCCCTCCAGGAGGCGAAGCCGGAGTACGTGACTCGAGGCGGCATCGTTCAAGGGCTAGTCGACCGAGTACCGAGCGTACACACTCTCATTTCGCCCGGTTGAGGGCCCGATGCTGCTAGCCGCTGTCGCGGTTCTATTCGGGCTGCGTGGATGGCGCCTTTGACTTTGGGGGGACGAGTCGTCTGCGAACGGAACGTGGAGGTGCGATGTGACTGCGGTCCATCAGTCCTGGACTGTCCCGTGCCGCGCAGGCGGCTGCGACCGTCAGCGGGGCGGAGCGAACAGGCCAGGATGGTGTGAACACCAGAGTGTCTGTCTCTGGCCCTCCTGAACCCGCGCCGCGCGCACACCGGAAGCCCCCGCGTAAACGCGGGGGAGCGTCACCTTCATCCTACGCAACCTGGCGCCGCGCGCACTGCAGAAGCCCCCGCGTTCACGCGCGGGAGGTTCACTTTCACCCAACGCACCCGGCGCCACGCGCCCCAGAAGCCCCCGCGTTCACGCGGGGGAGATTCACCTTCACCCTACGTCAGCCCGCGCCGCGCGCACCCCGGAA
>JALOQX010000335.1 GCA_025459265.1 Pirellulaceae bacterium | reverse complement strand
GCCGTAGCGGATGATCTGCTTCCCCCCGGTGACAAGCACCGGGGGGCCGTTTTGGCCGTAGCGGATGATCTGCTTCCCCCCGGTGACAAGCACCGGGGGCCGCGGGCACGGCGCCCGCTGCCGCCCCCAACCGGCTCGTCCGGTTGGGGCGCGAGATCATCGGCTACGTTGCCAACCGCCGCGCGGCGTCCGCTCCCCCATCGGCTCGCCCGATGGGGAGCCAAGATCATCGGCTACGTTTACGTCTTGGGCGGGCGCTACACCTGGCGGCGCTGGGCGAGCTGCCGCAGCTCCTGCAGGGCGCGCACCCACAGCATGCGGACGGCCCCTTCGGTGCGTCCCATGCGCTGGGCAACCTCGCTGTGAGGCAACTCCTCGAGATTGCGCAAGATGATGACTTCGCGATAGTCGGCGGGAAGCTCATTCAACAGCTCCGCCAGGACGACTTGCTGTTCCTGGCGGGCGGCCTGTTGGCTGGGAGAGGTGGCGGCGGACGCGAGCACGGCGTCGAGCTGCCGCGAGGACTGCGCCAGCGACCGCTCGATGGATCGTTCCCGCTGGAGATCACGCTTGTACGTGCCACGGTACTGGCGAATGTGGTGTGCCAGCACATGGGCGAGGATCTTCCGCAGCCAGGCGATCCGTTCGGCGTCGGTCGAGCCGCGGAATTGTGCGGCGGACCGCCACGCTTCCATCAAGGTCTGCTGCACCACGTCGGACGTATCGAATTTCCCCTGCAGCCGGCTGCCCACCTGCATCCGCGCAATGAGGGACAGCCATGGCCGATAGCGCGCCAACCAGTCATCCGTTGGCGCGCCTGCGTCCGAAGCCTCGCGATCATCGAGCGGAACGTAGGACAAACCCGCGCCTCCTGGAGCTTGCTGCAGGCTGAGCCTTTAGACAGAGGTTACCTGAAACAGAATCCAAGAAGCAAGAGGCGCGGGTCTCATCAGTGGCTCCACGGGGTTCAGGCGGCCGGAAGGTTCCGCGAGGTTCAGCTCGGCCGTTCGACGGTGGTGTCCGGGGCGATTTCCGTGGCGGGTGTCCCGGCGGCAATGCCGGTGGGGGTCAGGTCGCCCGGTTTCCTGTTGGTGAAGCACACGTCCGAGTAGCTGTTGCATCCGCCGCAGAGGGCCGACCAGGCATTGGTGCGGAACAGGATGCGCCCGCAATCCATACACCGTACGGGCAGGACGTTAACCGAAAGGGCGACGAGCGTGACACCCACGATCACGGCGGCAATATAGAAGCGTTTCATGGAACTTGACTCCTGTTGGGTTGGTGGAGAACAGAGGCTGTTGTTTTCGTCCGCGTCTACTCTCTAAGTGCCGGACGCTCGCCGTCTGTCACACAAAATTTTCGAGTTCCACCAACAGGGCCTGAAAACGCGGATGCGACCGAAGGGGATCGAGGTTGCCGTCATGCTCCAGCCACCCCTTCTGGGTCAGTCCGTTGCGGACCGCCTGCTCCAGGCAGTCGATCGCTTCGCCGGTATTGCCCGCCAGCGACCAGATACAGGCCAGGTTGTAGAGCACCATCGGTTCATCGGGCTCCATGGAGCGTGCCAGCCGCGCCCATTCCAGGCTCTTGTCCGTTTCGCCGAGGGCCGCGAGTGCATTGGCGCCCATGTACAGCGCTCGCACGTCGTCGGGGGATGCCATCAGCCGCTGCTGGACAAGCGCGACGCCGCGGCGCCGCGCTGCCTCGGCCTGCTCCGGTCGTCCCAACGCTTCGTAGCTCTGGGCCACCAGCAGCGGTGACTGGTAGTCCTGCGGATTCACCTCGGAGGCTCGCTCATAGAGCGCAACCGCTTTCTCCAGTTCGCCTTGCGCGAAGGCATCACGCGCATAGAGGTAGTAGGCATCGAACAGATCCGGTCCGAGCCGCACGGCGGTCTCAAACTCAACTTCCGCTTCCGCGTGACGCTTGTACAGCGACAGCACGCCGCCGCGCGAGGCATGCGCCTCCGGGGATTCGGGAGCCAGTTCGAGCGCTTTGCGGCTGGCGGCATCGGCCTCCTCCAAGTACGCGCGACTCTGACGACTGTACAGGAAGAGGAAGCAGTAACAATCGGCCATGCCGGCATACGCGGCTGCGTAGGCTGCATCGTGCGTGATAGCCAACGAGTACATCTGCAGCGCCAGCTCGATGCCCTTGCGGCGATACTGATAGAAGAACTTCCGGCCCCGCAGATAGTAATCGTAGGCCTGCACATCGGTCGTCGGCGGCGCCTGCAGAACGCGCCGCTCGCCCGCTGACAGGATCACCTCCAGCGAACGGACGATGTTCTGCGCGATATCATCCTGGACCGCAAAGACGTCCTGCACGTCGCGCTCGTAGCTCTCCGACCACCGCGGATAACCGTCGGACACGGTGGTCAGTTCGGCGGTGACGCGCAGCAGCTGTCCCGCGCGCCGCACGCCTCCCACCAGCACGGCATCGACCCCCAACTGGCGGCCGACATCCCGGATATCCAGCGTGGCCGACTTGAATCGCAGCACGGACATGCGCGACATGACCCGCAGACGGCGGACCCGTGTCAGCCGGTGAATCAACTCCTCGGTCATTCCCTCGCAGAAATAGTCCTGATCCTGCTGCGGGCTCATGTCGACAAACGGCAGCACGGCCATCGATGTCTGCGGGGGCTCCTCGTTCCCGCCCTGGTACTCAGTCGCACGCACCAGGTCGGATCGCTGCGCGGCTGCCGGCGGCTGCGGACTGGCGAGGCAGCGTCGCAGGTCTTGGGCGAGCTCCGTGCCGCTCGCATAACGGTCCGCTGCCAGCTTGGACAGGCACTTGAGGCAGATTCGCTCGAGCTCAACGGGTATGCCTGCATGCACCTGCCGCAACAGCGGCGGATCGTCGTGGAGAATCGCGTCGAACAGCTCCTGGATGGTCTGACCGCGGAAGGGACGATTGCCCGTCAGCAGTTCAAAGAGCACGACGCCCAGGCTCCAGATGTCGCTGCGCCCGTCCAGACAGTCCGTCTCTCCGCGTACCTGTTCCGGCGACATGTACTCCGGTGTTCCCGACCGATCCCTACGGTGCCCCGGTACGCTTTCGTGGACGGCGAGCCCGAAGTCGGCCACGTGCGGTCGTCCGAGTTCATCGAGCAGGATATTGCTGGGCTTCAAGTCGCGATGCACGAATCCTTTCTGGTGGGCCGCTGCCACTGCTTCCGCAACGCCGATGATCAGCGCCGTTGCTTCGGCGGGCGGCAGCGGGCCGGACTGTTCGAGACGACTGCGCAGATCGTGTCCGCGAATGTACTGCTGGACGATGATGACGCGCTGGGCGTCCCGCAGCACGTCATACACGGCGACGATCCCGGGATGTTCGAGCTGAGCTGTCGTCCGCGCCTCCTGCACAAACTGCTCCAATTCCGCGACGGAAGAGAAGCGGCCCGGAGTGGGGACTTTCAGCGCCACGAGCCGATCCAGCTCCGTGTCGCGCGCCAGGCACACGACGCCGAAAGCGCCGCGACCGAGCGTGCGCTGCACCGCATAGCGGCCGAAGTGCGCGGGCAGGGATTCCGTGCCCGCCGCACCGTGCACGAGATCGATGCTGGCGAGACATGCCTCGAGTTGGTCGGCAAGCGAAGGATGCGCTGCCAGGATCGCGGCTCGGTCGGGTGCTTTGCCCTGTTGCAGGCCGGCCAGATACTCGTCGACCAGACGCGCGAGCTCGCCGACGTCCTCGGATGCGTCCCGCACGGCCGCCGACCGGCTGCGCGTCCGGTGGAGCTCCGCAGCGGCCGCCACCTGTACGGCATGATCAGGAAACCGGGCCAGGTAGTCCCGGGGATGGACCGTCTCTCCCGCCGCCTGTCGCAAGTCCATCTCCAGGGCGACCAGCTCGCGCAGGAGCAGCGCGTGCGCTTCGGCCGGCACCCACGCCAGACACTGCTCGATGCAGGGTCGTTCCTGACGACGCCAGGCGCGTTCAAACTCCCGGCAGGCCGCCACAATTTCCGGCGCAGGAAACGACCACGTCTCCCCTTCGCCATGTCTGTTCCGTTCCTGCATCGAGGCGACTCCCTTCGGCCGGCACACCCCCGCGCTGCGGTCCGCTTCCCCAGCTCATGTCGCACGCGGCGAGCGTGTCGGCAAGCACCTATTGTAACGCCTTCCGGGCAAGCGTCACCACTTGTTCGCGTCCCGCCCCGCGCGCGTGTCGGTGGGAGCCGGACGGAGGAGCACCAGGCGTCGCGGACGGCGGTCATTCCATCTGGAGCAGCACGCGATATTCCCCCGGCTGGAGTGTCCCGGGCTGATGCGACAGCTTCAGGCCGGGCAGGCTCATCGTGGTCCGCAGAACGGTGGTGACCACTTCGTCCGTGGGATTGTTGACCGATACGTGCTACCGCTCAGGGTTGCGGCTGAGCTGAGTCACCTGGACAAACACGTCGCGCCCGGCGGAGTCGGCGATCACGGGTGGCCGAGGACCACATGCGTCAGATCCGCGAGTTCGATGTACAAGCCTGCGGCAAGCGGCGGCTCGGCCGGAGCCTCGCCCTCCCGACACCGCCTCACCCTCCCCTCACCCTCCCCCCGTCCTCCCTCTGTCGTCCGTTCAGTGTTCAGTGTTCAGTGTTCAGTGTTCGATGTTCGATGTTCGATGTTCGATGTTCGCAGCTGGTTCTCGAGCACGATCAGGCAGGCCGTCCAGGGGACATAGCCTTTTTCGGGAAGCATGTTGAAGTTGCCCACGATGATGTCGATATCGCCATCTCCGTCCCAGTCGCCAACTTCGGCGCACGCGTGAAAAGGAGTGCCTGATTCGAGGCTGTAGCGACGATACTCGCCGGGCGCGACCTGCTCAAGCCAGACGATCGTATCGAGCAGTTCGGTGTTCGGCCATTGCGGATTGAGGGTGGGGATGAAGGCGGACGAGACCAGATCGGCGTCACCGTCGCCATCGAGATCCGCTGGCAGCAAAGTGTGCGCTCCCGGCATATGTGCCAGACGATGATAGACGAAAGGAAATGTGTTGCGGTTCTCCAACCAGGCAACGCCATGATACGGCCGCGGTATCGGGGGCAGTTGTACGGAGTCCCCATGGCTGAAGAGCAGATCGATGTCACCGTCAGCGTCGAAATCCAGGAGTCGGATGCCGATCGAGCCCCAGCGCGGATGGGGAGCCTGGTAAATCATCTCCTCCCGAAACGTGCCCTGACCCTGGTTCAAGTACGCGATGACGTGTTCGTGCTCCTGGGATCGCAGCGCGATGAAGTCGAGGTGACCGTCGCCGTTCAGATCGATCACAGGGACATCACTCGTGCCGGTGCGATAATCCAGCGGGAACGATTCGAAGCTCAGTTCTCCCTCCTCCTCACTGACGTTCTCCATGTACAGCGTCATCCCCGTGGCCAGGCTGCCGAAGACGCCCACGATCAGATCCAGGTCTCCATCCGCATCGAAATCGGCCGCCTGGATGTCGTTGACTCGGTTGAGTCCGTCGACGAGCACCCGCGGTTCAAACTGCCCTTGGCCGAGGTTGCGAATCCAGACGATGGAACCCTGATCGGTGTCGACTGGCCAGTAATCGCCGAGATTGGCGACCAGGATGTCGCTGAGTCCATCACCATCCAGGTCCACGACGGTCGCATGACTGGGATGGGGTATCCTGGCCAACAGCTGGGTGGGCCCACCCTGGTGTGGTGCCGACCACAGCAGGACCACGCCATAACGCATGTCGCAGATCAACAACTGCGGTTCGTCTTCCGTCAGCCGCACAAACTGCACGCTGCTGACCGAGGGCGATTCTCCAATCTCTGCAAGCGTGATCAAGTGCCGCTTGAAGTGCAGCGGGGAGGGCGGTGAGCCCATGGCGTCGTCGGGCACCGGCAGGTAATCCGGCGCTCGGGATGACCAGTATTCGATGGGCCAGCTGATGT
>JALOQX010000093.1 GCA_025459265.1 Pirellulaceae bacterium | reverse complement strand
CAGTCCAGCGAGCCGCCGACACAGGGTGGGCGGGGAGAAGACTCGCAGCGTGGCCGATCACCTAACACTTCCGGCGGCTACAGCGGGCAGCGCTGGAGCAGTTCATCGACCTGCTGTTTCCAGCTGGATTGATCTACCTGCGACGTGGCTTTGAGGTAGCGCAGCTGCTGGCCCGCCACGGCACGATCGCGCTGGCGGTTGCGCTGGAACAGCGCCAGGGCGAACGAGTACTTGGCGCGATACCAGTCGTCGGTCTCCGGCCGCAGGCGACGAGCGAGCTGTTGCCAGTGCGTGACGGCCGCATCAGCCGACGCTGGATCGTCGCTCGCCAAGAGCGCTGACCCATAGCGCAATTGGATGTCCCGGTCTTCCGGTGCGCGGGTGGCCAGACCGCGCAGGACTGCCAGCGCTTCGCCGTGACGTGCCAGGGTGTGGAGCGCTTCCGCGCGGAGTTGATCGACGCGCAGGCGCTGCGCATCATCCAACACCACCTGGCTCTGCTGCAGCCGATCGGCCGCGGCCAACTGCAACGCGGCCAACGACTCCTGCACTTGCCGGGGCGCGAGCGTGACGATTCGCGACAGTCCTTCGGCGACTTCCACCAGCCGATCCGGGGATCCCGCGCTGAGTGTTTCCAGCAGTGTCGACGCTTCCTCCGCGCGGCCGGGCTGGCTGGCCAGGGCCACGACCAAAAGCGACTGCGCGCTGGCGCGCCACGTATCCTCTTCCGCCGGCGTTTGTTCCAGCGCCGCCCGGAGCGCTCGTTCGGCATCGGCACCACCTTCGCGCACGTAGGCCAGTCGCAGGCGGGCGGTGGCCAGCGCGGCGGCGCGCTGCGCGGCTGTCCAACTGGCGGGCCATGTGCCGTCGGGCGAGAGGATCACGCGGTCGAAATACTGCACGGCGTCGGCGACTAATTCACGCGGCACCGTATCGTCGGTGCGCTGTTGGTCGATCCACCTCTCCCAGCACCGCACCAACTCGGGCAGCATGGCGGCAAAGGGCTCCGCGTCGGCGGGAATGCCGCGGTAGGCGGCAACGGCAGCTTCCCAATGCTGTTCGGTCGCTCGCAGCTTGCCCAGCCAGACGCGTGCGGTGTGCGTATCCGCGGCAAGGGGCCACCGGGCCAACTGCTGTTCGAGCAATTGCGCATAACGCGGTGCCTCGGACCGTTCCGCACGCGCAGCCTGCGCGGCGTTCCACGCGGCCAGCAAGTGCGTGGCGGCGGCGCGACCGTCCGCCGGTTGGTCCAGTGCTAGCCGTTCGAAGCGGCGCGAGGCCGTGGCATAGCGTTCGCGCTGCTGTTCGATGAGCCCCGCCTTGTACTCCAGTTCGAACGCGCTGGCCGCATCCCCCCCGATGCGTGCCTGGCGCGCGGCACGTTCGTAGGCGACGATGGCGTCGTCATACGCGCCCTGCAAGTAGAGGTTGTCGGCCGTGCGGCTGAGCACTTCGACGCTCCGCGTTCCCACTCCGCTCCCTGCCACGCGCAACAGCTCCAGCTCGCCGCGTCGCCCCCAGTAGGGGCCGTGCGTTTGCTCCAACTGGCGTACGGCCGCGACGGCCTGTTCCTGCCAGGGAGAAGGCGGCGGGTCCGGGTCGTCGGCCGGCGTACCGGTCCAGAGTGTGAGCAGCGCCAGCAACCGCACGAAATCGAGTTCCGGGGTCGGAGGGACCGATTTGTCGTACGCCTGTTGAACGATCTCGAGGGCTTGCTGCGGTTGACCGGCGGCCAGCGCCAGTTCGGCGGTTTCGGCCGCGGCCCGCAGCCGGATCGGTTCCGGCGCGCTGTCGCTCAGCGGACCGTCCAGGGCCGCTCGGGCCGCCGCCAGATCGCCCAACAGGCGCTGGCAGGTGGCCAGGTCCAGGTAGACCTGCAGGGCCAGCAGGTCGGTGGGCTGGAGTTGTCGCAGCGTCCGCCCGAGCTGGGCAATCGCCGAGTTGAGCGCCGCGATCCGGTCGTCGCTGTCCGGCGGATAGCACAGGGCCTGGTTGCGGAGGGCTCGTGCGAGCTGGAACCGTACGTGGTTCTGCAGGGCGAACAGTTCGTCCTCCGCAAGCGACTCGCGCTCGGCGGTGCTCGACGCCTGTTCGGCGAGCGCACGCGTCAGTTGCTGGTCAAGTTCTTCCAGGGCGCGGGCGGCCTGGCGGATGCTGGTGCGGGCTTCCTCCCGCGCCGCGTCAGGCACGGCCGCGACCTCGGACTCCCAGCGTGCCAACTCGCCGGCGGCCAGCGTCGTGAGGGCATCCTGCACCTCCACCAGGATGCGTCGCGGGTGCGAGGACGACTGCGCGAGAAATTCGCTCGCCGCCGCGTGGGCCGCAGCCCACAGCGCGTTGCGTGCGTCGGGTGCAACCTGCGCCGCCTGCTGGCTGCGGACGCGGATCAGCTCGACCGTCCACTCGACCTGTTGGCGCGGTGTCAGCCCTGCACGGGCCAACTCGTTACGGCAGGCGAGATCAGCCAGGGCAAAGAGCCGCCGGTCGACCAGCCCGTGCACGAACTGCTGCTCCGCCGACTCGGGAGCCGAGGTCCAGGCGTCCCCGCCGCAGCACGCCAGCAACACGGCCCAGAGGGTGGCGTTCATAGCCCTTCCATCCACCTGCGCAAACGTTCAAATCGGCTGCGAGGCCGCGAATTGAATCCGCTCGAACCCTAGCAGGCGCGTCACATCGTACAGGTCGATCACATGCCCGACCGGAACCTCCTGGGCCGGGTGCAGGATGACCGGGGCGTCTCGCTTGATGGCGGCAATGTCCTGCAGGCGCCGCTGCACCTCCGCCAGGCTGTCCACGACCGTGTCGTTGATCTGCCAGGAAGGCTGGCCGTCGTGCCAGCGCACGCGGACGACGACGCGATCAAAATCCTCCTCGGGCGGCGGCGGCTCGTCACGCAGGCTCGGCGCCGCGCCCGCCACGGCCGTCAGGCGACTCGGCAGCATCTGCTCCACCAGTTGAAAACTTGCGGTCCACAGGAAGAACACCAGCAGCAGAAAGACCACGTCGATCAAGGGCGTCATCGTGACGTCGAGTTCCTCGCCGCGCGAGAGATAGGACGACGGACGACGCATCAGCGGACATCCTCCGGACGGTACACCGCGAACGAGACGTCCCAGATGCCGGCCCGCGCGCAGGCAAGCATGATCGGCTCGACAAACTTGTACGGCGCACTGCGGTCGCTGCGAATGCGCACCTGCAGGCCCGGTCCGGCATCCGTCAAACGCTCGCGCAGCCGCAGCGCAAGCTCCTGCGCGGACACGCGGCGGCCGGCGAGTGTGAGCGTGCCGTCGGCCAGCACATTGACGGTCAGCCGGGGCACCTGCTGCTCAACCGGATCCTGGCCCGTGCGGGCCGTGGGGAGCGGCAGCTTCAACTGGACCTCCTGCTTGGCCAGATGGCTCGACACCAGAAAGAAGATGATCAGCTGGAACACGACGTCGATCATGGGCGTCATGTTCATTCGCGGCGCCGTGGTGAAGCGATGAGTTGGCACGCGCATCAACGGCTCTCCTGGCCCGGTGGGAGCGGCGGGGAGGCCGGTCGCACCTTGGTGGGCACCCGCCGCCGCTTGAGCGGCGCAAAGGCATGCTGCGCCAAGTATGCCGCCTCCGCCACGAACTGATCGACCCGGTTCCGGAAGATGGCAAACGCCCCCAGCGCCGGAATGGCAATCAGCAGACCGGCAACGGTCGTGACCAGTGCCTGATAGATTCCCTCGGCCAGATCGGCCGCTCCCGCCGTCCCCTGCGAGACCGCCACGCGATGAAAGCACATGATCATGCCTGTTACGGTGCCGAGCAGGCCGACCATCGGCGCGATGTTGGCGAGCACGGACAGGTATTCGATCCTGCGAAACAGGCGTGCCGCCTGCTCGGCCGTGGCATCTTCGATCGCTTTCTCAACGGCCTCCCAACCGCTCTCCACCTCCGCGATCCCGTTGAGCAGCACGAAGGCGAGGAAACTCGGGTGGTTCCGGCAGGATTGGTCCGCCTCCGGTACGCGTCCGGCCTGCAGCAGTTCGCGGACGTGTTCCGCCAGGCCCTCGGGCATGATCTCCCGCCGCCGGATCGTGAACAGATGGTCGATGACCAGGTACATGGCCGTCACGGACAGCGCGATCAGGAAGAGCATGATCGACACGCCGACCCAGCCGCCGGAGAAGACGATTTCCAGAAACCCGGGCGGCGCAACCTCGGCGGGCGGGGTATCGACCGGTGCGCCTGGCGGCAGGCTCTGCGCCGCCAGTTCGCGCGCCCAACCGCTGGCCAGCCCCACGCCGGCGACCACCGCGGCCCCCCACCGCCACCTCCACGCTCTGGCTGTCCGTCTCACCCCGTGCTCCTTCCATCCATGTCCGCCCGCCAGACGCTCGACCGCCTGCCGCCCGGAAAGGCCCGGCGCGCGAGGCTTCAGTCACTCTCCTGTTCCTGGAACGGGAGCGTATACAGCATCAGAATGTGTTCCGCGCCGGTCTCGCGCGACGTCAACGTCTCGACTTTGTCCGCCTTCACATCGGGGATGCGATAATCGTGCGAGACGATGCGCGTACCGGCTTTCAGGCCGGCCAGTTTGGGCTTGAGCTCCTTGAGCATCTTGGGCAGCAGGTACATCGGCAGGACGGTGGCTTCGCTCATGTCAGCCTGGAACAGGTCGGCCTCGCGGATTTCCACCAGGTGGTCGACTCCGTTGCGTTTCGCATCGGCACGGGCCTTCTGCGCCAGCTCGGGGACGATTTCGAATCCGACCCCCCGGCAGCCGCGCTTCTTGGCGGCCTGGATCACGATCCGCCCATCACCGCAACCCAGGTCATAGATCACATCATCCTTCCGCACGTCGGCCATCTCGAGCATGCGTTCGACAATGTCGTGCGGCGTGGGGACAAACACACAATCGGGTTCCGTGCGCGGTTTGCTGTTTTCCTGCGCCCAGGTCGTTCCCGCCCCGACGCCCACCCAGGCGCCCCACACGCAGATCGCAATCCAGGCCGACGATCCCACGTATCCTCGCGTCACACATCGCTGCCGCATACCCATCGCTCCCCGTTCGCTGTGATGTCCTGCCGGCCGCCCGACGACCGGGCAGTTTCGCCACCGCACAAAACTCTGTACCCCGCCCATCATTCTTCGACGCCAAACACGCCCAGTTTGGGCAACCGCTCAACCAGTTCGTCGACAGATTTCTTATCCAAGTTGCAGCCGTGCACGTACAGCATCCGCAGATTTTCGAACGGGACGAGCGCGAGCAGATCGGCGCCACGGATCACACACCGGTCGACGTTCAGGACGCGCAGCCGCTTGAGCGGAAGCAGCTGGGTGAATCCGGCACCGGTGACCTGCGTATCGGCCAGGACCAGCGTGTCGAGGCGTTTCAGGGGCTGCACGTATTTCAGCGCATCATCCGAGATTTTGTTGCCAGAGAGGTTCAGCACTTCGAGGTGCACGAGGGGCTGCAGGTGCTTGAGCCCACGACCGTCGATGCGAGTGAGTTTGAGCGACAGGACTTCGAGGCGCACCAGCGGCGCCAGCGGGACGAGGCCTTGATTGCTCAAGTTGAGCTCACTCAGGTAGAGTCGCTGCAGCTGCTCCAGTCGGGCGATGTCCGGCATCCCCGCATCGTCCACGCTGCCGCCGCGGATTTCAAGCGCTTCCAGGTGTGGCAGGGCCTGCAGGCGCACCAGGTCGCCATTGGTGACGCGGCCGCTGGTCACCTCGACCAGGCGGGCGTGTCCTTGGTCATCGCGATCAACCGTGGCCCCGAGCGCCTCGAGCTCGCGGATCGCGGTCTCTTCCGCCTCGTCGGGAGGATGGGCAACACGGGGCACGAGCGGCGCCTCCGCCGGCTCGTCACGCTGAGCCGCGACCGATGATCCCGCGTCCGACGCGACACCACCGCACCCACACAGGGTCACTCCACCCAACCCCACGACCATCCACAGCCACGCGCGCTTCATGTCTTTGCCGTCCGAGTCACTGCACAAGATCCCAGCCGTACCCCACGAATGTAACGATTCAACGCATGGCTGAACATCCAATACGAGCTGCTATTTGGCCGCCGACTGCGGAAGACGCCGTTGCGCCTCCGGCACCAGGAGGTGCTGCGGGTACCGGTCGATCAGTTCCCGGTACAGGCGGGCGGCACCGTCCGGATCGGCCGCCTTCTCCAACTGCTGTCCGGCCGCCAACAACGACTCGGCAGCCAGGCCGCGCTGATCCGGATAGAGGATACTGACGCGCAGGAAGGCAAGCGCCGACTGCTCGGGCTGGTTGAGCCGCGCCAGGGCCTGGCCCACCACGAAGCTCGGCCCCGCGCGCAAGGAGGGGTCCATCCGGTCCAGGTGCGCGCCCCACCGCCGCACTTCGTCCTCGGTGGCAGTGACCAGTGCGGTGCGCCAGCGCTGCGCCTCGGCCAGCTGCGCGACGCGCGGATCGTCGCTGGACGTCAACCGCACGAGCGTCTGCAGGGCTTCCTCGCGCCGGCTGCTCGATAACAGCCAGCTCGCACCCAACAGCGCCGACGCGGGCGACTGCGTCGCCGCCATCCACGCTGCGGCCGTCTGGGTGAACTCCGCCGACGGTGCCTGCGCGGTCCACGCCAACGGGATCGCGTCAAACCAGGGTGTCTGCGGGTCGCTGCGCAGCAGCGTCAGGAACATGTCCCCCGCCCGGTCGGGCTGTTCCAGATTGCGGTAACAGCGCGTCAGCTGGGCGAGTATCATGCGCTGGACCCACACCCGCGACTCGCGCTGCACCGCGCTGCGATACAGGTTGGCCGCCTCCGCATCCTTTCCCTCGCCATAGAGCCGGTCGGCCGCCTCGTGGTCCGATCCCCGCGGCGTTTCCACCGAAATCACGCGATCGGCCGGAATCTGCTCGGCTCGTCCGTCGGACACGTTGAGGACCAACCGCTGGCCCGTGTAATCGACAATCTCACCCGCGCGCCGCTGCTGGCCATCCGTGCCCTGGCGCACCACGACCACGTCTTCGGCCCACAGGCGGACCGCAGCCAAGCTCAGGCAGCCGACGGCACACCACAGAAGGTTCGATAGGTTCGATGTCCTCATTGCGCGGCACCCTGCGGCAGCGGCAGCCGCGTGACGTCGACATAGACGTACCGACCCCCATTCTGTTGCGCCAGCCGGACCAGAAAATTCGCGCCGCCCGACTGCGGACCCGCTCCGAATTCGATCACGTTCAGACAGGCGCCCGTCCGCGCGTTGCGACGCCGGACCTCTTCCATCTCGCTGGCCGATAACTGCGGCTCGCCCGCGTCGGTCAGAAAGAAGATCACATCCGGCTGCATGCCCAGCGCCAGCTTCAAGGCGGCCAGATGCCCCGTGCCTCCCGCCGCGATGATCCCCCGCACAAAACTCTGCGCCAAGCGTTTTGTGGCCGAGTCGCCAAAGAGCATCCGCGGTGGCTGAGGATACGCCGGATTGAATACCGTGGGATGCTCGTTGTAGAAGACGATCTGGAACTGGTGGATCTGATCGAGATCACCCAGGCTGGCCACCAACTCGCGCTTGGCCGCCGCCAGCGGACGGCCCTCGTAGCCGTCCATGCTCGCCGAGCGGTCGAACACGTAGACGAACTTGTTGCCTGTCCCTTCCGCCCCGAAAATGCTGGTGCGGGCCTGGTTCCCCCCGACGCGGCCACCGGCCGGTCGGGCACCGCCGGTAAACGCCGATGCCGACGGCAGCGCATCTCCCTCGCCGCCCGGGGCCGTCGCACCACGCGCGCTCGGCAGCACGCCCGAAATGTCCACCGGCGGCGCATCTCCGCTGGGTAGCGCCGCCGCCCGGGTCGCCGCCATGTCCTCCGCCGCTGCCGAATCGCTGGTCGCGCTCTCTGCTGCGCCGTAATACTGCGTCTCTCCATCCACGTCCGCCGCCAGGACAATGCCCCCCCCACGAGCCGGCTCGAGCGTCGCCCCCCGCTGCGATACGCGCATGACCAGCGCCAGACCAATCAACAGCAGAGCATGAAAGCACAGAGACAACAGCCACGCGGGGAGATCCGCCAGCCACGCAGACCAGAGACTTGACCGACCCCACGGTAACACCACCCGATCGGCTGACTGCGATTCGTCCGAGCGTGCCTGAGGGTCCGGATGAGTGTTCACAAGCGCTTTTGCGACATATAATTACGACACACAACCCTGCCGTAAGTCTAGCGCGGGCCGGGCAACTCGTCAACGCGGATCCTCCGCCCAGATGATGCCGACGCGACTGGACTCCTCGGCCCGAACCGTCTACGCTGGGACTGACGGCCGGCAGGCACCTGCCAGCCAGCATACCCCGCCACCGAAGGGGTGTACCGAACCGACGCGAAGTCACTAGATATCTAACCTGCGACTTGGTTGCCATGTCTCGCTTGTGCGACCCTACCACACTTCAGATCGTACAGTATCCCCACCCGACGCTGCGTCACAAGTCGAAGCCGGTGCGGCGCGTGGACTCCCACCTGCGGGACACCGTACGCCGAATGTTTGAACTGATGTACGAAGCGCAGGGCGTGGGCCTGGCGGCGAACCAGGTGGATCTGCCGCTGCGTTTGTTCGTGGTCAATACGACAGGGGACCCGGACGAAGGCATCGAGCAGGTCTTCATCAACCCGGTGATGAGTCGCCCCAAGGGTCTGGAGGAAGCGGAGGAAGGCTGCCTGAGCATCCCGGACGTACGTGGCCCGGTGACGCGTCCCAAACGCGTTCGCGTCCAGGCCTTCGGATTGGACGGCAAGGTAATTGAGACCGAGCTCGAAGGCTTGACGGCGCGCATCGTGCAACATGAGATCGATCACTTGGATGGCGTGCTGTTTACCGATCGCCTGAGCACGACGAGCCGACTGGCCGTCGCGGAAGCGCTCGACGAATTCAAGCGGGAGTTTGCCAGCCGTCGCCAGTTGGGGGAAATCCTCAGCGACGCCGAGATCACCCAGCGGCTGAGCGACCTGGAACGGCGCTACTGCTGACCGCCCGGGCTGCGGGCGTGCGAGCCGCAAGGAGCACGGCCAATGCGACTCATCCTGATGGGCACCGGTGCATTCGCCATCCCCGCCTTTCGGGCACTGCTGCATTCGCAGCACGTCATTCTCGCCATCGTCACGCGACCAGTTCCGGCGCGGGAGGGCCGGCAGCATGCGCCGGCCAACCCCGTGCGACAGTCGTTCGTTGGGACAGGGATTCCGATGTATGCCCCCGCCGATGTGAATGACGCATCGTCGCAAAGTGCGTTGCGCGAGCTGGCGCCCGACCTGTTCGTGGTGTGCGATTACGGCCAGCTGCTGGCCGACTCGACGCTGCAGATCGCCCGCCTGGGCGGAGTCAATCTGCACGGATCACTGCTCCCGCGGTACCGCGGTGCCGCACCGGTCAACTGGGCGATCTGGAACGGAGATATCGAGACCGGCGTGACCGTGATCCACATGACGGCTCAGCTGGACGGTGGTCCATGCCTGGCCGTGGCCCGCACGCCGATTGGCCCGGAGGAGGATGCGCCGGCGCTGGAAGAGCGTCTGGCACAGCTCGGTGTGGAACCGGTCCTGCAGGCGATTGGTCGGTTGGCCCAGTGGGATGGCCGCAGCGTGCTGGGCACGCGGCAGGACCCGAGTCAGGCGTCCCGTGCGCGGCGTCTGCGCAAGTCGGACGGCGAGGTCGACTGGTCGCAGCCCGCCACCCGGCTGGTGAACCAGGTGCGGGCCTTGCGGCCATGGCCCGGCACGTTCACGACCTGGCTGCGCGAGGCACGCTCGCTGCGGTTGATGCTCGAGCGTGTGTCTGTCGTGCCGGATGCCGCGGGCGATGCGGGTGCGGTGCCCGGCACCGTCGTGGCCGTGGACGGGCACGTCATTATCGTCGCAACCGGACAGGGCCGGCTGGCAATCCACCAGGTCAAGCCGGCCGGCAAGCGGGCCTTGGAAGTGCCGGAGTTCCTGCGCGGCTACAGCTTGCGTGCCGGCGATCGGTTGGGACCAGCCGGCGGAACGGCAGGCTGACAGGCCATTTCCTCTCGCTCCGACCCCCGTCAGCGTGTAAAATCTGACACTCCATGGCGCAGCCCATCCAGTAGGGAGACGGACGATGGCCGACATGACCGGCTGGGACGTGGCGATTCTGGCAGTGGCGGCGTATGTGGCCGTGATCTCGCTGGTCCGCCTGATGCGTGCCAGGCGGGACGCGTTGGTTGCGCAGGTCCGTGGTGAGCTAATGGCTCAACGTCAGCGGAAGGCCCGAGATGCCAGCCCGCGGGTGCGGGGTGACCAGTCCGGGCGCGGCGGACGGACGGACGGTCGCTGACGCGCGGCCATGGCCGGCGACGAGCGAGGCGCGCGGTCGGACCCACGGCCCTGCGTGCCGCGGACGTTGAGTTCTCCCGAATCGTGTGGACGCGCGAATGCAGAAGCGGTTGTACATCCAGACAGTCGGCTGCCAGATGAACGTGCTGGACAGCGAGATGGTCGTCGCCGCGCTGCGCCAGGCAGGCTATGGCTTGACCCACAGTGTCGAGGCGGCGGACACTGTCCTGCTCAACACGTGCAGCGTGCGGCAGCATGCCGAAGACAAGGTGTACAGTCTGCTGGGCCAACTGCGCACCTGGAAGCGGGCTCACCCGGACCGGGTGCTGGGCGTACTGGGCTGCATGGCACAGAAAGAACAGGAACGGCTGCTGGACCGCGCCCCGTTTGTCGATCTGATCGTCGGTCCCGGCCAGCTCTGTCGCATTGCTCAGCTGTTGGCCGCCGTGGCCGCCGGCGAGCGTCCGCAGCTGGCCGTCAGTCTCGCGCGCACGGCGGGCCCCCGCGCGGCGATCCGCCGCAGCCACGAGACGTTTGATCCGCTGCGCGACCCGACGATGCGCCCGACCCCCTTCCAGGCTTACCTGCGGATTCAAATCGGCTGCGACAAGTTCTGCACGTACTGTGTCGTGCCGATGACGCGCGGACCGGAGCAGGGGCGGCCGCCGGATGACATTCTCCGGGAAGCGCGGGTGCTGGCCGACCAGGGCTGCCGCGAAATCACCTTGTTGGGCCAGACGGTGAACAGTTACCGCTACGACCAGGATGGCCGCTCGACGTGTCTGGCCGACCTGCTCGAACGATTGCACGAGATCGACGCGCTGGCGCGACTGAAGTTCGTCACGAACTATCCGCGGGACATGACCCCGCGGCTGCTCGAGACCGTGCGGGATCTGCCCAAGTGTTCGCCGTACCTGCATGTGCCGCTCCAGAGCGGCTCGAATGCCGTGCTCAGCCGAATGAAGCGGGGTTATACGGTCGAGCAGTATCGCGAGATGATGCACCGCATCTGGGACCTGCTCCCCGGCGCGGCTGTATCGAGTGATTTCATCGTCGGGTTCCCGGGTGAGACCGACGAGGACTTCCAGCAGACGGTGACGGCGGTGCGCGAGTTCCGTTTCAAGAACAGTTTCATCTTCAAGTACAGCGAGCGGGCGGGCACGAAGGCTGCTGAGCGGCTGCGGGACGATGTGCCGGACGCGGTCAAGCAGGCGCGCAACCGCGAGCTGTTGGTTCTGCAGGACGCGATCAGTCTGGAGGACAACCGCCGCTTCCTGGATACGACGGTGGAGGTGCTGGTCGAGGGCCCGAGCAAGGAGTCGCGACGCCGGGGCGCGGAGGGTCCGATCCTGCAGCTCACCGGCCGGACCCCCTGCGATCGCATCGTCGTGTTTGACGGCCCGCTGCGTCATGCCGGGGCGCTGTTGCCCGTGCACATTCTCGACACGACGCCTCACACGCTCGTGGGCCGCCTGCAGCCCGTGTCCGTTCCTCCAGACCTGGTGCAGCTGCAACATGGGTGATCACGCGGCGATCGAAGTCGAAGAGCTGGGCAAGACCTACCGGGACGGACTGCTCAGGCGACGCGCGTTTGCGGCCCTGCGCGGCGTGACGTTTCAAGTGCAGCGCGGCGAGATCTTCGGGCTGCTCGGACCCAACGGCGCCGGCAAGACCACGCTCGTCAAGTTGCTCCTGGGCATCGTCCGCACGACGCAGGGGAGCGCCCGCATGCTGGGCCGGCCCGCGGGCGACCGGGCCGCGCGCCGGCGTGTTGGCTACCTGCCCGAGAATCTGCGCATTCCCCGCCACCATACGGCGCTCACCGCGCTCGACCTGTTCGGGCAGATGAGCGGCTTGACGCGGGGTGAGATCCGCGAGCGGAGTGGCCCGCTGCTGGCGAGCGTCGATCTGGCTGACCGCGCACACGACTCCGTGCGGAAGTACTCCAAAGGCATGCTGCAGCGACTTGGCCTGGCGATCGCCCTGCTGCATCAGCCGGAACTGATCTTCTTGGACGAACCGACCGACGGTCTGGATCCGCCCGGCCGCGCTCACGTGCGTCAGACCCTCGTGCAGCTCAAGCAGGAAGGCAAGACGATCTTCCTCAACAGCCACCTCCTGCAGGAAGTCGAGCTGGTCTGCGACCGGGTCGCCATTCTCGATCACGGGGTGCTCAAAGGCCTGGGTACGGTCGAGCAACTGGTGCCGTACCGTGGCGAAGGGTTCGAACTCCAGGTGCAGGTCGCCGGTCCGGAACCGGCGGTGCGGGCCGCGCTGGCTGGCCGGCCCGCGCCGCGGATCGAGCCCTTGTCGTCCGAGCAAGCGATGGTGCATCTCCCGGTCCGCGACCAGGCCGATGTGGATCAATGCATCGATGTGCTGCGGCAGCAGGGCCTGAGCATCGTGGCGCTGGGGCGGCGGCGCATCAGTCTGGAAGAGGCCTTTCTGCACGTGTTGGGCCTCCCAGCACCCGGGACGGACCACGCGTGATGAGACCGTACCTTGCCATCATCGTCGATTCGTTTCGCGAAGCACTCGCCTCGCGCGTCCTCTGGATCCTCCTGCTCCTGATCACGCTGATCCTCGCCGGCATCCTGCCCCTGGGCTTCCGGGCCGAACGCACCACCGCCATCCTCGCGCGCGACCTGACGGACGGCCGCGGGCTGGTCCGGGCGCTGCAGCGCGACGCGGATCGGCCGTCCACCGGTTCACCGGGCCAGCGGATCTGGTCGGCGCTGGACGAGAAGGCGCGCACCGCGCTCGGCGATTGGGAGCAGGTCGCCGAGTCGGACCGCGACGCGATGCGGGCCCGCACGGCGCAACTGGCCGAGGCCCTGAACGGACTGCTGGAGCGGCGCGACTTGTACGACGCCTCCGCGTGGTCGCAGGTGCTGCTGGGGAGCGAGGCCCGGGAGTTGCTCGACCAGGGCGTCGACGCGCTGTCCGCGGATGACCTGGCGCGGCTGAATCGGCTGTTGATCGAGACGCCTTATCTCGAGTATTTTCGGCCGCAGCCGCCGCGGCAGATTCTCATCACCTATTTCGGCGCGAAGATCTCGCCGCCCATCCGCGCCACGGAAAAACGCGTGCGGCGGGTAATTGAGTTGCTCGTGCTGCCGGCCGTCATCGGCATTCTCGTCGGGTTCATCGGCGTGCTGGCCGCCATCCTCGTGACCGCTCCCATCATTCCGCAGATGTTCGACCCGGGTTCGTTGAGCCTGCTGCTGAGCAAGCCGGTGTCGCGGTCGTGGATGTTCCTGGCGAAATTCGCCGGCGGATGCACCTTCATCCTGATCAACGTCATTTACCTGGTCACCGGGCTGTGGGTGATCGTCGGACTGCGGCTGGGCATCTGGAACGCCCGCCTGCTGCTGTGCATTCCCATCTTCCTGTTCTTGTTTGCGGTCTACTACTCGGTCTCCGCGCTGGCCGGCGTGATCTGGCGCAACGCGGTGGTGAGTGTCGTGATGACGGTCGTGTTCTGGCTGGCCTGCACGGTCGTCGGCGCTACCAAGTCGATTGTCGAACAGCTGGCCGTGGAGTCCCGGCGGCTCGTGCGGCTGGTCGAAACGCCCGACGCCTGGATCGCCGTGGACGAAAGCGGCGCGACGCATCGCTGGGATACCGCGTCGTCCGCCTGGCAAGGAGCGTTTCTCGAGGGAGGGGACACACCGGCCAGCCGCGTGTTGGGGCCCGTGTTCGCACCCCGGCAGGATGCGCTGCTGGCGGCGCGCGAAGCGGGCCGCCGCAACTTCGGCTCGCGCAAATCGCTGCTCATCGGGCGCCGGGTGGACGAGTGGACGGAGGCAGACGGCCCTGCGCTGCCCGATGGCACGTTCGATCTGCTCGCCGGCCCGCAAGGACAGCTGCTGGCCGTCACGGCGCGGGGCGTGGACGAGCTGGTCGGCGACCTGGCGGCGCCCACCAAGAAGATGCAGGTGTTCTTCTTCGAGATTCCGCAATCGCTCGGCAAGCCGTTTCGCGCGGCTGGCCCCGATACGCCGCTCCAGATCCGGCCGCCGGCGGCCGCGGCCATCGACCGGGCCACCGGTCACGTGGCCGTCTACAGCCGCGGTGAACTGACCTGGTTGCAGCGCACTGCCGAGCGCTACGAGGTGGCCAAGACTGTACCGGTCGATGCCGAACCGGATCAGGGCGCGCTCCTGGCGGTCGCCGGGGCCACGCTCCTGCTGGCACTGGACGACGGCCGCGTGCTGACGTTCGCCGCGCCCGCACTGGAACTGCGCGGCAGTTGGCAGCCCGAGCCGGGGAGCCAGCCGCGGTTTGCCTGCGCGGCACCCGACGGCGCGTCGTTCGCCATCGTCTTTCACAACGGCCGCCTGCATCGGCTCGATGCCGGGCCCGACGCGGCAGGACCGCCCCAGCCGGCTCCGGTCCGCGGGCAAGGGGATATCGCCGGTGCGGCGTTTGCCGCTGACAACAGCCTGCTCGTGATCGACCGCATTACGCGCGTCACACGTTACGCGGCGGGCACCTGGCAGCGGCTGGACAGTTTCAGCCCGGCACTGACTCCGCTCGAGATCGCTTACTACTACGCCATCGTCCCCCTCTACACCGTCTTTCCGCAGCCGGGCGAGTTGGACAACACGATCCAGTACGTGCTCCGCGGGGAACAGACGGTGGACCTGGGGATGGGTGACGACTCGCTCCAGGCGCGACGCATGCGACTGCGGCCGTGGGCGCCGGTCCGCAGCAGCTTCGTCTTCATGCTCGTCATGCTCGCCCTGTCGTGCCTGTATGTCCAGCGGCAGGACTTCTAGTGCCGATCCGAAGACCTCGCCGTAGGACGGACCTCCCGGTCCGTCACGAGGTTTCCGGTCGGTTCGCAGCGACACACACGCTCAGGCCGATGCAGATCACGATCGCTTCGATCAGGGCCAACAGCGTATAGAACGAGACGTTGCGCACGCCGGTCGTGGCATGCATGAACCAGCCAGAAACCAGGCACACCAGGGTCAAGCCGGCAACACGCGCGTACATGGACCCCGGTGATTCGCTCGTCCACCAGGCACTCGTCCGCAACGCACCGACCGCAACCGCCGCCAGGCACACCCCGTATACCGCGACTTCACGCCCGTAGGCCCAGGGGAACGCGAACTTGTCGCGCAGAGCACACGCGACTGCGATCAACGTCATCCACGAGAGA
This sequence comes from Pirellulaceae bacterium, assembly GCA_025459265.1. Taxonomy (GTDB): domain Bacteria; phylum Planctomycetota; class Planctomycetia; order Pirellulales; family Pirellulaceae; genus JAAYDI01. The sequence continues at coordinate 21,606 of JALOQX010000093.1, read as the reverse complement.
AGTCCGCCCAAGGAGAACTGGAGCCTGCCGCCGGCTGCCGTGCCCGGTTTGCGCCGGGTGTCGCGCTGGCCGGCGCTGCGCTTCTCCCCACGGAACAGGCACCCGAGCGGCAGTGCGACGAGCCCGGCGAAGAGCGTGAGCACCAGAAACCACTCGGGCCACCGGCCGGCGGTGGCCGCCGCCAGCGGCAGGCTGAGCCACGCCGCGAGCGCAGCCGGAGCCAACAGGCGCAACAGCCAAGGGGCCGTCCCCCACAGGCTCCACATCGCCACCAGCGCGATCTGACCCGCGGCCAGTCCGCCAAAGAGCAGCAGCGACGCGTCGGGCGCGGCCGGCCAGCGCCGGATCACGACCAGGTCAGCCAGGAGCATTGCCGCCGCCAGCAGGCCGGCCAGCAAAGGAGTGGATTTCATGGTTATTATTCTGATTCGGCGGGTGTGCTTGTCGAGCAGCACCGGGCGGGCGGCTCCGACGCAGTTGCACCGCGGGGCGGCGCACGACAAAATGTGAGGGTAATGATGATCGTCCGGGCAGCTCGGCTGCCCCCTTCCCTTCCCCGCGAGGTCCGCGTGCCCGATTCCGCTTTGCAAGAAATCCTCTGCTGCCTCGGCCAGCCCGTGGCGGGCAATCCGACGCAGTTCATGATGCAGCGCGCGCTGGCCAGGGCGGGGCTCGACTGGTGCTATCTGACGCTGGAGGTCTCCCCGGCAGATCTGCCCGACGCCGTGCGAGGAATTCGGGCGCTGGGCTTTCGAGGGGCCAACGTGTCACTGCCCCACAAGGTGGCGGCGGTCCCGCTGCTGGATCGGTTGAGCGAGTCGGCAGAGCTGATCGGAGCGGTCAGTTGCATTTCGTGCCGCGAGAGCGCACTGGTGGGCGATGCGACGGACGGCCGCGCTTTTGTCGAGGCCCTGCGCGAGGTATGCAACCTGGCTGACAAGCGTGTGCTGATGCTCGGCGCCGGCGGCGTGGCACGCGCCATCTCCGCCGAGTTGGCACGGCACGGCGTAGCGGAAATCCGCGTGGCCAATCGGACCGCCGAGCGCGGAGAGGCGCTGGTTGAATTGCTGCGCGCGCGGTTATCCGTGGCTGCCAACGCGGTGGCGTGGGACACGCCACTGGTCGTCCCGGACGACGTGGACCTGCTGATCAACGCGACCGCCGTCGGTGTGCTCGATGCGGAAGCGCGCGTGCCGGTGGAGCCGGCTTCGCTGCGGCCGTCGTTGGTTGTCGCCGACGTGGTCTTCAATCCGCCGCGGACCTGGCTGTTGGATGCAGCCGAGCGATGCGGCTGCACGATCCTCAACGGGCTCGGCATGCTCGTCAATCAGGTGGCGCTCGATTTCCACATCTGGACGGGCCTGGAGCCCGACAAGACGATCCTCCGCGAGGCCGTGGAGGAGTACCTCGAGATCTGACAGAGCTGCAGCGCGGCCCAGCATGACGGCGATTCTCGGAATCTCGGCGTTCTATCATGATGCGGCCGCTGCGCTGGTCGTGGACGGCCAAATCGTGGCGGCGGCGCAGGAGGAGCGTTTCACGCGCAAAAAGCATGACAGCGACTTTCCCGTCCACGCCATCGCGTACTGCCTGGAGGAGGCACAGCTGGCGCCGGATCAGCTGGACTACGTGGGGTTCTATGACAAGCCGCTGCTGAAGTTCGAGCGGTTGCTCGAGACGTATCTGGCGTACGCTCCGGCCGGGATCCGGTCATTTTTGTCCGCCATGCCGGTCTGGCTGCATCAGAAGCTCCACTTGCCGCGCGAGCTGCGTGCCGGGCTGCAAGGGCGATTTCGCAAGCGGTACGTGTTCACCGAGCATCACGAATCGCATGCGGCCAGCGCCTTCTTTCCGTCGCCGTTTGACGAGGCGGCGATTGTGACGTTGGATGGTGTCGGCGAGTGGGCCACGGCCAGCCTGGGCGCCGGCCGCGGCAACCAGCTGCACCTGACGCATGAACTGCGTTTTCCCCATTCCCTGGGCCTGTTGTACTCGGCCTTCACCTATTTCTGCGGCTTCAAGGTGAACTCGGGCGAGTACAAGCTCATGGGGCTGGCTCCCTACGGCGAACCCCGGTACGAAGACCTCATACTCCAGCAGCTGGTGGACCTGCGGCCCGACGGCTCGTTCCGCTTGGACATGTCGTACTTCCGCTACTGCCAGGGCCTGCGCATGACCTCCCCGAAATTTGCGCGGCTCTTCGGCGGCCGGCCGCGCCGCCCCGAGGAACCCCTGACCCAGCGGGAGATGGACCTGGCGGCCTCGATCCAGGCCGTGACGGAGAAGATCATGCTGCGTACCGCCTGCCACGTGCATCGGCAGACGGGGCTGCGGCACCTGTGCCTGGCCGGCGGCGTCGCGCTCAACTGCGTCGGCAACGGGCACATCCTGCGCGAGGGCCCGTTCGACCGGATCTGGATCCAACCGGCGGCCGGCGACGCCGGCGGCGCGTTGGGTGTGGCGCTGTTCATCTGGTATCAACTCCTCGGCAACCCCCGCACCCCTTGTCCGCTCGACGCGCAACACGGGTCACTCCTGGGTCCGCGCTTCTCGCCTCAGCAGATTCGGGCTGCGCTGGACGACGCGGGGGCGACGTATCACGTCGTGGCGGATGAGGAGCAGCTGTGCCAGCGCGTCGCCCAGCTGCTGGCCGCCCAGAAGGTCGTCGGGTGGATGCAGGGTCGCATGGAGTTCGGGCCCCGGGCGCTGGGCAGCCGCAGTATCCTGGGCGATGCCCGCAGCCCGGACATGCAGCGCGTGATGAACGTGAAGATCAAGTTCCGCGAGTCGTTTCGGCCCTTCGCGCCGGCCGTACTGCAGCAGCGCGTCGGCGAGTACTTCCAGTGGCGCGAGGGCGACACCAGCCCGTACATGTTGCTCGTCGCGCCGGTCGCCGCGTCCCAACGCACCGCACTCGATGTGTCGCAGCTCCAGGGACTCGACAAGCTGCAGGGCGTGCGATCGTCGGTTCCCGCCGTGACGCATGTCGATTATTCGGCGCGGGTGCAGACGGTCGACGCCGCGCGTCATGGGCGGTTCCACCGGTTGCTGCGCGCGTTTGAGGCGCAGACGCGCTGCCCAGTGATCGTCAACACGAGTTTCAACGTGCGGGGCGAACCGATCGTCTGCACGCCGGCCGAGGCGTACCGCTGTTTCCTGGCCACCAACATGGACGCGCTGGTCGTCGAGGATTTCTTGCTCCTGAAGGACGAACAGGCCGCGGGACAGCTGCACCAGACCGACGCGTACCTCGCCCGTTTCGCACCCGACTGAGCAACGCGCCGAATACACTCAGATAGGAAACTCCTCGTCGCTCGGAGGTCTTTGCTCGGCATTCGTCCCTCCCCTGCGCGCGCGGCTCGGCCGGAGCCTCGCCCTCCCACCACCGCCTCGCCCTCCCACCACCGCCTCGCCCTCCCACCACCGCCTCGCCCTCCTACTCTCCTCCGCCCTCCCTTCGATGTTCAATGTTCAATGTTCAATGTTCAATGTTCGCATGCGCCCGCCGTTGTCGACGAATTCCTTGAGCCGCTGTACCTGGATGGTGAGCACCTGGTCGACGGGCGCTGCGAACTCGGCAATCCCGCCAGCACGATAGCCACCCACGACGTAGACCACCGTCAGTCGTGTACCCTGGTCGGTCGGCGCCAGCTTCCAGGTCATGACTCCCGTGATGGCGAATTCCTGCAGTGGCCCGAGCGCACCGCGCAGGCGGAGCAGCTTGCCCGGGAAGACCGCGATCACTTCCATGTGCTGGACGGTGCCACCGGTCGGCAGCCGTTCACCGAACCAGCCCTTCGTTGTGGCTTCGAGGTACAGGTTGGCGCTGTCGCCCGAATAGGTATGGTCGGGCTCCCACCATTTGCCGATATCGTTGACCAGGTGCTGATAGACCTGTTCGGGCGGAGCGGCGATCACCACCTCGACCTGACTTGTGAACCCGTCTTTGCCCGAATCCAGCACGAGCCGCTGCCAGTGGCCGGCGGGCTTGACGCGCACCCACGATTCGATACCACAGGAGGAAACGATGGTCAATCGTCCGAGAACTCGCGGGGGGGCATTCACGTCCGCAGCGCGGACGCTGGCCGGGAGTCTGGTCTGGTGTGTCCTGTGCAGCGCGCAGGCGGCCGACGATGTCGTCGCTCCCGGAGCCACGGTGATCCCGCTGGCTGACGGATTCCAGTTCACGGAAGGACCGGCCGCCGATGCCGAGGGCAATGTGCTGTTCACCGACCAGCCGAATGATCGCATCCTCAAATGGTCGCTCGACGGGAAGCTGTCGACGTTCAAGCAACCGTGCGGACGCGCGAATGGGCTGTGTTTCGATGCCGCCGGCAACCTGTGGGCCTGCGCGGACGAAAAGAACGAACTCTGGTGCATCCGCTCCGATGGGACCGTGGACGTCGTGGTGAAAGACTATCAGGGCAAACTGCTCAACGGCCCCAATGACGTGTGGATCCGGCCGGACGGCGGCCTCTATTTTACCGACCCGTTCTACAAGCGGGATTACTGGGCGCGCGGCGCAAGCGAACAAGGGGTCGAGGGCGTGTACTACCTGGCGCCCGATCGACAGAATCTGGTCCGCGTGATCGACGACCTGCAGCAGCCCAACGGGATCATCGGCACGCCCGACGGGAAGCTGGTGTACGTCGCGGACATCCGCGCGGGCGTCACCTATGCGTATGACGTTCAGCCGGACGGCAGCCTGCAGAACAAACGCCAGTTCTGCGCGCTGGGGTCGGACGGCATGACGATCGACGACGAAGGGAACGTCTACCTCACTGGTCGCGGCGTGACGGTGTTCAGTCCCGCCGGCGAACAGATCCGCACGATCGCAATTGACGCCGGCTGGACCGCCAACGTCTGCTTTGGCGGCAAGGACCGCGAGACCCTGTTCATTACCGCGCAACAGCATCTGTTCGGGCTCCGCATGCGTGTCCACGGCGTGGGCAGTCAGTAGGCGGCCTCCGCTTTCGCGTGCGTTCGAGTTGTTCGATTTCCAACAGTGAGGAACCTATGGCTGCCTCGATTCTTCCCTCGAAATGGCAACTGCCCGCCGCGATTCGCGACCGTTTGGGCAGTCAGGTGGGTCGTCAGAGAGCGATGTCTGCGGACGATCACTTGCTGCTTGTCTTGCACGCCCCGCCCAAACCTGACGACGCGCAGCGCACGGGCCGGTTGTTCTGGCGCAGTCCGCCGGGCGAGTGGAACTCCAGTACGATGGGGGCGGGGATTCACGCCTTGACGCTGCACATCGAAGAGTACGACGAGGCGGTCAATCGGCTCGATCGGCAGGAATCGGCGGCCACGACGGTGGAGGAGTACTTCCAGGTCCTCAATGCCCTGGCGCCTGTCCATCGCGCGGCCCGTAACCTGCACCAGGTGCTGCAGGAGGCAAGGCAGCTGTGCCCCGAGGATCGGGACATCCTGCAACTGCGGGACCGGGCGTATGCGATCGAACGCAACGCGGAGCTGCTCTTCTCGGAGACCAAGAACTCGCTCGACTATCTGCGGGCCAAGCGGGGCGAGGAGCAGGTGCAAGCAAGCCATCATATGGCCGTGGCGGCGCATCGGCTCAATCTGCTTGCCGCTTTCTTCTTCCCGATCGCCACGTTGACGGCCATCTTCGGCGTGAACCTGCGACACGGCTACGAGGAACAATTCGTGCCGCAGCTGTTCCTGCTGACCATTGGCGTTGGCCTGCTGCTGGGCCTGCTGCTGACGGCGATCATCGCCCGCCGCGCCCCCTACCGCCCGGCCTCGAAGCGGGTGATCAGCCCCCATTCGCCCCGCGAACCGCGCAGAACGTGACGGTGTGACGCCGGGCCGCACAAGTCCCCTCTCCCCCGTCCCGTGTTGCGCACGCGGATCTTCCCGTGCGCACCAGGCCGGACCGCAACACGGGATGGGGGGGAGGGGGCCTGCATCGTGGCAGCTCGGTGGTTCTGCATCCGGTCGATCCTGTTCATCCTGTCTCAAGGACTGCGCGTTACGCGTGGCACTTCCACGGCAGGCGTGCTGCCGTTGCGGAGCGTGCCCCAGCGGCGGATCACGCCGAGCAGCTGCCGGCGGAGTTCCAGGACGGCGCACGACCGCGCGGGGAGCGTGTATCCCTGGCCACCGCGGCAGCGGCGGCGCGGCAGCGGCGCACGGTTGGTGTCCAGCACCGGCTGCCAGTACTGATGGCGCTCGAGCGCCGGCAGGTGAAACAGGATCTCCCGGTCCTCGGCGTTGAACAGCGCCAGCAGGGTCGTACCGACGATCGGCTGCCCGCGGTCATCCACCTCTTCGATGTGGCCGTTGAGACAGAAGGCCAGCACCCGCGCACGGGCCGCGTGCCAGTCGCTGTCCTTCATCGGCTTGCCGTCGCGGGTCAGCCAGGTGAGGTCCCGCGCGGACGCGCCGCGGATCGGTCGCCCCTGGAAGAACTGCCGCCGCTGCAGGACGGGATGGGCCGCGCGGAGGCGCGTCGTCTGAGCCACAAACGCACAGAGTACCTGCTGCCAGGGCTGCGCATCCCAGTTCAGCCAGTTGATGGAATTGTCCTGGCAGTAGGCGTTATTGTTGCCTCCCTGCGTGTGTCCGAACTCATCTCCGCTGCGGATCATCGGCACGCCCTGCGACAGCATGAGCGTGAGGAAGAAATTCCGCAACTGGCGACGGCGCAGGCTCGTGATCGCCACATCCGTCGTCTCCCCTTCCAGGCCGCAGTTCCAGCTCAGGTTGTGATTATCGCCGTCCTGGTTCTGGTCGCCGTTGGCTTCGTTGCGCTTCTGCTCGTACGTCACCAGATCACGCAGCGAGAACCCGTCGTGCGACGTGACGAAATTGATGCTGGCATACGGCTTGCGCCCGCTGTGTTCGTACAGGTCGCTGCTCCCGCACAGCCGCGTGGCAAACTCTGACACCGCATCGCCGTCACCGCGCCAGAAACGCCGCACCGTGTCCCGGTACTTGCCATTCCACTCGGTCCACAGCACGGGGAAGTTGCCGACCTGATATCCGCCTTCGCCCAGGTCCCACGGTTCGGCAATCAACTTGACCTGGGACAGGATCGGGTCCTGGTGGATGATGTCGAAGAACGCGCCCAGTCGATCGACGTCATGTAGCTCGCGCGCGAGTGTGCTGGCGAGATCAAACCGAAAACCGTCCACGTGCATCTCGGTCACCCAGTACCGCAGGCTGTCCATGATCAGCTGCAGGACGTGCGGGCAGAGCATGTTCAGCGTGTTGCCGCAGCCGGTGAAGTCGGTGTAATAGCGCCGCTTGTTGTGCACGAGCCGATAGTACGACGCGTTGTCGATGCCGCGCAGGGACAAGGTCGGACCGAGATGATTGCCTTCGCCCGTGTGGTTGTAGACCACATCCAGAATCACCTCCAGGCCGGCGCGGTGGAGACGCCGCACCATCTGCTTGAATTCCCATACCGCCAGCGCCGGAGATGCTGCGTAACGCGTGTCGGGCGCAAAGTACGACAGCGTGTTGTATCCCCAGTAGTTCGTCAGCCCGCGCTCGACCAGGTGGCGATCGTCCACATGATGATGGACCGGCAACAGCTCCACGGCCGTCACGCCCAGCTGCCGCAGATGCCGCAGCACCGGGCGCGACGCCAACGCGCCGTACGTGCCCCGTTGCGACGGGGACAGCGCCGGGTGGAGCGCCGTAAGCCCGCGCACATGCGCCTCGTAAATCACCGTCCGGTGCCAGGGCGTGCGCGGACGCCGGTCCCTGCCCCAACGAAACCGCGGATCGATCACGACAGCCAGCGGGGCGTCTTCCGCATTGTCGCGGACATCGCGCGACAAATCCGCCTCGGGATCGCCGACTCGATAGCCGAACATCGTGTCGGACCAGCGTACGTCACGGCCGATGAGCTTGGCGTACGGGTCGAGCACGACCTTGTTCGGATTGAACCGGTGGCCCTGTTCGGGCTCATACGGTCCGTGCACGCGATAGCCGTAGAGCTGACCTGGCCGCACACCGGGCAGGTAGCAGTGCCATACGAGATCCGTCTGTTCGCGCAACGGAATGCACTCGCGTTCCGTGCCCGTGACGGCATCAAACAGGCACAACTCGACGCGCGACGCGTGCGCCGAGAAGAGCGCGAAATTCACCCCCTTCCCGTCCCAGGTGGCGCCCAGCGGGTAGGGGCGACCGGGCCAAATTCGTGTGGACAACGCCGTGGGATCCTTATACGTCCGGTTCCGCCCGCCACCGTTGGAACCGCTCGATGCTCTGTCGCGGTCGCGTCCGGCAGATCGCTGCCGCAGAGCCCCCCTGCCGGCCGACCCGGCACGCAATTGTAGGGCGTATTGGGCGAGCCGGAAGGTGCCCCCCCGGATGCCGGGCGTGCGGCGCGGGACCGGTACGAATTGAATCGGCGGCGCTGACCTGCAAAAATCGGGGAACGCTCGGCGACCGGGTCCGACCCCTTGGCAGCGTGGCGGTGCGTGACCGCTGCGGAGTCGTGACCGGCCTTTCGACCGGCGGGTCAGTGAGGAGAGGATCATGCAGCGACGCTCGTTTCTCCAGGCGGTGGCCGCAGGTGCGGGTTCAACCTCGTGTGGCGTGTGGGCCGCACCGACGCCGGCCGCCCTCGATGACCCGACGGACGTCGTCGTGGCTGGCATGCCACACCGTGTGTTGGGTCGGACGGGACAGCGGATCTCGATCATCGGTTATGCCGGTTTTGCGCTGCGCGAGGGGACGCAGGCCGACTGTACCGACTCGCTCCGTCAGGCTTTGGAGCAAGGGATCAACTACTTCGACGTGGCTCCCGCCTACGCGGATGGCGTGTGCGAAGAGCGGATGGGACAGGCGTTCGCGGAGATCGACGGGTTTCGCCGCGAATCGATCTTCCTGTCCTGCAAGACGAAACTGCGGACGCGTGCCGGCGCCCAGGAGGAACTGGAGCGGTCGCTGCGGCGGCTGCGCACCGATTATTTCGACCTGTATCAGCTGCACTGTCTGATCAAGCCGGACGAGGACGTCGAGCAGTCGTTGGGGGCGGGCGGCGCGATGGAGACGATCCTGCGTGCGCGCGAGCAGGGCAAGGTCCGGCACATCGGATTCTCCGCGCACACGACGCGCGCGGCGCTGCTGGCACTGCAGAAGTTCCCCTTCGATACGGTCATGTTTCCGGTCAATTACGTGGAGCACTTCGTATTCGGGTTCGGCCAGAAAGTGCTGGACCTGGCGGCCGAGCAGGGGGCGGCCGTCCTGGCGATCAAGCCGATGTCGGGGGGGGACTGGCCGGCGGAGATGACCTGGGAGAAGCGGCCGCGCAAGTGGTGGTACCGCACGCTGGAGGACCAGGACGAGATCAGTCTGGCGTTCCGGTTCACGCTCTCGCAGCGGGCGGTGGTGAGTGGCATTCCACCGGCGTGGCTGGATCTGGCCCCCAAGGCCTGGGAAGCCGGCAGGCAGTTTCGGCCGATCACTGACGAGGAACTGGCCCGGTTGCGGGGCATGGCTCAGAGTGTGGGCGCGGTCTTCCAGTCGGGCGAGCTGGCCATGCGTGGTCGCGTCCCTTCGCCCCATCCTCGACACGGCCCGCACGAGCAGTGTCCGGGCATGATGAGTTAGGAAAGTGGTAACCGTTCACAGGGCGGCGCCATGTTAGCCGCGATTTGGCCCAGAGAGTCGCCTTTCGCTCCGCGAAAGTGGCGCTACTTTCGCGCGAAAGGCGACTTTGGCGGACCGTGAACGGTGACGGAAAGTGACGATCAGGCTGCGGCCGCGCGCGATGCGTGTGGTCCAGCCCGGCAGGATCTGCCATGACAGCGCCGGAGGCGATCGATAGGACCGCGAGCATCGGCGTCGCGTCGGCGGGCGCGGACGACGTGATGGACCGCCTGCGCGCCGCGAGGCGGCGGTGCGCGCGGTGGTTGGCCCCCCCGATGTTTGCGCTGTCGCTGCTGTATCTGGCATTCCTGGCGGCCCTGGTCGTGCTGTGGGTGGACGTGCCGGCCATGCTCCAGCCGGTGGTGACCGAAGACGCGCACCACGAGCTGCCACCGGTTGTGCCGGCCGGTGCGCAGGTGCTGATCAGCGGCGACGACGCGCTGCTGGCGGGTCACCGCTGTGTGCTCGCCCTCGAGCTGCTGTGGGTGGTGTTTCTGGCCGAGTTCGTCGTGCGGTTCCTGCTGCGCGACCGCAGCGTGCCCTGGTGGCCGACCTATGGCCCGGGGCTGATCGCCTGCGGTTTCCCCCCGATGCGTCTCTGCGCCCGCAACCCGGACATGGGCGGCATGATCTGGTTGCCGGTCCTGGGCTGGCGCAAACCGAACCGGTCGCTGCGGGCGCGGCTGGAACGCCTCTTCAGCGTCCCCATGATCCTCATCGCACTGGCCATTCTGCCGGTGCTGTTGATCGAGTTTGGCATGCGGCCGCAGGTGCTGGCCCACCGCTGGCTGCAGCTGGCGCTGCACGTGAGCCTGGGCATGATCTGGTTCGCCTTCGCGCTCGAGTTCATCGTCATGTTCTCGGTGACCGACAAGAAGCTGCGCTACTGCAAGGAACACTGGCTCGACATTGCCATCATCGTCCTGCCGTTCATCTCGTTTCTGCGTTCGCTGCGTGTCGTGCGTGCCACGCGTCTGGCACGAGTCGCGCGTGTCGAGCAGCTGGTGCGGATGAGCCGCCTGTACCGGCTGCGCGGGCTGGCCATGCGGGCTCTGCGCGCGATGCTCTTGCTGCGGCTGCTCAATCGACTGCTGCGGGTGTCCCCGGAGCGGCAGCTGGAGCAGTTGCGCGAGCAGCTGCGGGAGAAGGAAACCGACGTGCGGCTGATGCGGATCCAGATCGCCGAGCTGGAACGCGTCGTGGCGGAGCGGCGCGCCGCCGAGGGGAGTCCCTCCTGAGCAGACATCACGTTTCGCGAGCTTCAACCACAAGGTCCCGGCGAAAAGGAGTAAGTCGCGATCCCTGGGGAAATTTGCCCAACTTCGACGCAGCCGGCGTCGCAGTTGGGCAACGACAGGCTATACTGAGCGGTCGTATGATCACGTCGGCTGCGAGCGCACCGCCCCATGGACCTCGACGCATTGCTACCCTTCCTGATCTTCGCCGGCATCGCCGGACTGCTGCTGGCCGGCGGAGCCTGGAACCACTGGCAGACGCAACAGCGTCGTAAGGCGTTGAGTGAACTCGCCGATGCCCTGGGCCTGTCGTTCCAAGGTGAGGACAACACGTCGCTGTGGGACGAGTTCGCGGGTCTCCCGCTCTTCACCCAGGGACGCTCCAAGACCGTCAGCAACCGGATTCAGGCCGACACGGACGAAGTCAGCCTGAGTCTGTTCGACTACCGGTACACGACCGGCAGCGGCAAGAACTCGCAGACGCCTCGGCAGACCGTGGCGTGTTTCCAATCGCCGCGGCTGAACCTGCCGCAATTCGAGGTCCGCCCGCAGAGCCTGCTGCACGGGATCGGCAAAGTATTCGGTTTCCAGGATATCGATTTCGCGTCGCACCCGCGGTTCTCCAAGACGTTTCTGCTCCGAGGGGCAAACGAGCAGGCGATCCGCCGCCTGTTCTCCGGCCCCCTGCTGTCGTTCCTCGAAACACAGCCGCACCTGACGGTCGAAGGACGCGGTCATCAATTGCTCGTATATCGGGCCGGCAAGCGTGTCAAACCGGAGCAGATCCGGGGTTTCATGGGTGAAGCGTTCGCCGTGTTTGGCCAGTTTCGGGACGCCGCAACCGCAGCCGCGGCGACGGCCGAGCGACGCGAAACGTGACGTACCAGGCAGGGATACCGACGTACTGAGTGCACAATTGTCCGGTCCTTCCGCAGGCAACAGGTGAGCAACGATGGCAAAACGAAGTGACAAGCAGTTCGCGATCGGCGTCGACTACGGCACCAACAGCGTCCGGGCCTTGATCGTGGACGTGAGCGACGGTGCCGAGATCGCGACCCACGTGTACGACTACCCCAGTGGCGATGCTGGCATTCTGCTCGATCCCAGCGATCCGAATCTGGCTCGACAGAATCCCGCGGACTACCTGGAGGGTTTCCGGCAGGCGGTCCACACCGCGGTGCGGGCCGCGGGGACCCAGCGGGGGTTCTCTCCCGAGCAGGTGGTGGGCCTGGGGGTCGACACCACCGGCTCAACGCCCATTCCGGTCGACCGGCAGGGCCAGCCGCTGGCGCTGCTGCCGCGGTTCCGCAAGAACCTGGCCGCCCACGCCTGGCTGTGGAAGGACCACACCAGTCATGCAGAGGCGGAAGAGATCACCCAGCGCGCCGCGCGACACAAGGACGGGTACCTGAAGAAGTGCGGCGGCTCCTACAGCAGCGAGTGGTACTGGTCCAAGATCCTGCACTGCCGACGTGTCGCGCCCCAGGTCTTCGCGGCCGCCTACGCCTGGGTCGAACTGGCCGACTTCATCCCGGCCTGGCTGACCGGCAACCTGGACCCCGACACGCTGCCGCGCTGCATCTGCGCCGCCGGACACAAGGCGATGTATCACGAGCAGTGGGGCGGGTTGCCGAGCAAGTCGTTTCTCAAGAGCCTGGATCCGCAGCTTCCCGACGTGCGCGACCATTACGCCATGCCGGCCGTGCCGGCCGACCGGTTGGCCGGTCGGCTGACGGCCGACATTGCCCAGCAGGTCGGCCTGCCGCCAGGGCTGCCCGTGGCGGCCGGCGCCTTCGACGCGCATATGGGCGCGGTCGGGGCAGGCATCAAACCGGGCACGCTGGTGAAGATCATCGGCACCAGTACCTGTGACATGATGGTGGCACCGATGGATCGTGCGCTGCCCGACATTCCCGGGCTGTGCGGGATCGTGCCGGGCTCAATCGTGCCGGGCATGTACGGCCTGGAGGCCGGTCAGTCGGCGGTGGGAGACATTTTCAACTGGTTCGTCAAGTACCTGGCGCCCACCGAGTTCACGGCCGGCGGCGATCCGCACGCGGCGCTGACGCGGGCCGCGGAGCGGCTGGCGCCGGGCGAGAGCGGGCTGGTCGCGTTGGACTGGAACAACGGGAACCGCACAATTCTGGTCGATGCGCGACTTACCGGGCTGCTCGTCGGCCAGACGCTCCATACAACTGCCCCCGAGATCTACCGGGCGCTGGTCGAGGCGACCGCCTTCGGCGCGCTGACGATCATCAACCGCCTGGAGGAATACGGCGTGGAGGTGAAGGAGGTCGTGAACTGCGGCGGCATCGCGGAAAAGAACCCGTTCGTGATGCAGATCTATGCCGACGTCACGGGGCGTCCCATGAAGGTCAGCCGTTCCGCGCAGACGTGCGCGCTGGGGGCCGCCATCTTCGGCGCGGTCGTCGGCGGCGCGTACCGCTCGGTCGACCAGGCGCAGCGGAAGATGACCGGCACGAAGCCCGGCTTCTATCGCCCGCGTCCGGCGGCCGTGAAGGTCTACGGGCAGCTCTATGACGTGTATCGCCTGCTGCATGACGCGCTGGGGACGCGCACGTTTGACGGCCAGCTGCATGCGGTCATGAAGGACCTGATTGCCATCCGGCAGTCGGCTCGGCAGCGGGCCCGCCGCACGACAGGATGAGACCGCCATGTTGCAGCAACTGAAGGAGGAAGTCTGCCAGGCCAATCAAGCGCTGGTCGCGCACGGTCTGGTCACGCTCACCTGGGGCAACGTGAGCGGCCTGAGCGAAGACGGCCAGCACGTGGTGATCAAGCCGAGCGGGATTCCGTATGCGCGGCTGCGGCCGGAACAAATGGTCGTGGTCGATCTGGAGGGCCGCGTGGTCGATGGGCCTCTGCGTCCCTCGTCGGACACACCCACCCACGTGTGGCTGTATCGTCACTTGCGCGGGATCGGCGGAATCACCCACACCCATAGCCCGCAGGCCACTGCCTTTGCCCAGGCGCGCGTCGAAATTCCCTGCCTCGGCACGACACACGCGGATCATTTTTTCGGGCCCGTGCCGGTCACGCGTGTGCTGACTCCAGCGGAGGTGGCCGAGGCCTACGAGGCACATACCGGTCGCGTGATCGTGGAGCGCTTCGCCGATCTCGATCCGCTGGTCCTGCCGGCCGTGCTCGTGGCAGGGCATGCGCCGTTTGTGTGGGGACGCGACGCAGCTGAGTCGGTGGCCAACGCGGTCGCGCTGGAGGCCGTCGCGGCGATGGCGCAGGCCACGTGGGCTCTGCGCCGCGACGCCCCGTTGCTCGAGTCGTACGTGCTGGACAAACATCATCAGCGCAAACACGGCGCTGGCGCCTACTATGGACAGGAATGACATGGTGATCGACTACCAACAGTCAGACATCTGGTTTCTCACGGGCAGCCAACACCTCTACGGCCCGCAAGTGCTGCAGCAGGTGGAGGCCAACGCGCGGCAGATTGTGGCCGGCTTGACCGCGGCCGGACTTCCCTTGCGACTCGTCGTCCAGCCGGTCCTGACGACCCCCGACGCCATCACCGAGATCTGCCTGGCTGCCAACAGCGATCGGCGGTGCGCCGGCGTCGTGACCTGGATGCACACGTTTTCGCCCGGCAAGATGTGGCTGGCCGGTCTCTCCCTCCTGCGCAAACCGCTGGCGCATCTGCACACGCAGTTCAACCGCGACATCCCCTGGTCCACGATCGACATGGACTTCATGAACCTGAACCAGTCGGCGCATGGGGATCGCGAGTTCGGGTACACGTGCAGCCGGATGCGGTTGAATCGCAAGGTGATCGTGGGCTACTGGCAGGAGCCCGCGGTCCAGGCGCAGCTGAGTGTCTGGATGCGTGCGGCCGCCGCCTGGCAGGACGCTCAGCACGCGCGGATCGCGCGGATCGGAGACAACATGCGGGAGGTGGCGGTCACGGAAGGGGACAAGGTCGAGGCGCAGCTGCGGCTGGGTTACCGCGTCAACGGCTACGGCATCGGGGACCTGGTCGCCCACGTGAGCGCGGTCGCGCCATCCGAGGCCGAGCGACTCTGCCGCGAGTACGATCAGCAGTATGCGATGGCCGCCGAGCTGCGTCCGGGTGGGGCACGCCGGGACGCGCTGGTCGAGGCGGCGCGGATCGAACTGGGGCTGCGGGCGTTTCTTGAAGCGGGCGGCTTCGTGGGATTCACGGACACGTTCGAAGATCTGCACGGACTGGCCCAGCTGCCCGGCCTCGCGGTGCAACGACTGATGGCCGACGGGTACGGCTACGGTGCGGAAGGAGACTGGAAGCATGCGGCGTTGGTGCGGGCCATGAAGGTTATGGCCCACGGGCTCGCGGGCGGCGTGAGTTTCATGGAAGACTACACGTACCACTTCCACCCGGCGGGGAACCAGGTGCTGGGCGCCCACATGCTCGAGATCTGCCCCTCGATCGCGGCGGCGCCACCGAGTTGCGAGATTCATCCGCTGGGGATCGGCGGCAAGGCGGACCCGGTGCGGCTGGTGTTCACCGCCCGCCCGGGACCGGCCCTGAACGTCTCGGTAGTGGACATGGGCCAGCGATTTCGTATGGTAGTCAACCAGCTCGACGTCGTGGCCTCGACCGAGCCGCTGCCGAAACTGCCCGTGGCGCGGGCCCTGTGGGTGCCGCGACCGAACCTGGCCACGGCGGCAGCAGCCTGGATCCTGGCCGGCGGGGCACACCACACCAGTTTTGCCCAGGAACTGACGGTGGAGCACCTGGAGGATTTTGCGGAGATGGCGGACCTGGAGCTGGTGGTGATCAACGACAACACGACGCTGGCGCAGTTCAAGCGGGAACTGCGCTGGAATGACGCGTATTACTACTTGCAGCGCGGACTGCGCTAGCGGCATCACTATCGACCGAAAGGTGGGACGATGACAGCGCTGAGTGGGCTCGATTGGGCGGTGATCGGGATCTACTTTGCCGTGCTCTTCGGGCTGGCGTGGTGGGTCATCCTGCAGAACCGGGACACGGCCGACGACTACTTCCTGGCAGGCCGGAATCTCGGCTGGTGGATCATCGGCGCTTCGATTTTCGCGTCGAACATCGGCTCCGAGCACCTGGTGGGACTGGCGGGGTCGGGCACGACGGACGGTGTGGCCATGGCGCATTACGAGCTGCACGCGTGGTGTCTGCTGGTGCTGGGCTGGCTGCTGGTTCCCTTCTACATGCGGTCCAAAGTGTTCACGATGCCGGAGTTTCTCGAGCGGCGGTTCAACCCGACCAGCCGCTGGGTCTTGTCCGTAATCACGCTGGTGGCTTACGTCGTGACCAAGATTGCGGTCGGCATTTTCGCCGGCGGTGTGGTGTTCGCCGTGCTGTTGCCCGAACTGCAACTCGGCCCGCTCAACAGCTTCTGGATCGGCTCGATCCTGGTCATCGTGCTCACCGGGCTCTACACCGTGCTGGGCGGCTTGCGGGCGGTGGCATACACCGAGGCGATGCAGACGCTTGTGCTGGTCCTGGGTTCCGTGCTGGTCACCATCTTCGGGCTGAGGGAGCTGGGAGGTTGGGGCGCGCTGCGCGACATCTGCGGCTCGGAGATGTTCAACCTGTGGAAGCCGCTGGTGCCCTCCGGGGTGGAGGCGACCTGGGCTCCCGTCCGCGAGTCGGGGCGAATGGCGTGGTATTTCAACGACAACTACCCCTGGCTCAGCATGCTGTTCTGCGCCCCGGTGATCGGGCTGTGGTACTGGTGCACCGACCAGTACATCGTGCAGCGGGCATTGGGGGCACCCAACGAACAGCAGGCGCGTCGCGGCGCGATCTGCGCCGCCTGGCTCAAGCTGCTGCCGGTGTTCATCTTCATCATTCCGGGGATGATCTGCTTCGCCCTGGCCAAGAGCGGTCAGAACGCGGTGATTCAGCAGACGATTCTCGATGGCCAGGGCCAGATCGTGCGGGATCAGGCGCAGAAGGCCTTTCCCTTGCTGGTGTCCAACGTGTTGCCGCCGGGTGTCCGCGGCATCGTGGTGGCGGGACTGCTGGCGGCGTTGATGAGTTCGCTGGCCGGCGTCTTCAATGCTTCGGCCACGCTCTTCACCATGGACTTCTATTCCCGGCTCCGCCCGGGCGTCTCGCAGCATCAGCTGGTGTGGATCGGGCGGATGGCCACCACGGTCATGGTGCTGATCGGGCTGGCCTGGATCCCCGTCATCCAGGGCGGCAAGGGGCTCTATGACTACCTGCAGGGTGTCCAGGCGTACCTGGCGCCTCCCATCTTCGTCGTGTTCTTCCTGGGCGTGTTCTGGAAACGACTCAACGGCGCCGGCTGCCTGGCGGCGTTGATCGTGGGATTCCTGCTCGGGCTCTTCCGCCTGGCCATCGATACGCCCGTGAAGTTGATCCAGGACTTTCATTACGCGGAAGGTTCGTTTCTGTGGATCGTGAACAACATGTTCTTTCAGTACTACAGCATTCTCATCTTGCTGGTGTGCGCGGTCGTCATGATCGTCGTGAGCCTCCTGACCAAGGCGCCCGATTACGCGGCGATTTCGGGCTTGACGTTGGGCACGGTGACGTCCGAACAGCGGCGCGAGTCGCGTGCCAGCTGGGGTGCGGCTGACATTTTCGCGTCACTGGGCGTCATTGCCGCCATTCTGGTCGCCTATCTGTACTTCAATGGCTAACCTACCGGAGGATTCCGCCATGTTGGCTCGTCATGCGCTTTGCAGCTGGTTCCTCGTCGCCTGCAGCTGGCCCCTTGTGGCCGCGGCTCAGGACGTCGCCCTGGTGCTGCACCCCAACCAGGTACTCAACCAGATCGACGAGAAGGTCTATGGCCACTTCCTGGAACACATTTATCACTCCGTCAATGGCGGCCTGTGGGGCGAGTTGGTCTGGAACCGCACGTTCGAACAGAACGGCCTGGGAAGCTGGTCGCTGGCCGACGACTGCCTGGTCCAGGAAGGTCTGGGCGTGAACCAACGGCTCGTCTTCGGCTCGCCGGACTGGACCGATTACGAGTACACGCTGGAGGCGCGGAAGACCGGCGGCCAGGAAGGGTTCCTGATCCTCTTCCGGTGCCGCGGCGACGACGACTTCTACTGGTGCAATCTCGGCGGCTGGGGCAATGTCGCGCACCAGGTGGAGCGCGGTCGCAGTGGACAGGGCCGATGGCGCGCGGTCGGCCCCCGCGTCGATGGCGCCATCACGAGCGACAAGTGGTACCCCATCCGCGTGCGGTGCGCAGGACCACGGATCCAGGTATGGCTCGATGGCCGGATGCTGATCGACTTCTCCGATCCCGCCGGCCATGCCAGCGGCCGCGTCGGCGTCGGCACGTGGGCCACCACGGCGCAGTTCCGAAACCTGCAGGTCCACAGCCTCGACGGCCAGGTCCTCTTCGCGGGCGTGCCGGAAGTACTGGGCCAGGACAGCGTCGCCCAGCATTGGCGCAAGGTCGGCACAGGACGCGTCTCGATCGCGGCCGGTGACGCCGCCAATGGCAAGTGCAGCCAGCGTGTGGTCGGAGAGGACGGCGAGACGGGCATCGAACAGCACCCGGTGGCGGTTCGAGCTGACGAGAAGTACGTCGGCTCGCTGTTCGCTCGAGGCACAGCACCCGCCGGAATCACGGTCCGTTTGCGAGATGGCGACCAGGAACTGGCCGCGGCGACACTGGCAGCGCCGCGTGACGCCTGGTGCGAGTACCCCTTCACCCTGACCGCCGGCGGCGCATCCCGCGCGGCACGCTTGCAGATCGTGACGTCCGGCGCCTGCGACATTCAGATTGACCAGGTCAGTCT
This sequence comes from Pirellulaceae bacterium, assembly GCA_025459265.1. Classification (GTDB taxonomy): domain Bacteria; phylum Planctomycetota; class Planctomycetia; order Pirellulales; family Pirellulaceae; genus JAAYDI01. The sequence goes on along the minus strand of JALOQX010000093.1, from coordinate 2,968 downwards.
GATGCCGCGCTCCTGGCAGCAGGATGGCGGCTTTCGCCCGGATCTGCTCGGCGCCATCGCCGAGCTGCGACCGCCGGTGATCCGCTGGCCCGGCGGCTGCTTCGCCTCCCCCTATCGCTGGAAGGACGCCATCGGCCCGCAGGCCAAACGACAGATGTATCCCCTGGAGATCTGGGACGACCGCGACGTGAACTCATTCGGCGTCGACGAGTTCGTCGCGATGTGCCGACGGGTCGGTGCCGAACCGTTGATCGTCGTCAACATCGGCACCAAGCAGTGGAACGGCGATGTCGACCCGGCTGAGTTCCTGCAGGATGTGCGCGACTGGATCGAGTACTGCAACGGCGCAGCCGACTCGACTTGGGGCCGCGTGCGGGCTGCCAACGGACATCCGGAGCCGTACGGCGTGAAGTACTGGGAAATCGACAACGAAACCTGGCACATGGGCGCGGCTGCCTACGCGGACGCGGTGAACGTTTTCGCCCCGGCCATGAAGCAGGTCGACCCCTCCATCCGGCTTGCCGCCTGCGGCAGCGCCGGCTACGGCGACGATCCCAACGGGTTGCCGTGGAACCAGACGATCATCGACAAGTGTGCGGCGCACATCGATTACCTGAGCATCCATCACTACGAGAACCCGGATGCGTTTGCCCAGGGCCCCCGCGCGTACGAGGCCTTCTTTGAGAAGACGGCGCAGCTGATCGCGAAGTCCGCCAACCCGAACCTGAAGATCTACGTCTCCGAATGGAACGCGCAAAGCACGGACTGGCGGACCGGCCTCTACTGCGGCGGGCTGCTGAACGCCTTCGAGCGCTGCGGGAGTTTTCTGGAGGTAGGTGGCCCGGCCCTGTTTCTGCGCCACGTGTCAGCCACCGACTGGGACAACGCCTTCATCAATTTCGATCAGGACCGCTGGTTCCCCGCCCCCAACTACGTCGTGATGAAGCTGTGGCGTGACCACTTTGCGGCCCAACGGATCGCCGTCACGGGCGATGCCGGCCCACTCAATGTCGTGGCGACGACTTCGAGCAGCCCCCGGCAGTACATCCTCAAGGCCGTGAATCCGACCGATGCCGCGCGCGTGGTCTGGGTATCCGTCGCGGGGGTCGCGCAACTGGCTACACCGCGTCTGCAAGTCATCGCGCCCGGCTCGCTCTCGGCCCGCAATACGCTCGAACGACCTCACGAGATTCGCCCGGCGACGATCGATGCAGACCGGGCCGACGCGCGGGTCCGATTCACGCTGCCTCCCTACTCGTTGGCTGTGCTGACCATCCCGGGACCGGCCGAGGGACGGTAGCTGCACCGGGCAGACTGAGGAGCGTCGATGTCACGCGCCGAACTCGCCATTACGATCATCCTTCGTCTCGTCGGCTGTGCCGCCGTGCTGGCCACGTTCGCCGTGTTCCTGCCCTTCGAGTGGATGAACGCGATCCACCGCGCAACGGTCGAGGGCGAACTGCCGGCCGCGCCGATTGTCAACTATCTGGCCCGTTCGCTGTCAATGTTCTATGCCCTGATGGGTGTGATCACGCTGTTTGTCGCGCGGGACGTGCGTCGCAACGCCTCGTTCGTCACGCTCCTCGGCGTCCTCTATCTCACCAGTGGCGTCGTGCAGCTGGGGATTGACCTCCACGCCCCCATGCCGCTTTCCTGGACGCTCGGCGAAGGACCGTTCGCGATCCTGATCGGGCTGGTCGTGCTGGCTTTGCAGAAACATGCGAATGGTGAAAGGAACATCGAACATTGGACATTTAACATTGGACATTTAACATCGAACATTGAACATTGAACATTGAAGGAAAAAGGGCGAGGCGACGGCGGGAGGGCGAGGCTCCTGCCGAGCCGAGGACGGAGGACAGAGGCCAGAGGACGGCATTGAGTGACGAGTAACGAGCAAGGAGCTTCGAGGGACGAGGGGGATTTCCTTCGGAGCTCGTCACTCCTTGTTCGCTACTCGTCCCTCCGCCGACCCGGGAGGGCGAGGCGACGGCGGGAGGGCGAGGCGACGGCGGGAGGGCGAGGCTCCTGCCGAGCCGCCGAGGACGGAAGGAAACGGGAGTCTTAAACTGATGGGTGCTGAGGCCTGGCTGACGCTCGTCGTCGTCGTGATTCTCTTTGCCGCGCTGGTCAAGAACCTGGCGCCGCCGGATCTGGCGTTCTTGTCGGCCAGCGCTCTGCTGGCGCTGTGTGGTGTGATCACGCCGGACGAAGCCTTCGCGGGGTTTTCCAACAGCGGGATGTTGACCGTGGCCGTGCTGTTTGTGGTCGCGGCGGGTCTGCGCGAGACGGGCATTCTGGACTTCCTGGGGCAGCAGGTCCTGGGCGGGGCAAAGACGACACGCGGCGTGTTGGCGCGGCTGGCGGCGCTGGTGATCCCGATGTCGGCCTTCTTGAACAACACGCCCATTGTGGCCATGTTCGTGCCGGTCGTGATCGACTGGAGCCGGCGGCATCGCGTCTCGCCGTCCAAACTGCTCATCCCGCTCTCGTACCTCACGATTCTGGGCGGCACGTGCACGTTGATTGGGACCTCCACCAACCTGGTCGTCAACGGGCTGATGATTGAAAACGGCGTGGAGACCATGAGTCTGTTCGAGATCGGCCGGATCGGGCTGCCGTATGCGATTGTCGGGGTCGCGTACTTGTTGGTGTTCGGCCAGCGGCTGTTGCCCGACCGGAAGGAACTGCTTGAGCAGTTGGGGGAGAGCCGCCGCGAGTATCTGGCCGAGATGCTGGTGCAGCCCACGTGCCGGCTCGTGGGGAAGACGGTCGAGGAAGCCGGGCTGCGGCAGTTGCCGGGGTTGTTCTTGATTGAGATCGAGTGCCAGGATCGCCGCATCACGCCAGTGGGTCCGGACGACGTGCTGGAGGCGAACAGCCGTCTGGTGTTTACCGGCATTGTCAGCAGCATCATCGATCTCGAGCGGATCCCCGGTCTGGTGTCGGTAGTGGATCCGAACTATGA
>JALOQX010000334.1 GCA_025459265.1 Pirellulaceae bacterium | reverse complement strand
TGTCATGCCCCGTAGTTACCAAACCGGGCGTCCACCGGCACGGGGCCGGTGGGGCGCCCGCCCCGCGTGTGTCATGCCCCGTAGTTACCAAACCGGGCGTCCACCGGCACGGGGCCGGTGGGGCGCCCGCCCCGCGTGTGTCATGCCCAGTAGTTACCAAACCGGGCGTCCACCGGCACGGGGCCGGTGGGGCGCCCGCGCTCCACGCCGCGCCCAGTAGTTACCAAACCGGCCGTCCACCGGCACGGGGCCGGTGGGGCGCCCGCGCTCCACGCAGCACCCAGTAGTTACCAAACCGGGCGTCCACCGGCACGAGGCCGGTGGGGTACCGGCGCCGCTGGTGACATCAGGCCTGCGCGGCGATGCGGCGGAGCATGCCGCGGAAGATCAGGGCGTGGAGCGGGTAGATCGCGTACCAGTAGCACTGCCCCCCGAGGCCGATCGGATCGAAGATCGCCGTCTGGCGAATCACCGCGCCGGCGGGATCGGGTGTGACTTCGAACTCGAGCCAGGCCCGACCGGGCAGCTTCATCTCCGCGGCCAACCGGAGCAGTCGATTCGGCTCGTACTGTTCCACGCGCCACCAGTCGAGCGTGTCGCCCACCTGCAGGTGCTGCGGGTCGCGCCGCCCGCGCCGCCGTCCGATGCCGCCCACCAGCAGATCCAGCCAGCCACGCAAGGTCCACAACCAATTCGCATAGTACCATCCGGTCGTCCCGCCGATGCGGCGGACCGGAGCAAACGCTTGTTCAGCTCCGACGGGCACGGTGATCGTGCGTGAATCCACGATCCGGTTCCCGAACCGGACGCCGCCCCAGCTGCGCAGGCCCCGCGACGCCGACAGCGCATCGGACCAGCGCGTCTGGGCAAAGTCGTGGTCTTCGTTGACCAGCGCGCGGGCAATTGCCTCGGCGACGCCGCGCGGCCGGATCGCGAACACACGCAGGGCAGCGTCGTCCTGCACCACGGTCGGGTGTCGCACGCTTTCGAGCAGCGCGCGTCCCACGCGCGCGTACACCGGCGTCACCAGTCCCAGCCAGAGGCTCGACAGCCGCGGCGTCAGCACGGGAACAGGAATGAGGAACCGGCGCAGCCCGCGCTGGCGCGCGTACTCCTGCATGATCTCGCCGTACGTCATTTGATCCGGGCCCCCAATCTCAAAGACGCGGCTTTCGGTTGCGGACCAGTCCAGAGCTGCCAGGAGGTACGCCAGGGCATCTTCAACCGCGATCGGCTGTGCCCTGACGGCGACCCATTTCGGACAGACCATGATGGGCAGGCGTTCCACCAGCGCGCGGACCAGTTCGAACGACAGGCTGCCCGAGCCCAGCACGATCGAGGCGCGGAACTCGACAACCTGGCAGCCCGCCGAGCGCAGGATGCGTCCCACCTCGTGACGGCTCCGCAGATGCGGCGAGAGCTCCACCGATTCGTCACCCAGTCCACCCAGGTAGATGATGCGCCGGACGCCGGCTTCCCGCGCGGCCCGGGCGAAGTTCTCAGCCGCGTGCCGGTCCTGTTCCTCGAACGCGCGGCCGGCTCCCATGGAGTGGACCAGGTAAAACGCCGTGTCGACACCGGCCAGGGCGGGGGCAAGGGAGTTCGCGTCGAGCACATCTGCGGCGATCAGTTCCGTCGTCGCGGCGACGTGTGGGCGCAGGTACTCGGGACGGCGCGCCAGGCAGCGAAGCTGAACGTGGCGCTGCTCGAGCAGCGGCAGGAGCCGCCCGCCCACATAGCCTGTGGCACCCACCACCAGCACGCGGGGCCAATGATCGCGGGGAACGTCGGACGTCGCGTGCTGGTCAATCATGGTGGTCAGCCCCAAGTGTGGATGCGACGGCCTCCAACAACTCGCGGGCTCGCAGCGGCTTGGCGATGTACCCGTCCATCCCCGCCTGCAGGCACTGGTCGCGATCGCCTTTGAGCGCATGGGCCGTGAGGGCCACGATCGGCACGTGGCCTCCCGCCGCGCGCTCCTGCTCCCGGATGAGCCGCGTCGCCTCAAACCCGTCCATCTCGGGCATCTGGATATCCATCAAGATCAGGTCCACCGGCTGCCTCTGCCAGGCCGCGACCGCCTCCCGCCCGTCGTTGGCAATCACCACATCATAGCCGCCATTGCCGAGGATGGTCGCGGCCAGTTTCTGATTCATGAGGCTGTCGTCGACCAGCAGGATGCGACGCCCACCTGCCGCCTCGGCGTGTCCGGGTGCGCGGACCTGGGGCGCGGCGCGTGGCGTGGACTCCGTCGGCACGACCAGTAAGTTCAGCAGCACATCCAGCAGCTCGGGCGGTGTCACCGGCTTGATCAGATGCGCAGCCACACCCGCCTGTTCCCAGTACTTCTCGTCGCGCGGCACATCTCCGGCGGCGCGCATCACAATCACACGGCAGGGCAGCCGCGGGTCATCACGCACGCGCCGTGCCAGCAGAAATCCATCCATCATCGGCATGTGTGCATCGGTGATGACCACGTCGAAGAGTTCCGCAGCCGCCTGTGCCTCGTGCAGCAATTCCAGCGCTCTCGTGCCGTGCGGAGCGCGGGCGACAACCATCCCGACCTGTTCCAGGGTATCGGCCAGCGCGTCGCGACTGACAGCGCTGTCGTCGACCACCAGCGCGCGATGTCCAGCCAAGGGTCGCGCACGCACGACCAGTGGGGGTTCTGCATCCGGGCCCGGGATGCCCAACGGCACCGTGAAGGAGAACCGGCTGCCACGCCCCACCTCGCTGACCACCTCGATCCGGCCCCCCATCATCTGCACCAGTTCCTGGGAAATGGCCAGCCCCAGGCCCGCTCCGCCATACCGCCGCTTGGTCGACATCTCGGCCTGTTCGAACACGCGGAAGATCGCTTCCTGCTTCTCCGGCGGGATGCCGATCCCGGTATCGGCGACCGAGAACGACACGCGCGCCCCACTGGGCTTGCACTCCACGCACCGCACCTCGAGCACGACATGCCCGTGCGGCGTGAACTTGATCGCATTGCCGATCAGATTCACGAGCACCTGCCGCAGACGGCCCTGGTCCCCGATCACGACGCGCGGCACCGCCAGGTCGCAGCGACAGACCAGCTCCAGCCCCTGTTTCTGGGCCCGGGCCCCCAACGCCTTGAGCGCATGACAGATCGAGCTGGTCATGTCGAACGGCTGCGGATACAAGGTCAGCCGGCGTGCCTCGAGCAGCGAGAAATCCAGGATGTCGTCGATCAACACCAGCAGCGACTCGCCCGACTGCTGCACGATGTTCAAGTACTCGCGCTGGTCCCGGCTCAGCTCCGTCGAGAGCACCAGGTCGGTCATGCCGATCACCGTGTTCATCGGCGTGCGGATCTCATGGCTCATGTTGGCCAGCAGCAGGCTCTTCGCGCGATTGGCCTGCTCGCTGGCATCCCGGGCGCGCTCCAGTTCCTGGCGGGCGGCCTCTTCACCCTGTCGGAACGCCAGCGTGAGCAGGAACGCGCAGAAGACAACGCCGCACATGGAGAGAGAGTCCAGCAGCACGACGTTGTCGGCCGGAATGTCGTGCGGCACGGCGACGTGCAGCACGTGCAGCGTGTAGAACGCGAGTATCGTCAGTGCGCTGACGATCGCCCAGCTCAGGCCCGACCGTGTGCCACAGAGCACCAGTCCAATGATCGGCACCGCGCAGAGCCACCACAGCGCCGCCGCCTCGATCCCCCCCGCAACGCTGGCGAGCCCCACCAGCACCAGATACACGATCGCGGCGGTCAGGTTACCGGCCACCACCAGCGACCGGATGCGGCCCAGGCACACGATGACGGCCAGGGCCGACAGCGCACCAAGGGTGATGATCGCGCCGGCACGCGCGCTACCCAGCCAGATATAGACAGGCGTGAAGATCGGCCACCAGAGCAACATCGCCAGCGCGAACACAATCGTGCGGACCGCTTGCCGCGCCGTGGCGGGGTCCGCCTGCAGCTCGCGCGGCACCAACCAGCGAAGTATCCACGCTCGCAATGGCTGCATGCCGACGGGTCCCTGCTGTCGAAGTCGCGGTTACCTGGCCCCTGTCCATCTTACCGTGGAGTCAGGTACTTGTTGAGCAGCGTGGCCAGCGAGAAACAGTGGGCGGCGGAGTGCGTACCCTGGTCGATGACGGGGTCCAGTGCCACCGCATTGACGGCGGCCGACAGCGACTGGAGGAACCCGCGCGTGCGCCGCACGTCCACAAGTTCCTGCGTCGTGCCGGGAATCCCGGACGACGACACATACGCCGCGGCCTTGTCGCGGCTGGAGAACAAGCCGACGGCCGTCCAGCGGTCGCCCTGTGGCGTCCGACCCTCGATCGAGGCGTAGCCCTCGGGCTGCCGTACGACATACACCGGATAGTTCCACGGGGAGCTGTCCGGCTGGAGATGGTCCTGCAGCAGCTCGGTAACGCCCACGTTCCAACGGCACTGGACCGACGGGGTGTCGGCCCGGGGATCAAACGCCACGCGTGTGACCGGCTGCCGCAGGCTTTGCAGCAGCCAGCTGAATTCCCGCGCGTTGCGCAGCGCCCGCGGCTCCGCCCAGATCTGACACTGCTGCATGAAGGTGCCGGCCGTTTCGGCAGTCGTGAAGACGGCCAGATGATGTGGCCGCGGCTCCGGCTGCTCCGCATCCACGACGGACACATAACCGCCCTCGAGCGGTATCAGATACACCGGATAGCTCCACACAAATGGCATCAGCAAGCTCCACTCGCCGGATCGGCCAGGCCGCCGCACGCCGCGTCTGCTCCCGTGCGGCCGCCGTCGCCTGACGCGGGCTCCCAACCTGGGGAACACCTCTCGACCCTGCCGACGCGTCGTTGATCGTCGTCATCCCGGCTGTGAATCATAACCGGCCGCGTCAGCGAGGGAAGCACAACTCCCGGACCAGCCCACCGGAGGATCGGAGGACTGTGGCGAACTGCGGGGGCGATTGCAGCGCGCAGCGGCCCGGGGTAGGTTGGTCTGTGTCGTTAAGGGGGCCGTTTCAGGGGAGCCAGCACGAGAGGCGAAGTCATGACGAGAGGGCAAGATGATTGTTCGAGCCGCACGGCGCGGCGGTCATTCCTGGGAACGAGCCTCGGTGCGGCCGGTTTTCTGGTCGCTGCGCCGGGTGCGGCACGGGCGTTTCGAGCGAACGAAACCGTGTCGTTGGGCCTGATCGGGTGCGGGGGGCGTGGTAACTGGATCGCCCAACTCTTCCAGAACACGGGCAAGTATCGCTGGGTCGCCTGTGCCGATTACTATCCGGATCGCGTCACGGCGACCGGCCAGCAGCTCGGGATCGACGCCGCGCGCCGCCACGCCGGTCTCTCGGGCTATCGTCGGCTCTTGGACAGCGCCGTGGACGCAGTCGTGATCGAGACGCCACCGTACTTTCACCCGCAGCAAGCCGCGGACGCAGTGGCCGCCGGCAAACACGTATTCCTCGCCAAGCCGATCGCGGTGGATGTGCCGGGTTGCCTGACCATTCGCGACGCGGGTCAGCGTGCCACGCAGTCCCAACTCGTGTTTCTCGTCGACTTTCAGACCCGCGCCAGTGCGCTGTACCGGGAGGCGCTGCGCCGCGTGCGGGCCGGAGACATTGGCCGGCTGGTTATGGCCGAGGCACATTATCCCTGGTCGAGCGGCGGGCGTGGGGAAGCGCCGACCGAACCGGAACAGCAGCTGCGCAGCTGGTATTACGTCTTGCCGCTGTCGGGTGACTTCGTGGTCGAGCAGGCCATTCACGCGCTGGATGTCGCGTCGTGGATCGCCAACGCGGATCCGGTGCGAGCCCAGGGTTCCGGCGGGCGCTCCCTGCGCCCCCCAGGCAGCATCTGGGACCATTTCGCCGTGACCTACGACTATCCAGACGGATTCGTGATGTCCTTCACGGCCATCCAGACGATTCCGGGAGTCCAGGACGAGATCCGCTGCCGCGCTTTTGGCGCCCA
>JALOQX010000333.1 GCA_025459265.1 Pirellulaceae bacterium | reverse complement strand
GGAGGGCGGAGGGCGGAGGGCGGAGGTCGGAGGTCGGAGGTCGGAGGTCGGAGGTCGGAGGACAGAGGGCGAGGCGACAATGGGAGGGCGAGGCTCTTGCCGAGCCGCGGGAGGGCGAGGCTCCTGCCGGGAGGGCGAGGCTCTTGCCGAGCCGCGGGAGGGCGAGGCTCCTGCCGAGCCGCGGGAGGGCGAGGCTCCTGCCGGGAGGGCGAGGCTCCTGCCGGGAGGGCGAGGCTCCTGCCGAGCCGTGGTAGCGGGAGGCACCTCTGCCGAACCTGTGAATTGGGGCTGCGGCCATGAGCGTAGGAAAAACGATCTGCATGCTGGTTGTCGCCGTGTGCATGGCGGCCCTGGGATACCTGGTCAGCTACTGGTATCCGCCCTCACGTTCCGGCGCTGTGTCGCGCGTCGCGGCGGCGATGGACCTGCGGGAGCGTGCGACACGGATCGAAGCGCTAGGCCGCCTCGAACCCGTCTCGGGAACGCTGGCTGTCAGCGCCATTCCGGGTGAGGAGATTGTGGAGCTCTCCGCGCGTGCCGGGCAATCCGTGTCGCGCGGGGACGTCCTGGCGGTGTTAGGGAGCCGCGTGATCCGGGAGGCGGAACGCGTGCTGGCCGAGCGGCAGCTGGAGAAAGCCAGGCGACAGATCGAGGCGGAAGAGGGGCTGGCGCAGCTGCGCGAGGAATTGGCCGCGGTCGCGCAGCTGCAGGCTCAGGCCAAGGCGCGGGAGATTCCTCCCGAGGAATCGATCCGCGTGGCGGAAGCGCGCGAAGCCCTGGCCGCCGCGCGACTCGAAAAACTGGAACAACTCAGCCAGGACCCGCGTACGCGCGACGCAATTGCGGAAACAGAACTCGAACAACAGCGCCTGCTGCTCCGCCAGATCCAAGTCGATCTCGAGCAGCATCGCGCACAGCTCCAGGCCGCCCGGCAATCGCAGGAACTGGCCCAGCGCGCGGCCGATCTGGACATGGCGCTGGCCAAGGCCACACGCGAACAACTGGTTCCGATCAGTCCCGTGCCGGCACTCGAGCAGAGCGTCGAATTGGCTCGGCTGGCCGAGGAAGCGTCGCTCGTGCGCGCACCCTGTGACGGCACGATCCTCGAAGTCTACGCCCGGCAGGGTGAGCGCGTTGCCAATACACCCATTCTGCAGCTGGGCGACCTGCGGCAGATGGTCTGCATCGCGGAAGTGCATGAAGCCAATCTGAAAGACCTGGAAGTCCAGGAGCCGGATGACGCCGGACAACACACGCTGGCGCCCGCCCGGCCCTACCGGACCACGATCCGCAGCGCCGCGCTGACGCAGGAACTGACCGGCCAGATCGTGGAAGTCGGGCAGCTGATCGGCGCGCCCGCCCTGCGCGATCCGAATCCGCTGGCGCCCGCCGATCGACGCACGGTCAAGGTGCGGATCGCCTTGGACGAGTCTTCGTCGGTGATCGCCCGCCGGTTCGTGCATTTGCAGGTCAACGTCACCATCCATCTGACTGATGCCGACGCCCCCAAAGACTGATCGCAGCGTCATGCCAGGCTCTGTCTTATAACCTCGCGCGTGCAACGTCTGGTTCGATCGTGGTGGCCTCACAGAGACACGGAGAGACAGAGGAACCGTCAGCGTTCCAGGAGTAGACACGCGATGCGGATGCCGTTGGCGGTCGCCAACCTGACTCACGGCAAGTGGCGCACGGTCGTTTCGACGAGCGGCGTGGCGTTGGCCATCGTCCTGGTGTTCATGCAGCTCGGCTTCCTGGGCGCGGTTGCGGGCACGGCCGTGCAGATCTACGACCGCCTGCAGTTTGACGTGCTGCTGCGATCGCCCGACTACTTCCACTTCTGCGATCCGCGCGACATTCCACGCGCGCATCTCTATCGCGCGGCATCGATGCCCGAGGTGACATCGGTCAAGCCGCTCCAGGTCACCTTGGCCACGTGGCGCATTCCCCAGACGCCTCAGACCATGGCGCAGCAGACGGCCGGCGAGCTGCGAGCGATTCTGGCCATGGGCATGGACAGCGGAGCCAACGTGTTTGCGCTTGAGGAGATCCGCCAGCAGGCGTCCCGCCTCACCAGTGCCGAGCTGCTGCTGATCGACCGCCAGACGAAAGGCGACGACTACGGAGCGGCCGACGGCGTCTCGTTCGGCGATCCCGACATCGACCGGGACGTGGAGGTTGGCGATCGCCGCTTCCGGATCGCGGGCCATTTCGCCCTGGGCGCCGGGCTGGCGGCCAACGGGTCGGTGCTGTTGAGCGAATCGGGCTACGCGCGGCTGTACCCGGGCGATGCGGCCAGTCGCGTCAGCTTCGGACTGGTCGAGCTGGCCGAGGGCGTCGACGCTGACGCGTTCTGCGCGCGACTGCAGGAGCTGCTGGCCCGCGACGGGGACTCGGACGGGGACCTCTCGGACGGCGCTCCGCCGCTGGCGGTGCTGACCCGCGACCAGGTGCGCGCCTGGGAGACTCGGCGCTGGCTGTGGCACACACCCATCGGCTCGATCTTTGTCGCGGGAGTCGTCGTGGCCCTGGTGGTGGGGTCGGTGGTCGTCTACATGGTCCTGGCCAACGACGTGGCCAAGCACCTCCGCGAATATGCCACGCTCAAGGCGATGGGATACTCCGACGGGTTCTTGCGCGGCGTCGTAATGCAGCAGGCGCTGATCCTGGCCGGACTGGGATACAGCGTGGCCCTGGTGATCGCGGAGGGGCTGTATCGCGTCGTCGGGCACCTGGCGAACATCTCGATGGAAATGACCTGGTGGATCCGCGGCTGCGTGCTGGTGCTGTCGATCGGCATGTGTTGTGTTTCAGGCCTGGCGACGCTGCGCAAACTGGGGAAAGCTCAGCCGGCGGAACTGTTCTGAAGATTGGTGAAGTACGCGCTATGCAGCTCGTGACACGTACGCCGCTGGCCTGGAAGAACCTGACGCATAACGGGCGTCGGCTGGCGGTGGCCGTCTCCGGCGTCACATTTGCCGTGGTCCTGATGTTCATGGAACAGGGGTTCCAGAACGCGTTGTTCGACAGCACGGTCGCGCTGGTGCGCAACTTCACCGCGGACATCGTGATCGTGAGCAGCTCGCGGTACAGCTTGTCGAGCAGCAGTCGGTTTCCCTTCCATGCGGTCCTGCTGGCCCGCGGCGCGCCGGATGTGGCGCAGGTCCAACCGATTTACGTCGAAAACTACCTGTCGCTGTTCCGTCCGCCGCATCGAACGAGCCGCCCGATTCGCGTCATTGCCGCGGACCTTCGACAGCCATTGTTCCAACCGACCTTGCAGGAAGTGATCTCGCGGCAGGCCTCCCTGCTGGCGGCGCCGCAGACCGCCTTGATCGATGTCATGAGCAAGGAATCGATTTACGAGCTCGATCCCGGTCGCGTGGCCGGCGGGTCGCCCGAGTACGTCGAGCTGGCCGACAAGCAGCTGCAGTTGGTCGGCACGTTTCAGCTGGGCACGGATTTCGCCAACGATGGTACGCTGCTGATGAACCTCGAGAACTTTGCCCACTACTTTCCGCGGCGCGACCTGTCGTCCGACGCGCTGGCGATGGTCGACCTGGGGCTGGTTCACTGCCGCTTTGGCTCGGACCCCGGCCAGGTGCGCGACCAGCTGCAGCGGCAGTTGGGCGGGAATGTGCGCGTCTACACGCGCCAGGAGCTGGTGGACAAGGAGATTCGCTTCTGGGACCGGAGCACGCCGATCGGGATCATCTTCCGCGTCGGGATGATCATGGGGTTCGTGGTCGGCATTCTGATCTGCTACCAGGTGCTTTACAATGACATCGCGGACCACCTGGCGGAGTTTGCGACGCTGATGGCCATGGGATACGGTGCGCTTTACTTCGTGGGGATTGTGGTGCGGTCGGCCGTGTACCTGGCTCTGTTGGGATTCGTGCCGGGGCTGGGGATCAGCTGGCTGCTGTTCCAGGGGATTACGTTATGGACCGGCCTGACGATGAACCTCTCGCGGTGGGACATCGGGCTCACGCTGGCCTTCACCGTGGCCATGTGCATCCTGTCCGGACTCTTCGCCGTGCGCAAACTCCTGGCCGCCGATCCCGCCAGTTTGTTCTGAGTTGGAAAGGAATCCACGTCCGGTGAATGCGTCCGACACGTCCAGTGTTCCGCCTGACCGCCACGTTCGCGCGCCGGCCACGTCCGCGTCGCTGCTGGCGCGCATGACCGGCAGTGATTGTGTCATCCGCGTGCGGGAGCTGAACCATTTCTTTGGCGAAGGCGAAACGCGCAAGCAGGTGCTGTTCCACAACACCCTGGAGATCCAGCGCGGCGAGATCATCATCATGACCGGTCCGTCCGGATCGGGTAAGACGACGCTCCTGACGCTGATCGGCACGCTGCGTCGCGTTCAGGAGGGGAGCCTGCAGCTGCTGGGCCAGGAGCTCAACGGCATCGCCCGCCAGGACATGACGGCGCTGCGAAAGCAGATCGGGTTCATCTTCCAGGCGCACAACCTGTTTGAATCGCTGACCGCGTTCCAGAACGTGAACATGGCCGCGGAACTGGTCGGGATCGAACGAGCTGCGGCGCGCCAACGGATCGAGAAGCTGCTGACGCGACTCGATCTCGGACACCGGATTCACTACAAACCGCACAGTCTCTCGGGCGGTCAGCGGCAGCGCGTGGCGGTGGCGCGCGGGCTGGTGCACAGCCCGCGCGTCGTGCTGGCCGACGAACCGACGGCGGCGTTGGACCGACACACCGGCCGGGAAGTCGTCACGCTCTTCCAGGAACTCGCCCGCGACGAAGGCTGCACGATCATCATGGTCACGCACGACAACCGCATCCTGGATGTCGCCGACCGCATCGTCAACATGGTGGATGGGTACATTCATTCGAATGTGCTGGTCCGTGAATCGGCGGCCATCTGCGAGTTCCTCAAAGGCTGCCCGTCGTTTGCCGATCTCACGCCCCGTTCACTGTCGGAAGTCGCCGATACGATGCAGGCCGTCCTCTATTCGCCCGGCACGGTCATCATCAAGCAAGGAGACGTCGGCCGGGACTTCTATCTGATCCGCCAGGGCTCGGTCGACGTCCTGCAGGCTGATGGGAAGGCGCAGCGGCACGTGGCCACGCTGCACGAAGGACAGTTCTTCGGCGAAGTGGCCTTGCTGGAGGATCGCCCGCGCAACGCGACCGTCATCGCGAAAACCGAAACGCTCTGTTACACGCTCGGCAAAGACGCGTTTCGCGACGTCCTGAGTCGCAGCCACACGTTCGAAGAAGAACTGCGCAAGGTGCTGTTCGATCGTCAATGACCGAGGGTTCCCAGTGTGCCGTCGAGTCGCACGTGGGCCAGTTCCAGCTCGACGATGGCGTGCAGCAACTGCGAGCGGGCCTTGAGCCGCTCGCCGCGGGCCGCCAGCAGCTCGGGATACCCCTCACGCAGGAGTTCGCGATTCGACTCGAGCACATCCACGCGGGTCTGCCAGCTGTCGTGCGTGTCCCGGGCCAGGCCTAACTCGAGGTACTTCTGCTCGACGTCGACCAGTGCCGCTGCGACTTCCAGGTCGACCTGTTCCTGCCGCGAGGCATAGAGCGTACGCAGCTGCTGTTTGCGCGTCGACAGCTCCTGCTGGCTGCGTGCCACATGCCCCCAGACGAGCGACAGCTTGGCCAATGGGCCAGTCGTCTCGGGTGTCTGGCCGAGCAGCGGAAAGGAGGTCTGCAGCAGGGATCGGGCCAGGTCAAGATCGTCGACATCGCCGCACTGCAGGAACCGGCGGATGGCGAAGAGTTCCACATCATGGGCCCGGGCGATTTCAAGTGCCTCTGGCAACGCATAGCCGGGTGGACGCGGCTCCAGGGCACAGGTCGTCTCGATGGCTTCGGGCGTGAGCGCATCCTGGCCGATGAGCGTCTTGATCCGGGCGGTCAGACGCGTTCGGTCATACGTGAGTTTGAGCGACTGCTGGTCGAGCTGCAG
>JALOQX010000092.1 GCA_025459265.1 Pirellulaceae bacterium | reverse complement strand
TCCCCGCATCGTTTCCCGTGCTCCCCAATACTCCTGGCCAACAAAGCGACAGCGGCACCAAATGTCCCAAATAACCCCCAGAAGGCACCTCCGACAAGATCAAGCACCGACGTGGCCTGCGCGAAGCAGAAGAAGGCAGACACGGCACTGCCAAGTGCGATCAACCCGCCGAATCCGGCGACGGCCCACTCAGACCATGGGCGTCGCTGGATGAAAGCTCGACGAATTGTCCACACACCGATGGATGCCGCAATCCAGAGGATTGCCGGCACCACCAAGTTGCCTGTGAACATGACAACCGGAAGGCCCATGATGGATGTGACGATGCATATATAGAAACATATCGCCAACCCCATCCTCAAAAAGTCTCGGCGCTCTTTCATGCTGCACCCGACGATCAACTGGCCCATGCCGTTCGTAGACGGACACTGTGACGGAAACCGATCTAAATGGTTGCCTCGAGCGCGCTCAAAACGTGTACGCCGGCCATTCTGTATCCTCAGGCCAGGGCCGAATCGCAAACGCGATACCACAAAACAGCACCGACGCTTCGAACGCGGCTCCTTTACACTCCTCTTCAGCAGTCGGGTCGCCGGGGTACGAATTCCTGCATCGACAGGAGATCCTCCCGCGTACTGAGACAAATTGATCAGCTGGTGCTGATTCTTGGTGTTTGCTGCGAGGGCGAATTGGTGTTCTGGCGTCGCACAAACAAACTGTAGCGGATCCCGGCTCCCGAACCTCGCCAGCTGGCTCTGATAGATCCGATGCCGATCATAGCACGGGACCGGGTCGGCCCGCACGGCTCCCACGCTGGCCGCGATGTCCGTGATCTCGTGGACCGGTTTGTGCGTGCGGGTCGGATTCAGGCGGGTGCTGCTGGACGCCGTTTGCAGCCACGCGCTCCAGTTGTCCGTCGTGTCCAGCGTCCAATCCTCTTTCTGGCCCGGCGTGTCGCTGGTGCGGTGAGGAGCGGGGATGCGCACATTTGCTGCGGCGATTTGGGGGGTATGCGCAAGACGGGGACTGGCTCGGCCAATATTCTTGGGCGGTCTCCCTGGCGAGTCCCCGCTGCCGGCCTGCTGGCAAATCGCCATTTGCGCAGTTTCTGGACTGCGGTAAACTACGCAGCTGTGAGAAACTCCGGTGCAGGTATTCGAGTGGTGCGCGCCCTCGGGTTTGTCCCTGGGGCTGACCCGTGAGCGCGCGATACTGGACCTTGGCGGTGCAGGGAGGTACCGATGTCGGACGTGGCGTCTTGCATTTTGCATGCGGCCGACCTGCGGCTGGACGAGCCGCTCTTGGGCGTTCAGGAGATGCCGGAGGCGTTGCGTGCGGTGCTGATCGACGCACCCTACGTGGCGGCCGAGCGTGTCTTTGACGCCGCCATTGGGGAGCGTGTGGCGCTGGTGGTGTTGTCCGGGTCGTTGTTGGACCTGACGGCGCCTCATCCGCGTGCGATTGCGTTTCTGGCTGAGCAGTTCCGCCGCCTGGCGGCACACGCGATTCCGGTCTGTTGGGCGGGTGGGGCACGAGACAGCGGCACGGACTGGCCCACGGCGATTCAACTCCCCGAGAGCGTGCGTCATTTTGGCGGCACGATGGTGGAGCGTGTGGCGATTGCCGGGCGCTGTCCGATGCCGCTGACGGTGCTCGGACGCAGCGGGGGCGATGCGGAAGACATCCCGGTGACGGACTTCGTGCCGGACATGCACGGTGCGTTGACCGTGGCCGTTGCTTGTGGTCGGCTGGATCCCGGGCGGGTGGCAGCGCTGGGGATCGAGTATTGGGCGCTGGGTGGACGGCGGGACCGCAAGACACTCTGCAGCGAACCACGCACGGTGCATTATCCGGGGAGTCCTCAAGGCCGCGGCCCGCAGGACGCGGGACCGCACGGGTGTACGTTGGTCGAGGTGCAGGCCAATCGCCAGCTGCGTCTGCGGTTCATTCCCTGCGATCTGGTGCGATGGCAGCATGAGCGCGTGTTGGTGTCCAGGAGTGCGGTCTGGGACGACGTGACGACGAAGCTGTCGGAGCGTCTGCACGACTTGAGATCGCAGACGCCGGACGGCCCGCTGCTGGTGCGCTGGACGCTCGTCGCCACCGACGGGGGCGACGGGTCGTCGGGCCTGCGCGAACTGGCACAGCGTGCTGAGAAATGGTTGCGGCAGCAGTCCAGCGCGCAGGCCGAACCGTGCTGGCCGATCGCGGTTGACGTCGAGTGGGCCGACCGCATCTCGGCGTCGTCGTACAAAGAAGACACGCTCCTGGGGGACTATCTCCGGGCGATTCGCACGCTGCAGGAGGACCCGGCGGCGGTGCGGGAGGCATTGACCGCTTCGGCCGGGACGTGGCCGGCGGCGCGGTGGGTAGCGGACCTGTCGGATGCCGAGGTCCGCCGCCAGGTCATGCAGGACGTCGCGGAGTTGGGTGCGGCGCTGCTGCGTGGAGAGAAACTGACGTGAAGGGATGCGATGCGGCGGTTGGGTCTCTGCGGTCCAGGTGGCCTGCGCCGCGCGATCCGGACCGACGTTCGGCCCGCTCCGCAGAGAAGGACGCGCGATGAAAGTCGATCATGTGCACGTGGATGGATTCGGCGTGTGGACCGATCTCGATCTGGCCGCGCTGTCCGGTCGCGTGACGATCGTGTACGGTGCGAACGAGACGGGCAAGACGACGTTAATGCAGTTTCTGCGGACGATGCTGTACGGTTTCTCTGCGGACCGTCGCAGCCGCTACGTGCCGCCGGTGCATGGGGGCCGCGTGGGCGGGATGCTGGATGTGCAGGCACCCTACGGCGGTTTGGAGATCGAGCGGCATCTGGATCAGGTGGGGACGCCGAACGAGGAGGAGGAGCTGGCGGTCCGTTCGCCGGACGGCACTCCGCTCACGACGACGCTACTCGACCAGCTCCTGACGAACGTCGATGAAGCGACTTTCAACAACGTGTTCGCGGTGGGGCTGCGCGAGCTGCAGGAGCTGGGCACGCTGGACGACACGAAGGCGGCGGACCTGCTGTACAAGTTGACGACGGGGCTGGACCGCGTCTCGCTGATGGACGTGATGCGAGATCTGCAGGCGGAGCGCTGCCGGCTGCTGGATCCGCGTGACGACGCGGCGCAGATCATTGCGCTGGTCCGGCGGCGGGACCAGTTGCGGGCGCGGGCCGGGGCGTTGGCGGGCGAAGGGCGTCAGTGGGTGGAGCTGCAGGCGCACCTCGAGTCCTTGGACGAGCAGACGCGGAGCGTGCAGGAGTCGCTGGGGGAGTGGGAGGGGGAGTTGAAGGTGTTGGACGTGGCGCTGCGCGTGCGGGACGTGTGGTGCCAGCGCGGCGAGCTGCGGCGCGAGATCGCGGCGCTGGGCAAGCTGCGCGAGGTGCCGCCGACGTCGTTGCAGAAGATCGAGTCGCTGCGGCAGCGGATTGCGGAGCTGGAGCGCAACCTGGCGGAGCTGCAGCGGCGGCGGCGCGAGTTTCGCCGCGAGGCGGCCGCGCAGCCGGTCAACCAGGCGCTCTGGTCGCAGGCGGCCCGGATTGAAGCGCTGGTGGAGCTGGCACCCTGGATCGCGTCCCTGCAGGCCCAGGTGGACCAGTTGCGCGGCGAGACAGCGGGGATGGCGGGGCGTCTGTCCCGCACGTCGGAGACGGCGACCGTTGTGGACGGCGCGCCGCGCGGGGCCGGACCCGAGCTGACACCGCGGGCCAACGCGATCCTCCAGGGTGCCGCACGGCACGTGCGCGAGGAATCCCAGCGGTGGAAGGAGGCGCAGGCCGACCAGGCCGCGGCGCAGGAACAACTCGACAACCTCACGGCGGAGCTCGAGACCGCCCTGCTCGACCGCGGCCAGGAACGGCTGGCGGACGCGGTCGAAACCGCGGGCGCGTCCGTTGGCGGGCTGCGGCGGCGCGTGCAGCTGGATCAGCGGCTGGAGCAACTCACGCGGCAATGGAACGAACGGCAGCGCGAGCATCGCGAACTGCTCGAGGACCAGGTCCTCTCGCCCACCACGCTGGCATGGCTGGGCGTGCCTTTTGTCGGCGGGGTGATGCTGCTGCTGGGCGGAATGGTCTGGTCGCAAGCCGCACTGTTGGGCTGGCCCATGACCTTGCTGGGACTGGTCGGCTGGATCGTGGCGATGGCGGTCAAAGTGTCGCTGGAGCGGACGGCCGCCCACGACCTGGAGCGCTGCGAGGGCGAGCTGGACGTGCTGAAATCCCAGGTGCAGCAGGTGCAGGCGGAGCAGGCGGAACTGGAGGCCGAGCTGCCGCGCGGCAGCGGACGGTGGGACGCCCGGCTGGCCGCCGCGGAAAAGGAGCTGGCCAGTCTCGAGCAGCTGGTCCCGGTGGAAGCCAACCTGCAGGCGGCGCGGCAGCGCCTGGCGGCCGCCCAGCGCCGCGTCGAACAGTGTGCGGCGGCCGTCAAGGAGTCGCGCGGCCGCTGGCGCGCCACGCTGCGACGGCTCAATCTCCCCGAGGACCTGACCCCGCCGGCCATGCGGCAGTTTCTGGCCGGTGCCCAGCAGGTGCAGCAGGCCCGCTTCCAGCTGGACGGCCGGCGCGAGGAACTCGCCGCCCGCGAGCAGGAACTGCAGGCGCTCACGACCCGCATCCACCAACTCGCCCAGCAGGTGCAGCTGACCTATGCCAGTCAGGACCCGCACGTGCAGCTCCAGCGGCTCTCGGCGGCGCTGGCCGAACAGCAGACGCTCTTTGAGCGGCGGCAGCAACTGCGGCAGGAAGACCGCCGGACACGCCGGGAAGCGCGGAGCGTCCTGGCCGAACTGAACCAGGCCCGCCAGCAACGCCGCTCGATCATGTCGGCGGCCGGAGCGCGCAATGAAAAGCAGCTGCGCGAGCTACTGGACCGGCTCGCCCACCGCCAGTCGCTGCGCACGCAAGCCGAGCAGGTGTCCGAGCAATATCAGGTTGCGCTGGGGAAGGAGAGTCCGCGCCAGCAGGTGGAACAGTTGCTGGAGGAGCATGACGCGGGCGACTTGCAGGACCGCCGCGCCCGGCTGGCCGGACACATCGACGAGGCCCGCGCGCAGCTGGCCGGGCTGCACCAACGCCGCGGCGCCATGGGGCAACAGGCGGCCGGCCTGTTGGCCGATCGGCGCCGGGCGGAGATCGAGCTGGAGCTGTGCACTGTCGAGCAGCAGCTGACTGAGTCAGTGCACCGCTGGCGTGTCTTGACGATCGCCTGGCGGGCGCTCGAGACGGTGCGCGACCTGTACGAAACCCATCGCCAGCCGCAGACGCTCAAGGATGCCTCGCGCTATTTCGCCGCCTTGACGGAAGGGCAGTACGGGCGCATCTGGACGCCGCTGAGTGACATGGCGCTGCGGGTGGATATGGCCAGCGGCGAAACCCTGCCGCTGGACGTGCTCAGCAGCGGCACGCGTGAAGCGGTGTTCCTCAGCCTGCGGCTGGCCCTGGTGGCCGACTTTGCGCGGCGCGGTGTCGTCCTGCCGCTGGTGCTGGACGACGTGCTCGTGAATTTCGACGCCCGCCGCGCCCGGGCCGCCTCGCGCGTTCTGTGCCAGTTCGCCGAACAGGGGCACCAGGTGCTGCTCTTCACTTGCCATGCACATATTGTCGAGCTGTTCGCCGCGGCGCATGTGGACATCCGCTACCTGTCGCCACTGCACGAAGGACGCGACCTGGCGGTCGAGCCGCCTCAACCGGCTGCCGCGGAAATTCCCGACCTGGTCGAGACGATCGCCCTGGCCCCCGAACCCGCCTGGGAACTCGTTGACCACAAGGCTGTCGACCAGTCGCCAGCCGACGACGTGGCACTCGAGGAGTACGTGCTCGGCGAGCCGGTCGCACCGGTCCCCACCCCGCTCTTCGCGTTCTTGATCACGACACCCGACGACGCAGAATCACCGGCGCTGGCGGATCATGTGCCGCTCGGTGCGGAGGACGTGGCACCGCTGACCGCGCAGGAATCCGCCGATTACGAGCTGACCGAGGCGTGCGACACGGACGTGGAACCGCTCGACGCGGTGCCTGCCGTGGTCGAAGAATTCGTGGAGCAGCGGGTGACGGCGCGGGAAGTCCCTGCGCCCGAACCGCGTCGGCAACGGTTCACGTGGGAGTCGCCTGAACGCTGGTGGGATGGCACGCGCGATGACGAGGCAGCCTGAAGGACCTGCGGTCCGATGAAGGATGATCGTCAAGACGCATCGCGTGCGCCAACCACGAGCCACGAGTTGTTCCTCGGGCGTTGCCCCAGGGCTGCGTTGAGCCGCGGCCTTCGGACTGTCTCCACCTGCGGCGCCGGCGGGGACATGACTGACCGGCTACCCGCACAACGGATACACACGAGCCCTTTGCCAGCCTGGCGTGAGCGGCGTGACCCTGGGGTTGTGGGCTTTCGGGCAAGCGGAAGCAGGAACTCAGACGTTTTTCGGCGGTCACGTGAGCGACGCTTGAGCCTCGTGCAGTTGCTCGCACATGTCGCGGTAGCGACGATAGATGCCGGCCGCAACCCATCCCAGGTACGCGTTGGCTGCCAGCGACCCGAAGAGTGCCAGCGAGGTGAGCACTAACGGCACCCAGGGACGTTGGGCCTGGAATTCCTGCAGCTTCTTGGCAGTCTCTTCGTCCAGGGTCGGCTTCTGAGCGGCCGCCCCGGTACCCTCCCCGCTCAGCACATCCCGCGAGCCAGAGGACCTCGGCGGCTTGGTCTGGATGCCCGCCAGCAGACTTCCGACACCCGATTTCTTCGCTTTGGGCTGCTCGTTCATCCCGGAGCTGCGGATGGGTGAGGGGAGACCCGTTTCGGGCTGCGATCCGGGGACGGGCAACATGGGCTGCATACCGTTGAGGTCGAAGCCGCCACCGGCGGGTGCGGGGTTGGACGTGGGCGGCAGAATGCCCGACGCGCCGGAGTTATTGAAGCCGCCGGGGGGCGCCACGCGGGGGCCGGACGCGTCCCACGCGTCGCGCTGGGGAACCGGATATCCACCGGATGTGTCTGCCGGATTCACCGGCGGGCTGAGGCCGCTGCCGGGCGCACCGACGCCACGCTCCCAGCCGGAACTGGACGGCACGCCCGCTCCAGGCAACGCATTGTCGCCAGGACGAACCAGTACGCTTGCCTTGCCGTCCGGGCCGATCATCGCCGGTGGCGGCGGCAGATTCAAGATGCCCGGCGACGGCGCCGCATACGGAAACACGTCGCCCGCCGCGCGTGTCGCAGCCGTTGGATCCGCCAGCGCTTGGTCGCCAACCGCATCCAGCCGTCGCGCAGGGGCTGTCCCCGGCGCAACCGTGCCCAGGCGCGGCAGCGGATCGGTACCCACACGAATCCGAAAGCGGCGCACGCCCCGCGCATCGGGATGGATTTCGCTGGCCACTTCCCGCCGTCCGGAGCGCATGTCCTCAAACAGAGCGGGCTCAATCTGCACGATGTACTCGAGTTGCCCGTCAGGACCCGGCTGCCAGCCGTAGTCCACGCCCACGGCAGCCAGACTCAGCAGAACCGCGATTCCGTACATGGTATGCAACTCCGGGAAGGAGTAGGGATGTGCGCGGCCGACATGGTACCCGGTTTCGCCACTTCGCGTAAAGACGAGTGTTGCCGCCGGCCTCACCCGAAGCGTAAGGGAGCGAAGTACTTGCCAATGCTCAGCCGCCCCGCCGGCCGTCCACCCTGCGCTGTGCCTGCGACACCCTATCACACGGCGGGGAACTCGCAACGTCCGCTAGACCCGGTCCTCATGCCTGCTCGCCCCCCGTCGCCGGTCTGCCGCCCCGCGACTCGCGGTCGAAATGCAGCAATTCCCGATGCAGGATGTTGAGCAACGTCTGCAGGAAGGAGACGATCATCGGGCCCACGATGATGCCGATGGCCCCCAGCGCACTCACTCCCCCCAGAATACTCAGCAGTGCTAGCAGTGGATGCAGGCGGGATGCGCCGTGGAGCACAAACGGTTTGATCAGGTTGTCGACGCTCGAGACGACCGCCAGCCCGTAGATGGCCAGCCCGAGGGCCGCGCCGCTGCGTTCGTCGATGAAGTACAGCCACAGTGCCGCGGGGGCCCAGATGGCCGCGGCGCCCACGAAGGGGATCATCGCCAGCAGTCCGGTCAACACCGTCAGCAGGACGACCGCGTGGAATCCCGCGAGATAATATCCGATGCCACCCAGCAGTCCCTGGACCAGCGCGGAGGCGAGCGTAGCGAGGACGACGGCGCGGCTGACCTTCGTGAAATCGGCCAGCAGTTCGCGCTCGTAGCGATCATCCAGCGGCGAGAGACGCATCACCGTAGCCACCATACCGGGTCCATCGTGCCAGAAAAAGTACATCGCCACGATCGTGATCATCAGGCCGATCACGACGCGACCGGCCAGAGCGGTGGTGCGTCCGCCGATGCTGAACAGCCAGCCCTGTGTTTCCGCCAGCACGCGTCGCGCGGTCTGCTGGATTTCTTCTTCGGTGGGGTTGGCCAGTTCCTTGATCCACGTGCGGAAGGGACCACCGAGCAGCACGAGTTTGAGTTCATGAAACTGCCGGGACGCGCGGTGCAGTGCGTCGCGGTTGGGCCGGGTGTCGGTCGCCTGCGGGTCGGTCTTGGCGGCGGCCCGCAGCGAGTCCTGCAATGCGTCGAACGCCGGTGCGGTCTGCGCGGTCGTCACCGTCTGGTGCTGGCGCAGATTCTCGACAGCCGCCTCGATCTGGGCCAGTTCATCCGCCAGGTGAGCGGGGTCGAGCGAGGGGTTGCTGGGGGCGTTCGCCAGCGCTTGCAGGCGCGACTCGATGTCGCGCAGCAGCGCGGCGTGCGGCAGGCGCAGGAGTGCGAATTGATCGCGGGCATGGGCCAGCTTGTCGCGCACGTCGGCGGGGTTGAAACGGGCCACGACGGCGCTGCCTTCTGCCGCGGCGATGAAGAGCACCGTCAGCAGCGGCAGCAGCACGATCGCGATGACCAGCCCCGTGGTGGCCGCTGCGGCCAGGCCGGTCCGCCCGCGGCACCACATCACGACGCGCCGGTGTAATGGTTCGAAGATGACGACCAGCAGTGCGGCCAGCACCAGGGGCAGCAGAAAGGGGGCCATGACCCGGAAGAACAGAAACCCGAATACCAGGATGATGGCGATCAGCGCGATGAACGATACGATGCGCGGCATGGTGGTCCGATTCCCGGTCTTCGCAGTTCGCTGGCTCCACGCTCGACGGTGTTGGTTGTACTGTCCGCTGTGACCTGCTGCCAAGTCCGGGCGGCTTGCTCCCGCCCGCGCAGGCCGCCACAATACGCGCCGTGGTCGCAGGCCAGTCCGTCCCACGGATCGGCCGTTGCGCGCCGGGGCTTGTGCCATCGGATGTTGCCGGCGGCACTTCGGGCGGTTTTCGCGGCAGGGGCAGATCCGGGTGACGGCTGGTGGCAGAACCTGACCCAGACAGGACGGACGAGGTGCCGCTGCGGCCGGGTCGCAGGTGGGTCCCGCGGCTCAAGTGGACCCTGCGCGTGCTGGTTCTGACGCTGGTGACGTGGGGGATCTGGAAGACGGTTGAGCAGGCGCGACACGAGTTTGCCGCGCAGCGGTTCGACCTGGAGGACGTGCACGTCGGCTACTTGGTGGCCGCCGGCGTCTTGTACGTGGCGGGATTCGTGCCGTCCTGGGTCTTCTGGCATCGCACGCTGTGGGCCATGGGGCAGCGGCCGCGTTGGGGCGAGTCGTTGCCCGCCTTCTGGATTGGCCACTTGGGGAAATATGTGCCTGGGAAGGCCATGGTGGTCGTGCTCCGCACGGGACTCATCTTCAGCGAGCGGGTCAATCGGACGGTGGCCGCGACGAGCGTTTTCGTGGAGACGCTCACGTTGATGGCCGTGGGAGCGGGTGTGTCCGCGCTGGCGCTGCTCTTGACCACATCGCATCCCGCCCTGTTCTGGCTGGCCGTTGCGCTGATGATCGGTGCGGGATTGCCGACGCTGCCGCCGGTGTTTCGCCAGCTGGTCAAGCTGCTGCAGGTCCAGCGTGCGAATCCGGAAATTCACCGGGCGATCGCCGGTGTGGACCTGCGGTTGATGGCCTTTGGCTGGCTGATTGTCGGTGTGGGTTGGGTCTTGCTGGGGGTCAGTTTGTGGGCGACGCTCCGCGCCATCCCGGGCGCCGGGGCCGGCTGGGACGAACCTTGGCCGGCGATCCCGCTGTTGACGGCCACGGTGGGCCTGGCGATGGTGGCCGGATTTCTGTCCCTGATCCCGGGCGGACTGGGAGTGCGCGATTGGGTCCTGATGGCGCTCCTGGCTCCCGCCTACGGCACCCGGGTGGCTCTCGTGTCGGCCGTTCTGCTGCGGATCATCTGGCTGCTGTCAGAGCTGGTGGTTTCGGCTATTCTATACGTGAATCTGCTCCGCACACGCCGCCGGGCCCCAACAGGCGGATAGCTGCTGGTCGTGGCGTGTCGCGCGGCGCGGGGAGCCGGGTGGTGCGTGGGGCCGATCGCGCGCACCGGAGCGGTAGAGCGCGAGACCCTGACCGATGTCCGATCTGCTCTCGATCGTCGTGCCGGTGTTCAACGAGCGGGAGAGTCTTGCGCAGCTGCACGGAGAACTGGTCGCCGCGGCTCGCCAGCACGGCTACACGATGGAGATCATCTTTGTTGACGACGGTTCGCAGGACGATTCCTGGGGGGTGATTGCCGAGCTGGCCGGGCGCGACCCGGCGGTGTGTGGCGTGCGGTTTCGCCGGAATTTCGGCAAGGCCGCGGCGCTCAACGCCGGCTTCCGCGCGGCGCGCGGCGCGCGGATCGTCACCCTCGATGCCGATCTCCAGGACGACCCGCAGGAGTTGCCTCGGTTGCTGGCCGCGCTGGAGGACGGCTGGGACGTGGTCAGCGGCTGGAAGAAGGTGCGCCACGACCCGTGGCACAAGGTCGGGCCGTCCCGCGTGTTCAACTGGCTGGTCGGGATCATGACGGGCGTGCGGCTGCACGATCACAACTGCGGGTTCAAGGCGTACCGCCGGGAAGTCTGCGACGAACTCCGGCTGTACGGCGAGCTGCACCGGTTCATTCCCGTGCTGGCCGCAGCCCGCGGCTGGCGCGTGGGTGAGCTGGTGGTGCACCACCGGCCGCGTCAGTTCGGCCGATCCAAGTACGGCATGACGCGGATCGTCAAAGGGTTCCTGGACCTGCTGACCGTGTCGTTTCTGACCGATTTCGGCCACCGGCCGCAGCACCTCTTGGGCTCGATCGGCCTGTTGAGCTTCGCCTGCGGGGCGTTGGGCATCATGTGGCTCTCCGGCTGCTGGGTTGTGTCGCGGCTGGTCGAGTCGATTCCGGACGCGCACCTGCACCAGCGGGCCCTGTTTTACTACTCGATGGTGGCCATCCTGCTGGGGGCGCAGTTCATGGCGATCGGGTTCCTGGCGGAGCTGATCACGGCGCGGGTCGGGAGCCAGCGCGAGCCGTATGTGGTGTGCCAGCGCATCGATCGGCGGCCGGCCGCGGTGGCCGACGCGGCGGGACGGGCGACGTGAGGCGGCCGGCGGGGACGGGGGAGCGAACGAGTCGCGGGCAAGAGCGGGACTGCGGATGACACAGGCACCTGGCGAGGACGCCCGCCGTGAATGGCGGTGGGCCGTGTGGTTGATGATCGTCACCAGCGCGGCCGCCATGTCCGCACGTCTGGCGACGATTCGGGCCACGACCGGCGAGACGCCGATGCTCAGCGCCAACGACCGGAGTCGCTGGTGCACCGTGCGGGCGCTGGTGGAGGACGGGACCTACGCCATCGATCGGCTGGTGGAGATCGAGCACCCGCAGACCAAGCGGCGCTACTGGCGGACGATCGACATGGTCCGCCATCGCGGTCCGGACGGGCGGGAACACTATTATTCCAGCAAGCCGCCGCTGTTTCCCACGCTGGTGGCGGTCCCCTACGGCCTCCTGCGCGCGATGACCGGAGCGACCTTGGAGGAACATCCTTTTGCCGTGATGCGGGGGATCCTGTTCCTGGTCAATGTCCTGCCGCTGCTGCTGTATTTCTGCGTCTTGTGGTGGTGTCTCGAGCGGGTGGCCGCATCGGGCCTGGCCGTGCTCTACGCGATGGCGGTTGCGACCTGGGGTACGCAGCTCACGACGTTCGCGGTGACGCTCAACAACCACCTGCCGGCCGCCATCTCGGTCCTCTTGGCGGTGGCCTGCGTGCTGCGCATCACGCAGGGGGCGCGGCAGTGGTGGTGCTTCGGCGGTGCCGGGCTGGCTGCCGCATTTGCCGCGGCCAACGAGCTGCCGGCGTTGGCGTTCCTGGCCTGTGTGACACTGTGCGTCACCTGGTTTTCCCCACGCCGGTCGCTGGCGGCCTTCGTACCGGCCGTGGCGGTCGTTGTCGCCGGCTTTTTCACCACCAACTACCTGGCGCACGGGACGTGGATTCCCCCCTATGCGTGGCGCAGCGACGGGCCGGTGATTGGCCGCGTGTCGGCTGCCGCGTCAGCCGATCTGGACGCGCAGCGTGTTCCGCCGGAGGTCCGCGACGTGCTGGCCGCCAAGGGGATCGCACTCTCCGACCAGGCTGTGATCGCACCGCGTCGGGCCGGTCAGCGGTGGAGCATCTGGGATCGCGTCGGTGCGCAGCGTTGGGCGGCGGTAGCCGCGTCCGACGGGATCGAGCTGCGGCACTGGCACAACTGGTACGACTATGACGGTTCATATTGGAATACGGACCGGCAGGGTGTCGACCGGGGTAGAGAGTCGTTGGGCGTGTACGCCTGGCACGCGTTGCTGGGACATCATGGCCTCTTGTCGCTCACGCCGGTGTGGTTCCTGAGCATCTGGGGGGCGGTGGCGATGCTGCGGGGCCGCCCGGCCGGCTGGCGTGTCTTTGCCGCCCTGGTGGTGAGCGTGACGGTCGTCTGCCTGCTGTTCTACCTTGTGCAGCCGCCGCTGGATCGGAATTACGGCGGTGTGAGCTGTGGTTTTCGCTGGATGTTCTGGTTCATCCCCCTGTGGCTGCTGTGCCTCGTGCCGGCGGCCGACGTGCTCCTGACGCGTCGTGCCGGGCGCGTCCTGGCCCTGCTGCTGCTGGCCGTGAGCGTCTTTTCCGCCGCGTATTCGGCCACCAATCCGTGGTCGCATCCGTGGCTCTACCAGTGGGGCGAGTATGCCGGCTGGTGGCACTACGGCTAGTCCTGGCACGCTGCAAAAGACGGCTTGCCCTGGCCGGGGAAAACGCCGATGATACGCCCCCGCGCCGCTGGCGGTCGCGGCGCGTCGTGCGATGGTCCACGCAGCAAGGACCGGCGATCAGGAAGTTAGACAAGCTCGCACTCTGTCCCGCAGGGAGGCACTGCAATGTGGTTGGGTACCCGGAGCGTGATCACGGTCCTGACGGTGGGCCTGCTGGCAAGCGGATGTGACACGCCGACCGGAGACCTGCCTCCGGCCAGCATTCCCGCACTGGATGGCACGCCGGGTGGCGGCGGGACATCCGCCGCACACCGGCAAGTGGACAATGAACCGCTCACCCTGATCGCCAACAACCAGGAGTTCCAGTCGCCGGCCCGGGCGCAGGACGAGTTCTTTCCGGAGGTCGAGGTGGCCACGTCGTTGGGCACGATCCGCGTGCGACTCAACGCGGAACGCGCGCCGCGTACGGTGGACAATTTCCTGTACAACTACGTCGACACCGGGTTCTATGATCAGACGGTGTTTCACTTCGTCGAGCAGGGGTACTTGATCGCCGGTGGCGGTTATTCGGTGGCGCTGCAGGAGAAGCCGGCCGGCACGCCGATCCCGTGCGAGGCCAACAACGGTCTGAGCAACCGCCGCGGGACGCTGGCCATGGTCCGGCAACCCGATTTTGCCCACAGTGCCACGTCGCAGTTCTTCATCAACGTCGTCGACAACCCCGCGCTGGATCATGTCCCGCAGCCGGACAACACGATCAATGGCTACTGCGTGTTCGGCGAGGTCGTGGCGGGACTGGATGTCGTGGACCGCATTGCGGCCGTGCCGGTCCACCAGCAGGGCGATTTTCCCAACACGCCCACGACGCCGGTTGTGATCACGTCCATTTCGCGCGTGCGATGACGGCCGGCGCTCACCGTGCCGTTGCGGCGGCCGGTGGAGCGCGGCGCAGACGCGCGAGCAGGTCGTCGGCCGTGTAGATGCGACCGGTCGGTTTGTCGTAATCGCGGATCGTGCGGACTTTTCCGGAGGAGTTCTTGGGCAGCAGTTCCAGGAAGTCCGGCACACCGTGCGGGAGCTGACTCTTGGGACGGGCGTACCGCTGGCCGTCCGGCAGCCGCACGATTGCCTCCAGCATCCGCTGGCCTCCGGAGACCTGCGACACGCGATCCAGTCGATCGTAGATGAGGTCGAATCCGCTCACGCGGCGCATGAACCGCCGGCCCTGTGGCGTGCGCAGCAGACTCACGACCGGATGGCCGTCGGGGAGCGTGTCGGCCAGGATGCGCGGCGGGTCCGGCGGCTGCCACCCGGCGTCAGCCAGCAGCTGGAGAATCTCGTTCACATCGGATTGGGCGATAATGTCGCCCGGCCGGAAGTCCGGCACGCCGGCGAAGTAATCCGCGACCGCCTGTTCGACCTGTGGCGCACCTGCCGGGTCCGGCGCCGGCGCGGCAACCGACGGGGGCTGCGCGACCGCCGGCGCGGCCCACGAGGCGGCCAGCAGCAGGAGTGCGACGCGGGTGGAAGATACCGGTTGTGCCATCGTGGTCGGTCCTTGCCGGCTGGAGGGAACAGGTGCAGGACAAGTCGTCCTCGAACTTGTATCGGCTGGCAGGGCGACGCGGATTCTTGAATTCGGGCATCGAATTGACTACACTGAGACCTCTGGACTCCCTTCGTACGTGGCGCACGTTAGGTAGGAGACCGCGGCATGTCGCGAGCCACATTTTTCATGCGTGAATGTCCGACGTGCGGTCGGCGTCTGCAAATCCGGGTCGAATACCTGGGCCGGGCCGTGCGGTGCAAACACTGCGACGCGCAGTTCGTGGCGTGCGATCCCACGATCGCGCATACCGATTCGGGTGATTCGCTGCTGGATCGCGCGAATCACTTGCTCGAGTCGTACGATTCGCGGCGCTACCATCCGCGGTGACGCACCTGGTCAGCGGCTTGTCCGGAGAGACTCCAGATCCCGGAAGAACTGCGGATAGGTCTTGGCGGTGCAGCCGGGATTCTCAATCGCCACGCCGGGCACGCGGAGCCCCACCACGGCCAGACTCATGGCCATCCGATGGTCGTCGTACGTGGCGAGTCGTGCGCCGTGCAATGGTGCCGGAGTGATGCGCAGCCCGTCCGGAAGCTCGACGACCGTCGCACCAAGTCGGCGGAGTTCGCGGGCCAGGTCGCCGATGCGGTCGGTTTCCTTGTGGCGGATGTGCGCGACCCCGGTGATCGTCGTCGGGCCGTCGGCGAAGAGGGCGACGGCGGCCAGTGACTGGACCGTGTCACTGATCGCATTCATGTCGACCTCGATCCCGCGCAGGGGCCCGCCGGCGACGGTCATGCGTTCCGCCTCGCGCAGCACGCGGCAGCCCATCCGCTCCAGGCAGTCGCAGAAGGCGATATCACCCTGCAGGGAGTGCGGGCCGAGTCCGCTCACGGTGACCTGCCCGCCGGTGACCGCGGCGGCCGCCCAGAAATAGCTGGCCGCCGACGCGTCCGGTTCGATGGGGTACTGGCAGCCGCGGTACCTCCGCGGCGCGGCAATTTCAAATGCGGCGAGGGCGGAGTCCGGCACCTCGACGCCGAACGCGCGCATCACACCGAGCGTCATGCGCACGTAGGGTTGCGACACCAGCGGCCCTTCCACGACCAGCGACACGGGCCGCCGGGCACAGGGCGCGGCCAGCAGCAGGCCGCTGAGGAACTGGCTGGATATGTCGCCCCGGACGCGGGCCACACCGCCGCGCAGCCCGGCCGCCTCGATCACCACCGGCGGGCAGTCGTTCTCCCGCTCGCTGTGCAGCGTAGCGCCCAGCTGCCGCAGCGCGACCAGCAGGTCGCCGATCGGGCGCTGCCGCATCCGCGGCGTGCCGTCCAGACGGTACCGGCCGTGGCCTGTGGCCAGCAGCGCTGCCAGAAACCGCATGCTCGTGCCGCTGTTGGCCACATCGAGATCCGCCGCGCGGCAGGGCCAGCTGCCTCCGCCACCGCCGACCGTCATCTCGCAGCCCGCTCGATCCCACGTCAGGCCGATCCCCAACGTGCGGAGCGCGTCGTAGAGAACACGCGTGTCGTCGCTGTCGAGCGCGTGGAGCAGGCGCGACGGGCCGACGGCCAGCGCGGCGCAGAGCAACGCGCGATTCGTGATGCTCTTGGATCCGGGCGGGCGCACCGTGGCCCGGACCGGGCCCATCGGTGTGACCAGTTGGACGTCCTGATCGGCCATGCGTGGTGAACCGGGGAGACTCCCCGTCCCGGGTGAAATGCCGCTGGAATCCTGAGCCGGCGCGGTCCACGACCGCGGTGACCGTCAGGGTCCATTATTCGCGATCTCATCGAGCGACCACAAGGCCCGACCGGCGCCGCTTTGCGGCGCCGGCACAGTTGCCGAGCACGCCCGTCCCGCGGATAATCGAACCGCGCGGGCGGAGGGCGGAGGGCGGAGGGCGGAGGGCAGAGGACAGAGGACAGAGGGCGGAGGGCGGAGGGCGAGGTGGGGTCGGGAGGGCGAGGCTCCTGCCGAGCCGCGGCGAACGGGAGGGCGAGGCGAGCGGAGGGCGCGGCGGGGTCGGGAGGGCGAGGCTCCTGCCGAGCCGCTCCTGCCGAGCCGCGGCGCTCGACGCCAGCCACGCAACCCGCAAACCAAGCGTCGACAATGCGCTCGCGAACCAGGATCTCCGAGCGACAAGTGGATTTCCCGTCTGAGCGCGGCAGTGCGTGTTGACGGCTGACCCGGCGGCCGGATGAGGTGATTGACGAGCGAACCTATGGTGCACCAGGTGGGTCGGCAGACGCAGACAAGCGAGGCGCGCGCGCCCCAGGGTGGGCGTCGGACCCTGCGGCACGTGGCGGCGGCCTTCGGCCTGCTCCTGATCCCGCTGTGCGGCTGGGTGCTGTTCGACTGGTGGCGCTGCATGCCCGACTCCGTGCGGGCGACCTACGTGGGGCGGGCCAGCTGCGTGGAGTGTCACACGGCGGAAGTCGAGGCCTGGACCGGCTCGAATCACGACCGGGCGATGGAGGTGGCCACGGACGAGTCGGTGCTCGGCGACTTCAACGACGTCGAGTTCACGCACCACGGGATCACGTCCCGGCTGTATCGGGATGGTGCGAAGTTCATGATCCGCACCGAAGGGCCGGACGGACAGCTGCACGACTATGAGATCAAGTACACGCTCGGCGTGCGTCCCCTGCAGCAGTACATGGTTGAGTTCGATCGGCCGGTGGACATGCCGTCCGGCGAGCTGGCTCGATTGCAGGTGCTCCGCATCTCGTGGGATACGGAGGCGCGGCGGTGGATCGACGTGCCGCCCCCGGACGTGCCGGAGAAGCTCAGTCCGGACGACGATCTGCACTGGACAGGCATTGCGCAGCGGTGGAACAACATGTGTGCGTACTGCCATTCGACGAATCTGCAGAAGAACTTCGACGTCCAGAGCGCGACCTACCGCACGACGTTCTCGGAGATCGACGTGAGTTGTGAGGCCTGCCACGGGCCGGCCAGTGTGCACGTGGAACTGGCGCGCAGCAAATGGTGGTTCTGGGATCGAAAGCGCGGGTACGGACTGCCCAACCTGAAATCCACGGACACACGTGTCGAGCTCCACACCTGTGCTCCCTGTCACTCTCGGCGGCGCGTCCATGCGCCGGACTTCCGGCCGGGCGACAACTACTATGACTACTTCAGCAATGAGTTGTTGGAGGCGGCGACGTACTATGCCGACGGCCAGATCCTGGACGAGGACTACGAATTCGGCTCATTCCTGCAGAGCAAAATGCACGCGCAAGGGATCCGCTGCACGGACTGTCACGATCCGCACGCGGCCCGCCCGAAACACGACGGCAACCGGCTCTGCACGTCGTGCCACCAGCATCCGGCGGCCAAGTACGATACGCCGGCGCATCATTTCCACCAGTCCGATTCGACCGGGGCCTCCTGCGTGGAATGCCACATGCCGGAGACGACGTACATGGAGGTGGATCCGCGGCGTGACCACAGCATTCGCGTGCCGCGTCCGGATCTGAGCGTGGCGTTGGGCACGCCCAACGCGTGTACGCGGTGTCACCTGAGCGACACGCAGCTCAGCGCCGAGCGGCGGGCGTCGCTGCGTCAGTATCGCGACTGGCTGGACGCCGCACGCCGGGGGGACGAGGAAGTGCGGGTGGAACTCGAGCGGCTGGACCGCTGGATGCTCACGTCGATGCAGCAGTGGTACGGCAAGGAGAGTTGGGGTGAGAGCTTTGCCCCGGCGCTGGCAGCTGGCCGGCAGCGCACGCCCGACGCCGACGCGTTGCTGGCGACGCTGGCCGCAGACCGGAAGCTGCCGGGGATTGTGCGGGCGACTGCGGTGCATCAGCGCGGCGAACTGCGGGCGGTGGACAGCCTGCAGCCGGAGCTGGCGGCGTTGCAGGACCCCGACCCCCAGGTGCGCGTGGCGGCCGTGCGCCGGCTGTACGATCCGCTGCTGCCGGCCGCCGACGCGGCGGGACGGCCGTTGAGTCGGGAGGGGCTGGAGGCGGCGGTGGCGCCGCTGTTGCGCCAGCTCGTGCCGCTCCTGGCCGACCCGCGGCGCGTGGTGCGGGCTGAGACCGGACGTGTGCTGGCGCGGCTTCCCCGCCCGATCGCCGCGGGTCTGCTCACCGGCAGCCAACGCGACCAGCTGGAGCGGGCGATTGACGAGTACATCCTGGGGGTGATGGAATCGAGTGACCGGGGAGGCGCGCACCTGGAACTGGCTGTGTTGTACGAAACGCTCGGGCGGGAAGCGGACGCGGAAGCGGCGTATCGCACGGCGCTGCGCATCGAGCCGCGCATCACCGGACCGCGGTCGAACCTGGCCGCCTGGCTCGACCGGGCCTTCGAGCGCGAGCTGGCGCGGAGCGGGGACGGTCCGCCCGGTCCTCGGGCGCAGGCGCTGGCCGACGAAGCGGCGCGGCTCCGCCGCGAAGAGCTGGACCTGCTGGCCCGCGACGTCCGGCTGCTTCCCGAGAGTGCCTCGCTGCAATATCGTTACGGTTTGTCCCTCTACCTGCACGGGCAGGCGGCGGAGGCTGAGTCGGCCCTGCAGGCCGCGCACCGACGCGAGCCGGACAACGACCAGTTCCTCTTGGCGCTGGCGTTGTTTTACGACCGGTACGAACGCTATGCGGAGGCGGCCGAGATGGTGCGGCAGCTGCTGCGCCTCCGCCCGGAGGAGCCGCAGTACCTGCAGCTGCAGGCGACGATCGAAGCGAAGCAGGGCGGTGCCGGGAACCGACGCGAGTGAGTCGGCGCGGCGCCGCCCCCACCTGGTCCCGCAAGTGATGGAGTCCCATGACGATTGACATCGCCATCGTGCCCGTGGCCGGCCACGGCACGCGGTTGTTGCCGGCCACGAAGAGCCAGCCGAAGGAAATGCTCTCCGTCGGCCGCAAGCCGGTGGTCCAGTACGTGGTCGAGGAGCTGGCCCTGTCGGGCGTGCGCCGCATTCTGTTCGTGACCTCGCGCGGCAAGACGTCGATTGAACAG
>JALOQX010000091.1 GCA_025459265.1 Pirellulaceae bacterium | reverse complement strand
ATCGGCGGCTTCAATCGCACGCGGCCGTGGGAAACCTGCATGACCATCGCTCAGCAATGGGCCTGGAAGCCTGGCGACGTGACGAAATCGCGCGACGAGTGCCTGCAGACGCTCCTGCGCGTCGTCGGCGGCGACGGCAACCTGCTGTTGAACGTCGGACCCCGCTCGGACGGGACCATCGAACCCGAACAAGTCACGCGCCTGCAGGAGATGGGGGCGTGGTTGGATCGCTTTGGCGAAGGCGTCTACGGCACGCGCGGCGGTCCCTTCAAGCCGGGTCGCTGGGGTGCGGCCACGTGCAAAGATCGCCAGGTCTACTTGTTCATCATGAACTGGCCGGAAAGCGGTCCCCTGCGTCTCCCCGCGCTCCCAGGCGAAGTGCTCCGGAGTGACTTGCTCACCGGCGGCCTGTTGCAGTTCACCTGTGCTGGCAAAGAATGGTTGGTCGATGTTGCGCCCGCCGCCCGCCAGCAGCCGGCCACGGTGGTGCGTCTGACGATGGACTGCGACACGCCGACCATCGAGAGTATGGTCGTCGAATGGAGTCAGTCCAAGTGCTTTCAGAAACCGGCGACAGCGTCCAACGTCTTCCAGGGAATGGCTGAGACGTACGGGCCGGGCGCGGCCCTGGACGACGACCCGGACAGCCGGTGGGCGACGGACGCCGGGACTGCCAGCGCGTGGCTGGAAGTGGACTTGGGTGAGCCGACGACAATTCGGCAGGTGCGGATTGACGAAGCCTTCGAAGGCCGGATCCGGAAGTTCGAATTGGCGGCCTGGCGTGATGACGCCTGGCAGGCGATCTTCGCTGGTGCTGCCGTCGGCCGCGAATTTCGCGCCACGTTCCCACCCGTCACAACATCACGCGTGCGACTCAATATCCTGGAAGCCACGGAAGGGCCCACGATCTGGGAATTCCAGCTGTTCTGAGGGAGTAGTTATGTCAGACAGAACATCTGCTGCCGCGTCCGAGCCGGAGGCCGCGCGCCGACTGCGACTCTGGCCGGCGGTCGTGGTCTTGTGTGTCCAGGCCGGAGCGCTGGCGGTGTGCGTCACGCCGGCGATCCCCGGTTTCACGCGATTTGTCAGCTTGATGGCGGGCCCGTTGGTCTGCGGAGTCCTGTTTTCGCTCTGGCTGTTATTCGCGGCGCGCCTGCGCTGGTGGGAAGGTGCAGCGACGTGGATGCTTGCCGCCGGCCTGGGCGTCGCCGCCGCGCAACTGGCAGCGCCGCGGACGGGCATTGCCTTCTGGATGTATGGCGTGCCGATGACCATGGTGCTGACGACGATCGGCATGGCGTTGGCGGGAGCCGGATCGTCCGCGCGGCGCCTGGTGTGCGTCGTGGCCCTGACGGCCGCCGGCTGGGGGCTGCTGTCTCTGCTGCGCCTCGAAGGGATCGACGGACGCTACCTTCCCGAATTCGCCTGGCGCTG
This sequence comes from Pirellulaceae bacterium, assembly GCA_025459265.1. Classification (GTDB taxonomy): domain Bacteria; phylum Planctomycetota; class Planctomycetia; order Pirellulales; family Pirellulaceae; genus JAAYDI01. Next base: position 18,237 of record JALOQX010000091.1, on the reverse strand, counting down.
GACGCCCACGGCGGAACAACGGCTGTTGGCGGCGCTGCCGTCGGGCGACTCGTCCGGCGAGGCGGCTGTCCCAACGGCGTGGTCTCCCGCGACGGTCGAGTGGCCGGGTTTTCGAGGCCCTCGGCGCGACTCGCGAACCGAAGGTCCGACCACGCCGCTGGACTGGACCACCGCCCCGCCCCGCGAAATCTGGCGGCGGCCGGTTGGTCCGGCTTGGTCCTCGCTGTGCGTGGTTGCCGATCGGATCTTCACCCAGGAGCAGCGCGGTGCCGACGAAGTCGTATCGTGTTACGACGCGGCGACGGGCACGCCGCTCTGGCAACATGCTGAAGCAAGTCGCTTCGAGGAAGTGACCTCGGGGGCTGGTCCGCGCGCCACGCCTACCTATGACGACGGGCGGATCTTCGCCTACGGTGCCAAGGCGATCCTGGTCGCCCTGGATGCGGCGAGCGGTGCACCCTTGTGGCGTCATGACTTGATGGCGGAAGTCAACGCTCCACTGCCCGTGTGGGGATTCGCAAGCTCGCCGGCGGTGGCCGGCGGACTCGTCGTCGTGTACGCCGGCGGCGATGACCCACAGGGATGGCTGGCGTTTGACGCGAAGACCGGATCGCGGGTCTGGACCGCACCAGGACGCGGCATGAACTTCAGCTCAGCCCTGGTCGCGACGGTCGATAACCAGCCGACGGTCGTCTGCGTCGATGCCACCAGCGTGCGCGGGCTGGACCCCGAGGACGGACACGAGTTGTGGCGTTACCAGCTGGGTGATGCGGGAAATGCGCCGATCGTTCAGCCGCAACAGATCGGATCGGGCACGTTCATCGTGCCGCTGGGCGACGGGGTTGGGATTGCACGGATCGAGGTCACACGCAGCGCGGAGGACCGCTGGGTTGTCCGCGAGGTGTGGACCAGTCGCGATCTGAAACCATCGTTCAACGATTTCGTGTGCGTCGGCGACATCCTGTTCGGGTTCGACAAATCGATCTTCGTCTGTGTGGATGCGGCGACTGGCCGGCGCACATGGAAAGGGGGTCGCTACGGGTTTGGTCAGGCCATTGCTCTGACGGGCCTGAGCCAGTTGTTGGTGACAACCGAGCAGGGTGAAGTGGTGGTGCTCGATGCCGTGCCCGACCGATTGATGGAACGCGGACGGTTCCCCGCCTTCACAGGCAAAACCTGGAACCACCCCGTTGTGGTGCGGAATCGGCTGTATGCCCGCAACGGCGAGGAAATGGCCTGCTGGGAGCTCTCCGCCGACGCGATGACGGGCGGGGACGCCGGTCCTACGGGGCGGGATCTTTCGGTTTGGCTTCCTTGATGCGGGGCGCCGGCGGATTTTCCTTGGGCGCCGGAGGATCCACGACGCGCAGGTAATCGACATCGATGTCATACCAGCCGATGTTGTTGTAGCCATCGAACTGCACGAGCGCGTTGCCGTTCATGTTGATCGTCTTGACCACGCCGGTGAGCCCGTGGAACCGGCGCAGCTCGGGGCGATGCTCGTCCACGACGACGTACTTGTCCACGTACTCTTGCTGCAGCTTGCGAATGTGTTCAAACGCCATGGTGTGCGCGTCCTGGAAGCATGGGAGGACTTGACACGGGCATTGTTATCTGCTCGGCGTGGCAGATCAAGATCGCCGGCTTCAGGGCGAGTGGCGCTCAGTGGACACGTTGCCCGGGTTCCGCACCGTCATCGACGGTCAGCAGAAACACGTGCGACCCACCGGGCCCGGAGGCCAGGATCATTCCTTCGCTCGTGCCGAACTTCATCTTCCGCGGCGCGAGATTCGCGGCCAGGACCACCAGACGCCCCACCAGTTGTTCGGGGCGATAGGCCTGTTTGATGCCGGCGAACACCGTGCGCTGTTCGGTCCCCCCAAGGCTCACGGTGATCTTGAGCAGCTTGCTCGCCTCCGGCACATCCTCGGCGGCCAGCACGCGGGCAATGCGCAGGTCCACGCGCGCGAATTCGTCGATGGTACAGGCGGGGGCCAGCGGTTCGTCCAGCAGAGGCTGACTCGGCGCGGGTGTCGGCGCGGACTCCTCCGCGGGTGTCTGTTTGCTGTCTTCAATCATCCGATCTACGTCCTTTCTGTCCACACGTTTGAGCATGTGCTGGAAGCGAGACACCGGGTTCCCCAGCAACGGTGTCTGGGATTCGTCCCAGCGGGTAATCGGCCGCTGCAGCAGCTCACCCGTCTGACGCGCCAGCCGCGGCAGCACCGGCGCCAGGTAGATGGCCAGCTGGCGGAACAGGTTCAGCGCCACCGTGCACACGTCCTGCAGATCCTGGGCGCGGCGCGGATCCTTGGCTAGATTCCACGGTTCCGCCGCTTCCACATAGGGGTTCGCACGGTCGGCCAGTTCCATGATCAGTCGCATGGCGCGGCTGAAATCACCCTCTTCATACGCCTGTGCAATGTCGTCCCCTGCCGCTGCGGCGCGTGCAAACAAGCCGCCGTCGTCCGGATAGGTCGGCGACAGGCCGCTCGTCTCCGCGAACCGCGCTGCGCGGCTGGCCAGATTGACGACCTTGCCGACCAGGTCGGCGTTGGCCTTGGCCACGAATTCGTCCAGATTCAAATCGATGTCATCCAGCCGCGGTCCCAGCTTGGCGGCGTAGTAGTATCGCAGGTAGGTCGGATCCAGGTGACGCAGATAGGTCTCGGCGGTGACAAACGTCCCCTTCGACTTGGACATCTTCTCGCCGCCCACCGTCAGAAAGCCGTGAATGTGGACCTTCGTGGGAAGCGAAAAGCCGGCCGACTTGAGCATCCCCGGCCAGAACAGCGTGTGAAAGTACGTGATGTCCTTGCCGATGAAGTGGTGGATCTCGACGTTCGCGTCGCGCCACCAGTCGTCGAAACGTTCGCCGTGCCGATCGCACCACTGCTGCGTGGACGCCATGTAGCCGATCGGCGCGTCGAACCACACGTACCAGTAGTTGCCGGGACTGTCCGGAATCTCGAAGCCGAAATAGGGCGCCGGCCGGGACACATCCCAGTCCTTGAGCGGTTCATTGAGAAAATGGCCCTGGAGGTAGTTGGCCACTTCCGGCTGCAGATGATCTCCCGACTGCGTCCAGTCGGCGAGGAACTCATGGAGTTCGTCGAGCTTAACGAACAAGTGCCGCTCGGAACGCAGCTCGGGTGTCGCGCCCGACAGCACACTCACCGGCTCAATCAGGTCGGTGGCACGATACGTGGCTCCGCACTTGTCGCAGTTATCCCCGTACTGGCCCGCAGCCCGGCACTTGGGACACGTGCCCTTGACGAAGCGATCGGCCAGGAACGTGCCGGCCTGCGGGTCGTAGAGCTGCGCGACATCCCGTTCGGTGATCAGCCCGACGCGCCGCAGCGCCTGCCAGAACTCCCCGCACAACCGCCGGTTCTCGACACTGTTCGTGCTCCCGTAGTTGTCGAACTCAATGTCGAACGCATGGAAATCCTGCAGGTGCGCCTGCTGCATCTGGGCGATGACCAGTTCTTCGCTGCGCCCCTCCTGCCGGGCGCGCATCATGATGGCCGTACCGTGCGTGTCGTCGGCACAGATGAAGATGCACCGGTGCCCGCGCAACTTCTGAAACCGCACCCAGATGTCGGTCTCGATGTACTCCACCAGATGCCCGATATGAATCGGGCCGTTCGCATACGGCAGCGCTGCCGTGACCAGAATCCTGCGCTCCACCATGTTCGCTCCACCGCTGCCGCCACGCCACCCAGCGATCGGGTTTCCATCGGACCGAATCGCGACATTGTAGCCCAGCCGGCCCGATGACCCAATGCAGGAACGAGCGCCTGCACGAACGGTGCACACCGGGTGCGAGTCTGCCTTGCCCCATTGGCGAGGGGGTCGTGGCTGTCGTTCACGGGCTGCAGCGCCGGAACTCGTCGGCACGCTGCAGCCACAGCGATTCCAGCTCGCGGACGCGATCGGGGTGCTCCGCTGCGAGGTTGTGCGTCTCGCCGCGGTCGGTGCTCAAGTCGTACAGCTCCCACGGATCGCCCTTGGCGGCAACTAGCTTCCAATCGCCGACGCGGATCGCGCGGTGGTCGTCATGGCACCACCACAGTTCGCTGTGACGCGCCGGCCCATCCTGCGTAAGGAGCGGAACGAGGCTCTTGCCGGGGACGGGTGGAGCCGCGTCGCCCGACCGTGTCGTCTGCATCTGTCCACCGGCCAGTTCGATCAATGTCGGCGTGACGTCGATGAAATGGCCGGGCGAGTGGCGCACCGCACCGCGATCGGTAATCCCGGCGGGCCAGTGCATGATCAGCGGCGTGCTGATCCCGCCTTCGTGCACCCAGGTCTTGTGCCGGCGCAGCGGACTGTTGGCGGCGCTGGAGAATCCCGGGCCCAAACACAGGAACGTCGCGCCGGAACCCGGCGGTGCCTGGGGGTCGTGGCCATCGCCGCGCACCATGATCTCGGCACTCGCACCATTGTCCGAGGCGAACAGGATCAACGTGTTGTCGAAGGCCCCCATGGCTTTGAGTTGGTCCAGCACGCGCCCGATATTCCGATCCATCCGGTCGACCATGGCGGCGTGGATGGCCATCTTCGTCGCTTGGAAGGTGCGCTGTTCGGGCGTCAGGTCGTCCCACGGCAGCGGGCGCAAGACCTCGCCCGGACCGAGTCGGTCGCGGTTCTGAGGGAAATCGTAGGGCGGCCCGAGATCACGTTCGATGGGTGGTGGCCCGTGATGCGTGATTCCCAGTTCTTTCAACCGCGCGGCACGCTCGGCCTGCAAGACGTCCCAGCCGGCCTCGTAGCGATGCCGGTATCGTTCAATGTCCTCTGGGATCGCGTGCAGCGGAAAATGCGGCGACGTGAACGCGAGGTAATGAAAGAACGGCTGGTCGGCGTGGTCGCGGGCATGTTCCTGCAAACACGCGATGGCGTGGTCCGCGATGTAGGTTGTCGCGTAGTAGCGTTCGCCCGCCTCGACGGCCGGGAGTGGTTGGTCGTCGCGCGCGTGCTGCCGCGGCGCGAAGAAGCGATCTTGATCGTCCAGGGTGTAGGCGTGGTCGAACCCGTTCTCCAGGGGTTTTCCATCGATATGCCACTTGCCCGAGTGATAACAGCGATAGCCGAGTGTGCGGAGCAGCACCGGTGCCAGGCGTGCCCAGGCGGGTCGTCTTCCCAGGCCTCCGCGCCCCGGCGCGTTGTAGTGCACGTCCCGGCCGACCTGTTGCGCGTAGTAGCCGGTCAGGATGACCGCCCGCGAGGGCCAGCAGCGCGCGGTGTTGTAGAACTGCGAGAAACGCAGGCCGCCGGCCGCCAGCGCGTCGAGCTGAGGCGTCGCGATCTCGCCCCCGTAGCAGCCCAGATCGGAATAACCCAGATCGTCCGCCAGAATGACCAGGAAGTTCGGCCGGGTTGGAGCCCGCGCTTCCTCCGATGCACTGGCTGTGAGAGTCATGCCGGCCCAGACCACGGCGATGCACAGGCGTATGTTCATCGTTTCCGTTCCCGGAGTGAAAACCCGTCGGCACGGGCAGCTCGGGGGCCCCAGTTGCGCGAATCGGACCCGGCACGGCATGCCCGGCTGCAGCGTACGGTTATTGTCGCCTCGGCCACCTGCCCTGTAAATTGGCAGCAGGAAAGGAGCCTCTTATGTGTCGACCCCTTGTGAATCGCTGGGTAGTGGCCGCCGCGTTGCCAATCCTGACCACACTGGCGCTCCCCGTGGCGGCGGAAACCGGCAAGATCCGTGTGATTCTGGATACCGACGCCAACAATGAACTCGACGATCAGCATGCCATCGCCTACCTGCTGTTCAACGGCGACGTGTTCGACGTGGAAGGCATCACAGTCAATCGGACGCAGAGTGGCGGCGACGTGACCCAGCATCTTGCCGAAGCCCGGCGCGTGGTCCGGCTGTGTGGCGTGGAGGGACGTGTGCCGGTGCTGCGCGGCGCCGACCAATCGTTCCAGGAGATCTCTGCCTCGTTAGACCGCCCCGACTTCGATGGCGCGCCCGCGGTCCAGTTCATTATCGAGCGCGCCCGGGCGGCTGATCGGCGCCCGCTGGTCCTGCTCCCGATCGGCAAACTCACCAACATTGCGCTCGCCCTGCGCAAAGAGCCTGCCATCATTCCCCGGGTCCGCATCGTGTGGCTCGGTTCAAACTACCCGGAACCGGGAGAGTACAATCAGGTGAACGACGAGCCGGCGCTGAATTACATTCTGGAGACGGGCGTGCAGTTTGAAATCGCCCTCGTTCGCTACGGGAAGCCGTCCGGGACGGACGCCGTCCGCGCGTCGCTTGCCGACATCCAACGGCGCATGCCCGGCAGCGGGCCGCGGGTGCAGCCGGCCGTGGCGGGGCGGCACGGCGGCGAGTTCACCTGTTTCGGCGACTATTCGGTCAGTCTGTTCCAGCACATTGAATTGCACGGAGATCCGCCGTCGCGGGCGCTGTTTGACATGGCAGCAGTCGCCATTGTCAAGAACCCGGCGTGGGCCACCGCCGTCCGGTTGCCCGCACCCATCCTCGACCAGGGGCGCTGGGTGGATCGTCCGGATAACCCGCGCTCGATCGTCGTCTGGGAGAACTTCGACCGTGCCGCCATCCTGGGCGACCTCTACGATCGTGTGCAGCATTACCAGCTGGTGCCAGCCGGGAGCCGGTGAGGGACAGGGAGCCTGCGCACGCGGCGGAAGGACTCCATGGAAGGGTGTGATGCCGGCCGACCCTGGATGACGTGCCCGGAATCAGGCCTGTTCATTTCGCGGTTGACGCTCGCGGGTGACCGGACGGCCAACGCACGGGCCAAGCCGCTTGCCTACTCGATGACGATCGTGCGTTTCTCCGCGCCGATCTGTTGTTCAGTCAGTTGCGGGCCGTGGCGGACGCGCAGCGTGAATTCTCCGCCGCTCGCCACAGTGATCCTGCGGGGCTTGTCTGCCGCGGCAGGCTCTGCCACCAGATCGACCTGGAATCCGCAGAAGTGCAGATTGGTCAGACCATGACGTTCCGGCTGCCGCACGGTCCAGCTGATGGTCCGGTGCGGTGCATCGATCTCGAATCCCAGCACGTATTCGATCAAGTTGGCCACCGGCCCGATGCCCGACCAGCCGACGAAATCCGGCTGGCCGCAGCCGAGCACCCGGTCCGGGGCCATGTTCTCGCGCAGCGTCCGCTGCTGCTGGTAATCCGCCACGCAGGCCCGGTGGTATCTCGCGGCGAGTTCCTGCAACTCCTCCCGATGGCCCGTCTGCTTGAGCCCTTCCTGCACCATGCACTGCGTGGGGGGCCACACGGCGCCGCGCCAATACTGCCCGTTTTCCGTGTTGTATCCGGCACTGTCGGCCGACAGACTCGGCACACCGGTCAGACGGTTGAAGGAAGCTGGGTTCCTCAGTTCAGCCACCATCGCGTCCGCACGCTCGGGAGTGGCGAAGCCGGCCATCAAAGGCCAGAACATGTGCACGTGTTTGCAGAGCGCGCCGGGCTGCAGCTCCGTAATGGGACGACCTTGCTGATCCAGGTCGTTGTAGATCCGATGTACCTCATCCCAGAAGTGCTGGTTGACCAGTTGCCGCAATTCCTCGTTCTGCGTCTGAAAGAAATTCCGCATGTCCTCGCGACCCAGCTCCGCGGCAATCCGGGCGAGGCACTGCGATGCCAGCCCTTGATAGCTGGTGGCCGATACCGCCGCGTGCATCAGCGCGTTGCGTGGTGAATCGTCGGCCTCCTGCAGCCCGTGCGTCCAATACAGTCCGTTCTCGCGTCGCTGGTAGGTCATCCACCATTCATAGTGTTTGACCAGCGGCAGGAAAACGGCCTCGAGCCGCTGCTTGTCAGCCGTGATCTGATACTGCTCCCATTCGGCCCAGGACAACAACGGCGGATTGACCGGATAGCCGGACGATACTTCGCGATTGTCCTTGTCGCTCTCGCGACAGATGTAACCGTTTTCGTGCTGGCGGGCATACACGTTATCCAGGCCCGTGATAAAGGGATAGGCCTGGTGCCCGTACCGTGCGAAGTGCAGGATGAAACAGGTGTCGAAGATCATCGTGGAGCCCCACGGCCCCCAGGCGGGATAGCCGATCAAGTTGGAGACCGCCTGGTGCTCGTCCGTCAGCGGGGCATACGTCCAGACACGCAGCAGCGTGTCCCAGCAGTACCCGTAGACCTCAAGAGCCTCTGGATGGTCGTCCCACACGGGCGCGGGAAGCCGCTCCCGAATGTGCGCGAACGCGGGTGGAGGAGTCTGGCGATACGCCTTCACTTTATACCAGGGCGACAGCGGTTCGTCTTCCGCGCGCGGGACCGCCGGCATGTGTATCCAGTGGGCTCCGCGGCGCGGATTCCGATAACGCTCCGCATCGGCCGCACCGACTCGATTTAACGGCTTGCCGGTCGTGAACCAGCTCGTCGCCGCGGCCTCAGTCCGCTCGACGCGACTGCCGCCCGAGTTGTCGATCGGGGTGATGCGCCAGTGATAGGTCGTGTCAGGCAGCGCCACGAACCGGTATTCCGTCTGATCATCGCGCAAATCGCACTTGATGAACGGTCGTGCCAGATCGGCCTCGCGACTGACTTCGAGGCAGACGGTCCACCAGGGGATCAAGTCGTGGCTGAGCGGATACTGCCAGCGCAGCACGGCCGTCAGGAAGTCTCGCGTCGTCTCCCCCTTTGCCGGCGAGCGGATCACCAGGCCGGCCGGCGCTGCACCGGCTTCCCGCCCGCCGACCGATGTTGCCATGAGGGGCAATAGGAGCGTGGCCAGCACGAAACTTCCATGACACATGGTGCTCCTCCCGGCCCGAAGTGGTGTTACCCACCGCGCCCCGGGGTATCGGCGGCGTTGCGGCGGGGTGTGTCCGGCCGTCATTGTAGCAGGTCTGCGTTCTCCCTGATTGCCGCGTTGCCTCGGGTAGGGGTAGGATGCACGCGCGGTTGATTCGTCTCCGGTTGTGCCACTCTGTGAAACGTGCGTCGTTGGAAGCTCCCGCTGTGGCCCGGTGCCGCCATGCAGGTCCGTAATCACCGAGAGGGCGCTACGCCGATGTGCACACGAGTGCCCCTGATCACTGCGGTCACGGCCGTCGCCATCAGCTCGTGTTGCCCGGCGCAGGAATCTGCGCCGCCCGCAGGCCACAGCGGTGGCAAGTTGGTGTTGAGTGCACCACTCACCCACTCGGATTGGGTCCTGAAGGACAATGTGCCTGGATTGGACGACGGTCTTTCCGGCGTGCGGCATATGCTCGACATGTGCAAGGCTGCTGGTTGGTCCACCATCTACTGGCGGTGTCTGGACGCGGGCCGATCGCTCTACCCCAGCCAGCTGATGGACCCGATGGGTCCTCCCCTGGGCGACAACTACTTCGACCCACGGCCAGATGAGGAAGGAAAGGTGGGGGCGCATCACAACGAGGCGATCCTGCAGAAGATGCGAGAACGCTTCCACTACGGCACAGTAGATTCCCTGGGTGAAGCTGTGCGCTATGGACACGCGATCGGCCTGGAGATCCACGCGTGGCTGACCATCAACGAGGATGACCATGCCTGGGGCTGGCCCAGTCGATATACGCTGGCGCATCCGGAGCATCGCTGGAAACGGCGCGATGGCAGTGTCTATCGGAGCCAGCTCAGTTTCGCGTTTCCTGCCGTACGCGAATACAAGCTGGCCATCGTCCGTGAGATCCTGGACAGGTATCCTGTTGACGGACTCTTCATCGACTGGATCCGCACCGGAGACGTGCGCGACCCGCAGGTCGACGCGCAGGGAGTGGCGGACTACGGGTATGAAGACATCCTGGTGGAGGGGTTCCGGTTGCAGCACGGGGAAGACCCGTTAACCATCCCCAATGACGACCTGCGCTGGGTACGCCATCGCGCTGAGCCGCATACGGAGTTCATGCGCAGCGTGAGGCAGCTCAGCAAGACCCGTCATCCGCGCCTGCCGGTGGCGGTGCTGGTGCAGCATCCGTGGAGTTACCGCGGCGACAATCCCAAGTACGCGGACAACTTGCGCGGCCTGCTGTTGGATGTAGAAACCTGGGCCACCGAAGGGTTGATCGATGCGGCGGTGCCGGCGGGCTATTACGCCGCCGGCAGTGGCGGCACCCCGGCGCTGGCCTACGATCACCTTCGAACGCTGACCGGCAACAAGGTGGCCATCTGGATGTATGCCTGGGTCCCTGGATCGGTCGACGATTTGCTGTCCGGATTGGACTTGGCCCGCTCACTTGGGGCTGATCACATCCTGTTCTGGGAAGCCGACTACATTGACAACTTGCCGCACAAGGCGGCGCTGCAGCAGGCGATGCGCGAGCACGCGGCTGGTGCGTTCCGCGCCAAGTAACCCGGCGACCAGGCCGGCAGAGGAGAAACATGATGCGACGCATTCGTCTGTCAGGAGTCGTTTTGGCGGCGATCACTGCACTGTCCATGATTCCGCGGTCTTCCGCCGCAGGCGAAGAAGGGAGCCTATCCGGCGTCAACCACGCGCGGCCGTTCGAACCGGCGACGCGCCCGGCATTCATCCCGTTGCCCCCGGGTGCCGTCGAACCGGCGGGCTGGCTGCGGGATTGGTGCCTGGCTGCTAAGGACGGCTTCACCGGTCACATGGACGACTACGACGTGGAGTTCCAGCGCGCCTGGGCCGCCGATCACCAGATGACTGGCGACCGGCTGCGCTGGTACCAGGGCGCCTGGCCGTACGAAGGAGGGGGGTATTGGTTTGACGGGCTCGCGCGACTCGGGTTTGCCTTGCACGACGACGCGCTGATCCGGCAGGCGACGCGGCGCTTGCACGTCGTCGCGGAACACATGAACCCCGATGGCATCCTGTTTCTCTGGTGGCTTAACCGACATCGCGCCGAGGATTGTCAGGCGGTGGCTGTGGATGGCTGGCCGCTGTGGGCGTGCGGACTGCTCGGACGCGCACTGACGGGCCACTACGCGGCGTCCAGCGACCGACGCATCCTGCAAGCGCTCGAAACGGCCTACGGCAGCGATTCCGACTGTCTGCGGTCGATCCCCGGCAGCTTGTCCAATGTCTGGCCGGCGTTTGACACCTACACCTGGACCGGCAACGCCACGATCGCGGCGGCCTTGGACGCGATGTTCGATCCGTCTCGATCGGCGCTGCTGCCCCATCTGGAGCGTTATCGTTCGGCACCCGATCTGACACCGGGCGCAGCGGTGGAGAACCAGCACGTCGTGGAGTTCATCGAGTGCACGACGCCGTGGGCGGTGGGATATCTGTGGACAGGTCGCGACGAGTATCTGCGTGCCGCTGTCGGCTGGCATGATTGGCTGGCACGCATTGCCATGCAGCCGCACGGTGTACCCGTCTCTGACGAATGGTACGGTCCGACGGGAGCCTTTCGCGGGAGTGAAACCTGTGACGTGGCCGGCTACGTGTGGAGTCAGACCGCCCTGCTCGCGGTATCCGGCGAAGGCCGCCTCGGTGACCGCGCGGAGCGAGCTTTCTTCAACGCCGGCGCAGCCACGGTCGCCAGGGATTTCAAGACGCATGTGTACTTCCAGAGTCCGAACCGGTTTGCGCCCGGTTCGCCCGATTTTCCGCACGGGCCCCGCGCCGGCGGCGGCAACTATCAGCCGAAGCACGCGCCACTGTGCTGCACCGCGGCACTCAACCGGATCGTGCCCTGCTACGTCAGCCACATGTGGATGGCCACGTACGACAACGGCCTGGCAGCCACGTGCTACGGACCGTGTCGCGTGCAGGCCCTGGTGGCCGACCGTGTGCCGATCCAGCTTGTCTGCCAGACGGACTATCCGTTTGGCGAGACGATTGACATCACCGTGTCACCGAGCCGGGAGGCGGCCTTTGCCCTCGACTTCCGCATCCCAGGCTGGTGCGAACGCCCTGAGTTGAGTGTGAACGGGGCCACGATCGACGCTCCGCGCAGCGCCGGAGGTTTCGCACGCATTGACCGGCGCTGGAAGCCGGGTGACATGGTTCGCCTGCATTTACCCATGTCAGCTGTTGTGACCGTCGGACGCGATGCGGCGGAGTCGGGACCCTACAGTGGCGAACACAAACCTACGATGGTTACCCTGCGAGCGGACAACAGCACGCTGGGTTCTCCCTACGCCAGTGTCTCCTTCGGGCCGCTGCTCTTCGCGCTGGCCATTCCCGACACGCTCGACGCCAACACGCCGGACCCGGCGGCTCGCTGGAAGTTCGCACTCGACGTGCAGCGCCCTGACGTCACGGTCCAGCGGCAAGCCATGCCCCCACGCTGGGACTGGCCGCTGGACGCCCCCATCACATTGCAGGCGAACGCCGCGGCCATCGACTGGCAGCCGGATCCCGCTGCACCGCGACTTCCCGAATTCCCGGTGACGACACACGGGGCGTCTGAACGGATCACGCTGGTTCCGTACGGCTGTTCGAAATTCCGCATCTCCATGTTCCCGGTGACGGCGGGACAAGAAGTTGCCGTCAGCGCCATCCGCAAGATCCTGTTTCTGGGCAACAGCATCACGTGGCACGGCCCGAACGAGCAGGTGGGCTGGTCCGGGAGCTGGGGCATGGCTGCCAGCGCGCCGGAAAAGGACTACGTGCACCTGGTAACCGATGCGCTGGAGACGCACACCGGATCGAGGCCGGAGATCAAGATCGCCAATGTTGCTGAGTTTGAACGGAATTACGCCCGCTACGATGTGGATCGCGAGCTGAAGGAACTGCTGGCATTCGACCCTGACCTGGTGGTGCTGGCCATCGGCGAGAATGTCCCGCCGCTGGAGTCCGAACAGGCCCGGTCGCAATTCCGGATCGGCGTGCGGCGGATCTTGCAGGGAGTGCTGGCACGCCGCCATCCGCTGGTCGTCGTCCGGACGTGTTTCTGGGCGGATTCGGCGAAGGACGAAATCCTGCGCCAAGTGTGTCAGGAGGTGGGAGGAATCGTGGTCGACGCGGGCGTGCTCGGCCAGGATCCGACGAACGCTGCCGGCGCGGAGCGGGAGTTCTCGCACGCCGGAGTCGCGGGGCATCCGGGTGACAAAGGGATGCGTGCGCTGGCCGAGGCCATCGTCCAGGCGATTCTGGTGCGGGAACACCCGGATGCGGAGGGCTGGACCAGCCTCTTCAACGGCCGAGATCTGGAGGGATGGACACCCAAGATCAAAGGCTACGAACTCGGCGAGAACTTCGGCAACACGTTTCGCGTCGAGAATGGCGTGCTGCGAGTATCGTACGACCAGTACGACCGGTTCGGCGGTCGGTTCGGGCACCTCTTCTACCGGGGCACGTTTTCACACTATGTCTTACGCGTCGAGTATCGGTTCGTGGGCGACCAGTGTCCGGACGGGCCCGGCTGGGCGTTTCGCAACAGCGGTGTCATGATCCACGGCCAATCGCCCGAGAGCATGCGCAAGGACCAGGACTTCCCCGTGTCGATCGAAGTCCAATTGCTCGGCGGCAATGGTCGCGACAAGCGCAGCACCGGCAATCTCTGCACGCCGGGCACGCACGTGGTCATGGACGGCCAGCTTGTTACCCGGCACTGCAGCGACTCACGCTCCCCCACCTTTCACGGCGATCAGTGGGTCACGCTCGAAGTGGAAGTGCACGGGGACCGAGTGATCCGACACGTCATTAATGGCGAGAAGGTGCTGGAGTACGAGCAGCCGCAGCTGGACGAGGGCGATCCCGACGCGCAGCGGCTGATTCGCGACGGCCGAAAACTGTTGAGCGGCGGTACGATTTCCCTCCAGTCGGAGAGTCATCCGGTCGAGTTCCGCAAGGTCGAGATACGCGTACTCGAACCATGAAAGGATGCGATGTCCAACGACCGCGTGTGTTGTGCACGGCGCCTGGCAACAGTCGCCTGGGTCGCGCTGCTGGGGTCCGGAGGGCACCCGGTTCCCGCACACGGGCAGGCAGCCGGCCAACCCCTGATGGCGTATGTCGGCACGTTTAGTTCGCCGCTGCGTGACGTGTTGCCGACTCAGGTGGATCTGCCGCCCGGCAACGGGCGCGGCATCCATCTGTTTCAGGTGGATCGCGCTTCCGGGGCGATGATCCCCGCAGGGATCTGTGAAAGGGGGACCAGCCCGAGTTGTCTCGTGATCAATGCGGCCGGGACCCGACTGTATTCGGCCGACGAAACGGCCCGCGTCGGGGAGCACAACGCCGGCACGGTCAGCGCGTTTGCGATCGATCGAACCTCGGGCCAGTTGACGCTGCTCAACACCGTCGAATCGGGCGGTGCCGGTCCGACTTACGTGAGCATTCATCCGTCCGGACGGTTCCTGCTGGTGGCCAACTATTTTGGCGGTTCCGTCGCCGTGCTGCCGATCCTTGCCGACGGTCAGTTGGCCTGCGCGACGGACATCCAGGTAGATCGCGGCGCGATCGGTCCGACGCGGGCGACGAATGCACCACCGGGAAGTCACGCGCTGAGCGGCCATGATCGCACGCACGCCCACATGATTCAGTCCGACCCCGCCGGACGGTTCGTGTTACATGCTGACCTGGGCCTGGATCAGATCTTCGTCTGGCAATTCGACGCGACGCGCGGGACACTGCTGCCCAACGATCCCCCGGTTGTCTCCTTGCCGCCGGGCGACGGGCCGCGGCACTTCCATTTTCATCCGCACGGTCGCTGGCTCTACTCGATTCAAGAAGAAGGATCGACGATCGTCCTGTTCGACTACGAGGCCCACACGGGGCGGCTGTCCGCACGGCAGACGATTTCCACATTGCCGCCGGGGTTCGCCGGCAGCAACTTCTGTTCGGAGATTCTCGTGTCGGCCGATGGGCGATTTGTCTATGCCGGCAACCGACTGCATGACAGCATCGGGATCTTCGCAATCGGTCCGGCCGGGGAGCTCTCCTACGTCGGGGAAGAATGGACAAGAGGGAATTACCCGCGCAGCTTCAACTTCGATCCTGCGGGCCGGTTTCTGTATTGCTGCAACCAGCGCAGCGACAATATCACGGTGTTCAATGTGAATCACCAGACCGGCGCGCTGCAGTTCGCGGGGCATTACACACCCGTGGGCAATCCCTCGTGCATCGTCCTGCTGGACTTGGCCGACGGTGGCTGACGGTCGACTGCGCGCCGGATCATTGATTCAGTTGATCGATCTCACGCTGGACCGCCGCGGCGTCGAAGTCCGCCGGGCGCGGCTGACTCAGGTAGGACTCAAGTTCCTCCAGGGTAGGCCGTCGCGAGGGCACACCGTGGGCCGGCACGTCGGCGCCGGCAATCCAGACGAGCGCATTGAGCACGGTGGTGCGAAAGTCGTCCTGTGCCCAGTTCCAGTGTGTGTGCATGCCGGTGAAGCCGAACCCGCGTCCCCCGCCCGGCCGCTGGTATACCCAGGCAACGACTTCCGGCATGCCAGTCCGCGCCCGCACGGTGGGATTCCCGCTGTGCGGGCCGTCGGGACCTTGCCGGGTCGTTTCGGGCGGGACGGCGGACAGAATTGGTGTCACGCCCGCCATGCCGTCCGCGAACCGCATGTGGTAGTACCACTCGTCTTGAACACGAAACGGTTTCAGGCCGCGCGCGACAGCGTGATCTGGAAAGCTCGTGAACGATGCCTCCCAGAAAGGATTGACGGACCAGTGTTGCTCGTAACTCCCTCCAATCCACTGCTTCAACCGCTCGATCGCCTGCCGCTGACCGGGATCCAGCGTGTAATGAATGCATGCCAGCCCTGTGCCCTTTGCCATCAACGGCTCAAGGCGTGTCCCCAGTCGCTTCACCAGTGCGCCGCCATCGCTGCCCAGCACGATGGCGTCGGCACGTTCCAGCAGGCCAAGATCCTGATCATCGGGCACCACGGCCGCGTGCACCGCCGGGACGTTCTCGTTGAGGATGGCGGCGAGCATCCGGAAGGCGGGCCCGTAGGCATGTCCTCCGTAGCCATGGCTTGCCCCTCCGTGGACAAAGACGATCTGTTTCGGGTTCTCCTCGGCGCGCGCCCCAGTCGTCGCGGCCGCAATGGTCAGCGCGGCACACGCCCCCGCGATCAGGCGATTGGTGAAGTTCATCGTCATGGCTGGTTCTCCCTTGATCAAATCCGTGCGGGCTGATCGGCAATCTCCCCAGGTCGGATCGGCTTGTGTCGGCTACCTTCGCCGCTGCGAGGAAGCACGCTGACGCCTGGTGGCAGCCGACAGATCCAGGCAGACGACTTCCCCGTCGTAGCTGCGACAGTAGATACGCCCGTTGGCCAGGACCGGCGGCGTGAAAGACGTGGCGTCATCCGCAAAGACTTTGACACGTCGCAGTTCCCGATACGCGTCCGGCGCGGCTTCCACCAAGACCAGTTCGCTGGTCTGGTAGGTTTGTACCAGCAGTTTGCCGTCCGCGGCCATCAGCGAACCATGTTCGCCGAATCCGCGCTGCGCCCAACGTTCCTCACCACGATCCCAATCGAGGCACCGCAGGATCCCGCTCTTGTTGACACCATACAGGAAGCCGTCGAGATAGACGCAGCAACCGGTATACACACTGAGCTTGTTATTCGACCAGTCTTCGACGAGTGTGTTGCCGCGGATCGAGAAACGCGACCCCTGCAGATGTGTTTCGGCACTGGTCACGAAGATGCTGTTTCCCACGACCACCGGATCGACACAGATGGCACCCCACTTCTCCGGCCACGTGGCGTAGCGCCAGTACTCGTCGCCCGACCGGGGGTTCACGCCGACGATGCTCGCGCTGTCTCGGTCGAGATTGGCCAGCACCAGCACGACTCCGCGCTGCCCGGAACGCTCGTAGGGAACCGGCGACGTGCAGGCGCCATGCTGACCGTCATTGCCCCAGGCGAAACTGCCGTCCGCAACACGGATTGCCAGGCCGCGCTGACCGGCTCCCAGCACCAGCAGATCGTCGCAGATCAACGGCGACCAGGCCATCCCGTAGTCGACATCCGGGTTGTAGCTCGCGTCCAGTTGCACCTGCCAGATCAGCCGCCCGTCTCGCGCATCGAAACAGGCGAGATGCCCGTGCAGGCCCAGCGTGTACACGCGCCGATTGTGGACCGTGGGGGTGGCCCGCGGGCCCGGCCACTGCTTGATGTCGCCCGACGGATACGACTCTCTCCACAGCACGCGGCCGTCCGCCGCGTCGCAGCACCAGAGCGTGTCTTGCGCTCCGTCCCAGCCCATCGTATACGCGCGACCGTCGGCGATGGACAGCGCCGAGTGCCCTTTGCCCACCGCCGCACGCCAGGCCACGGGCGGGCCGTCCGGCACAGGCCAGCGGTCCAGCGACAGCGCCTCGGCCGAGATGCCGTTGCGCTGCGGGCCGCGCCACTGCGGCCAATCGCCCGCGGTCAGCACGGCACTCGCCCACAAACACATCAGACACACCAGAACGCCAGGAGTCTTCATGCGAGTCATCCTGCGGAATCTTGTCGGCCGCGTCAAGCCGCGCGGACCGGAATGGCGTGTTCGGTGCTTTCGCCCGGCTGGCGAACGCGACTATCATGACGTAACACGCCGATTGCGCTGCAGAGGGGCATACCTCACGTACAGGAGCCGAGACCATGGGCCGCAAGCGATCCCGCCGTGGTGGTGAATGGGCATCCGCAGTGATCGTCGCACTCGTCAGCATGTGGTGGCCCCAGGCCATCGGTGCCGAAGCAGCCCACGCCGTGTCGCCCTCGCCCGTCATCTCGCTCGACGGGCAGTGGCTGCTGGCCACCGACCCACAGAACGTGGGCCGCGACCAGCAGTGGTGGACCGCGCCGCGTCCGGATGCCAAGGTCACGAAAGTGCCCTGGATCATCCAGGATGCGTTCCCCGGCTACCACGGCGTCGCGTGGTATTACCGGGACTTCGTCGTGCCGGCCAATCCGCACACGGCGGGCCGCACGGTGCTGCGGTTCTGGCAGGTCGACTACAAGTGCGATGTATGGTTGAACGACGTGCCGCTCGGTTCGCACGAAGGGGGCGAGTCGGTGTTTGAGTTCGACGTGACGGACTGCGCGAAGGTCGGCGAAACGAACAGGCTGGCCGTCCGCGTCCTTAACCCGACCCATGAGCCGATCGATGGCATCGTGCTGCTGGAGACGCCGCACCGGAACAAGGCGCTGCCGTATGCCTCGGGCAGCGCCTGGAACCAGGGTGGCATCTGGGACTCGGTCGAGCTCCTGCTCGTGCCGCAGGTCCGGGTGGAGGATCTGTTTGTGCGGCCCGACTGGCAGACCGGCCAGATCCGCGTGCAGCTGAATCTGCGCCATGCCGGCCCGTCGCCTGTGCGGAGTCGTATCGTGTTGTCGGTCGCGCC
>JALOQX010000332.1 GCA_025459265.1 Pirellulaceae bacterium | reverse complement strand
GGACCAGCAGCGGCAACAGCGGGCCGAGCAGGCGCTGCGGCCCGTTTACGGGGTATTTCAGCGCGTCGCGGAGTCGCTCGCCGATGAGGCGCTGCGACATTTTGACCAGCGGGTGGACGATGCGGGCCAAGCCGTCGAGAAAGACGTCGACCGGCGCGAGCTGCCCTCCCGAGACCAGCTGCAACGCCACGCGGTCCAGCTGCGCCAGCTGATCGAAGACGATCCGGCCGCACATCATCGCCGCGCGGATTCAACACGTGCGTTGCGGCCGTCCATCGCCGAGTTCGTCGCGGAAGGACGCCAGTGGCTGGTCGGACAGGTGACGAGCACGTTCCGCGAGCGCAGATCGCCCGATGACGCCGAGGTGACCGAACCGGCGGTCCAGGCGAGCGCCCAACAGATGCTGGACACCGCCCGGTCACGCAGTCAGGTCCGTTGGGCGGCGATCGAACACATGCTGCGGCAACGCTACGACGAAGAAGTCCTCCCACAGGTGCGCAGCCAGCTTGCCGGCGAGCAGGCAGCGCGTCACGCGCCGGAGCTGGCACGCAACGCCTGGATTCCGACCGAGGCCGACCTGAACAGCGCCACGCTCCCGCTGCGCGTGGCCACCCTCGCCGCATTGCCCGTCTGGCGCGGCGACCCGCCCGCGGAAACCGCCGTGCTGGAGGAAACCTGGCAGTTGTGGCGGGTCGCTGCCGAACACGCGTTGCGGCTGGCGGACAACGCCCGCAAACTACAGCTGGAAATCGTGGAGGACCTGTGCACCACCATCCGCGCGGAAATGCGTCGTGAGCCCCAGGTCGACCGAGACAAGTGGATGCAGCGGTATCGCGAGCGCGCGACCAGCATGTGGCGCAGTCGTACTGGCGCTGAGCGGGAGCGCTATCCCGACTTGTTCACAGCGGCGCTCGATCGCATCAATGCGATTCTGGATGAACTGCTGGATGAGGCCGCCGAACCGGCGGCCAACGACCTTGCTGAAGACGCAAGTCCCCTGGGCGAACCGGCGCAAGATCCGGCGATGCAACCCCCGGTCGAGCGGTCAGTAACCGAGCCGGCCGCACCGCGTGTCGATGATCCCCTGCGGCCCGCCGACGCAGCAACCTCCGACACTGACGCGAGCGGTTCGGACGATGCTGACGGCGCCGTCGCAACTGACACCGACAGTGCCGGCGGAGCCGATGGCGGACAGGAAAACACCGGCGATGCGGACGCCGCCGACCAAGGCAATGGCGAGCAGACGGCTGAGGAGGCAGAGCAGCCTGACGGTGACGACCCCGCCGCCGAAGTGGCCGCCGAGGCGCCGGCGGACCAGTCCCCGCGCGGCGCGGCGGCCGACACCGGTCCGGCGCCGCAGCGGGCTGTTCCTCCCAACCGACTCGACTTATTCTACCGCGTGGGATTCTGGGTCTTGTTCGTGCTGCTGCTGCTGATGGCGACCGCGTGGTACTGGCAGGTGCGGCACCTGCGGAGACTCCTGGCGACGTATCAACGACCCGGTCCGCTGGCTGGGACCAGCTGAACACTGCAGTTGCAGCACGTTTCGTGCGATGCAACGACACGGTGAACCTGAGCGGTTCAAGGAGTTTCGCAATGTCATTTTCCCACGCGCTGGTGGTCAGGTGTGTCGGACGCTGGGCCCTGGTGGCGCTGGGGATGGCGAGCGGGCTGGCGGTGGCGCGGTGCAGCCGAGCGGCCGAGCCCGTTGCGCTCGAGTCCCGGCGGGAACTCTTCGTCGACCCGTACCTGATTGACACGCTCCGCGACGTACGCCTGGAGGTGCAGCATCCGCAGCCGCAAGGCATCGTCCTGGAGTGCAATCAGCCGTGGGAGGGAAGTGCCTGCGGCTACTTCCGCATCTTGCAGGACCAAGGCAAGTACCGACTCTGGTACATGGCCTACCATTGGCCGTTCGAGCCCGACGAAACGGCGCCGCAGCATCCGTTTTTCGTCGCGTATGCCGAGAGCGAGGACGGGGTCACGTGGCGGAAGCCGGATCTGGGGCTGTATCCGTTCCAGGGATCGTCGCACAACAACATCTGCTGCCTTGACGTGATTGACAACTTCACGCCGTTCATCGACACACGCCCTGATTGTCCGCCCGATGCACGCTACAAGGCCGTGGGGAGTCACCACGGCGGGCTGGTTGCCCACGCCTCACCGGACGGGATTCACTGGCGACGACTGCAGGATGCCCCGATTCTGACGCGCGGCGCATTCGACTCGCAGAACACCGCCTTCTGGGACGAAGTGCGGCAGGAGTACCGCGTCTACTTCCGCGACTTCCACGAGGGCGTGCGGGACATTCGCACCGCCACATCCCAGGATTTCCGGACCTGGACGGAGCCCGCGCGGCTGGCGTTTCCGGCCGGCACGCCGGACGAGGCGCTCTACACCAACGGCATCAGCCCGTATTATCGCGGACAGCATCTGTACCTCGGGTTCCCGACGCGGTACGTCGAACGCGACTGGTCGACGTCGCTGCGGGCGCTGCCCGATCTGACGCACCGTGAGTTGCGTGCCGCGGTCGAGCAGCGGATCGGAACGGCCCTCACCGACGGGCTGGTCATGGCCGGTCACGACGGTCGCACCTTTCACCGCTGGGATACCGCGTTTCTGCGGAGCGGCCCGGAGCGGCCGGGCACGTGGGTCTATGGCGACAACTATCCGGCGTACGGGCTGGTGGAGACGGCGAGCCAGCTGCCGGGCGCGCCGCGCGAGATGTCTTTTTATCTGCCCGAGAATTACTGGTTTCGCACCGTCAAGCTGCGCCGCTACACCCTCCGCGTCGACGGCTTCGTGGCCGCGCGGGCGTCGTTGTCCGGCGGCGACCTGGTGACGAGACCGCTGACGTTTGCTGGCAATACATTGTCACTGAATTTCGCCACGTCGGCCGCGGGGAGCGTGCGCGTCGAGTTGCAGGACGCGGACGGGACGCCGCTGCCGGGATTGAGCCTGGACGACTGCGATGAACTGTTCGGTGATACGCTCGAGCGCAGGGTGACGTGGCGCGGCAGCAGCGAAGTGTCCGCGGCCAGCGGGCGCGCGGTGCGGCTGCGGTTCCACCTGCGCGACGCGGACCTGTTCGCCTTCCAGTTCCGCGAATGGGGCGTGGACGCACCGCCGGCGCGTGAACCGGCCAGCGGACGCTGACCGCCCGGTTGTCCACCACCCTCGCTGCGCCTCGGCTTGCATCTGGGGCGGTCGCTGGTCAGAATCAGCGGACGGCACGCGGACCGTCGCACGGCCGCGCTGCGCTGTGACCCAGTGTCGGTGGAGCCCTATGCTGTATCGGCGATTCGGACGTACGGAACTGCGCATGCCCGTCTTCTCCTGTGGCGGGATGCGCTACCAGCACAGCTGGCAGGACCTGCCGCTGGCCGACGTGCCGGCGGCCAATCAGGCGAACCTCGAGGCCACGATCCGCCGGGCGGTGGAGTTGGGAATCAACCACATTGAGACCGCGCGCGGGTATGGATCAAGCGAACGGCAGCTGGGGCTCATCCTGCCACAATTCCCGCGCGACGCGATTCTGGTGCAGACGAAGGTCCAGCCCACGGCCGAGCCCGCCGAGTTCGTGCAGCATGTCCACGAGTCGCTCGAGCGGTTGCGGCTGGACTATGTGGACTTGCTGGGTCTCCACGGAATCAACAATTACCGGCAGCTGTGGTACGCCGTGCGCAAGGACGGCTGTCTGGCCGCGGCGCGGGCGCTGCAGCGGGCGGGACTGGTCCGCCACGTGGGCTTTTCCACGCACGGCCCGCCCGATGTCGTGCAGGCCGCCGTCGAGTGGGGGGAAGATGGCGGCTTCGACTACGTCAACCTACACTGGTACTATATCTACCAGGCCAACTGGCCAGCCGTGGTCGCAGCGCGGCAGCGCGATCTCGGTGTGTTCATCATCAGCCCCGCAGATAAGGGCGGCATGCTGTACCGGCCACCGGCGAAACTCGTGCGGCTCTGTCACCCGCTGCATCCGCTGGTGTTCAACTGCCTGTTCTGCCTGATGCACCCGGAGGTGCATACGCTCAGTATCGGTGCGGCCAAGCCGGCTGATTTCGACCTGCAGCTGACCACACTTGAACTGCTTGATCGCGCCGGGGAACTCGTGCCTCCAATCGACCGGCGCTTGCGGGAGGCCATGGTCGCGGCCGTCGGTCCCGCCCTGGCCGAACACTACGCCGACGGACTCTCCCACTGGGAGGACACGCCCGGGTCGATCAACGTGGCGAGCGTGCTGTGGCTCCGCAACCTGGCGTTGGGCTGGGACCTGGTGGACTACGCGCGGATGCGCTACAACCTGTTGGGAAACGGCGGCACCTGGTTCCCCGGACTCCACGCGCACCACGCCGGCGAATTCGATCTGACGGCCAGCATCAAGAAGTCCCCCTTCGCCGCCGACATCCCCGGCTGGTTGGCCGAGGCTGACGCGCTGCTCTACGCGGCACCCGAGAAACGACTGAGCCAGAGCTGAATCGAGCGTTGTCGCACGGCTCTCCGAGCCGTGATGACTCGACTCGGACCGTCGCGCAGCGGACTTCCGTTTGGTGACTTACGATTCAGCGCACCCTGCCCGGCGCAGAATCCGTGCGGTCGGTCGGGTGTAACTCGGCGCACCCCTGTCGGGCCGCAGAGTCTACCCAACCGGCACGACCGGCACCGGAGCGGAGACGGCCAGCGCCCGCGCCAGCGGACGCAACACATTGCGAACTGGCCACTTGTGGCGCGCAGCTGCCACGTGCGTCGCTGGAAAACGATTATTCGTTGCGACCGGCATATCCGATACCAAGAGCATGTCTTGACCGTTACCGGAGGGCATGGGCGCGCGCCCACGATGGCGACCGATGAGAAACCCCCGCGTTGCGCTGCTGCAAATCGTCACCTGTGCCTGCTGGGTATTGCGGGCCGCGAGTCCTTGCGCGAGTGAGGAACAGGACGCGCCCGGTCAGCCCGCGAGCCAGCCACCGCCAGTCGCCGGACAGCTGTTGCCGACCCCGGCCGATGCGGTCCCCGATCCGCAGCTGGGCTGGGACGCATCGGGGCCCGTGCGACCGGAAACGGCGCTGCCGGCCGAAGCGCCGGCGCCCCCTGCCTGGACGCTCGTCGAGCTCCAGCAGGTGGCGCAGCAGTTCAATCCGGCGCTCGTGCAGGCTCGGCTGGCTGTGCGCAGCGCTGCGGGCCAACAGGTGCAGGCCGGGCTGTACCTGAATCCCCAGGTCGGTTGGTATGCCGGCGACATGGGGCTGGAGCAGACTTCGGGCCAGCAGGGCGCCTACATCGCGCAGGAATTCATCACAGCGCGCAAGCGGCAGCTCGCCGCAGCCACGGCCGGGCACGGCGTGACGGCGGCGCGCTATGGGCTGGAGGCCGAGCACTGGCGCGTGATGAACACTGTGCGGCACCGCTTTTACGCGTCACTCATCGCGCAGCAGACGGTGGACATTCAGACGCGGCTGCTCCAGGTGGCCCGCGACGCGCAAGATATCACGGCCCGCTCCCGCGCCTTGCAGGAAGTCACGGAGGCGGACGTGCTGCAGGCGTCGATCGAGGCGCAGCAGGCAGACGTCAGTCTCTTCCAGGCGCGCAACCGCGACCGCGCGGCGTGGTTCCAGCTGGTCACCGTCGTGGGACGTCCGGTTCTGCCCTATGCGCCGCTGAGCGGTGACGTACAGAGCGATCTACCCGACATCCGCTGGGACGCAGGTCTGCAGCAGTTGCTGTCGCTCAGTCCCGAACTGGCGCAGTCGCGCGCCCGTCTGGAACAGGCGCGCTGCCACCTGGCGTGGCAGCTGGCGCTGGGCCGGCCCAATGTCGCCCTGCAGGTCGGCGTCAAGTACGACGAATCGGTGCGCGACACCCTGACCGACGCGCAGTTTTCGCTCCCGCTGCAGCTGTTCGACCGCAATCAGGGCAACATTCTCTCGGCGCGGGCCGATCTGGCGGCGGCCCTGCGGGAAGTGGAACGCGTGGAACTGGATCTCCGCAAC
>JALOQX010000090.1 GCA_025459265.1 Pirellulaceae bacterium | reverse complement strand
ATCGTCGTGGTGACCTACCTGCGCCGCACGGCCACCGCGCGACTGCTCGTGCCCCAGACGTTGCCCGCCGACTTCCCGGAACCGGCGGCCAACAACCGCATTGACGAGTTGGTCTTCGCCCGGCTGCACAGACTGGGGATTCCGCCCTCCGAGTTATGTACGGACAGTGAGTTTCTGCGGCGCGCGTATCTGGACATCATCGGCCGCCTGCCGACGCCGGACGAGGCGCGACAATTCCCCGCCGATCCGGATCCGGCGAAGCGAGCGCGACTGATCGACCAGCTGCTGGCGCGCGAGGAATACGCCGACTACTGGGCGCTCAAATGGGGGGACCTGCTGCGGATCAAAAGCGAGTATCCCGTGCGTGTCTGGCCGCGCGGCGTGCTGACCTATTATCGCTGGGTGCGCAGCTGCCTCGCCACCAACATGCCGTACGATCAGTTCGCGCGCGAGCTGCTCACGGCCAACGGCAGTGATTTCCAGGTCGGCCCGGCCAACTATTACCGCGCCGTGCAGAAGCGGGACCCGCAGACGTACGCGGAAGCGACGGCGGTCCTGTTTCTGGGAAAACGCCTCGAATGCGCACGGTGCCACGCGCATCCGGTCGAGGACTGGGACCCGGAGGACGCGCTGGGCATGGCTGCGTTCTTCAGCAAGGTCGCCATCAAGACATCCCAGGAGTGGAAAGAGGAAATCGTCTACTGCAATCCTCACGGTGCGGTCGCGCATCCCCAGCGGAAGGACTACGTCGATCCAAAATTCCTCGACGGAGACGTGTTGGCGCTCCCGCGCGATCAAGACCCGCGCCCGCATTTCGCGCAGTGGCTGACGGCACCCGAGAATCCGTGGTTTGCCCGGGTCATGGCCAACCGCGTCTGGTTCTGGCTGTTGGGACGCGGGATCGTCCATGAGCCCGACGATTTTCGGACCACTAATCCGCCCAGCAACCCGGAACTGTTGGACTATCTGGCGCAGGAGTTGATCAATCACCAGTTCGACGTCAAGCACCTGTTCCGGCTGATCTTGAACTCGCAGACGTACCAGCGGTCGAGCAGACCGAACGCATGGAATCGTGCGGACGTCGCGAGTTTCTCGCACTACCGCGTGCGGCGCATGGGGGCCGAACAGCTGCTGGACGCGGTCTGCCAGGTCACCGGGACGACGGATCAGTTCGCCAGCTGGATTCCGGTCCCGCCAACGATCATGCCGGCGGGCTCACGCGCCGTTCAGGTGTTCGACGGCGACATCCGCAATCCGCTGCTGGACCTGTTTGGCCGGCCGCTGCGCGACACGCCGTATGAATGTGAGCGGAAGTTGAGCGGCTCGGTGCGGCAGTCGCTGCACCTGGTCAACTCAGACCATTTTGAGAACAAGGTGGCGTGGAGTCCCACGCTGCAGCGGCTGTTCCAGGCGAACAAGACCGACGACGAGATGCTGCAGGAGCTGTACCTGGCGACGTTGTCACGCTACCCGACTGCGGAGGAAGTGCAGGCGTTCCAGCGTCACCTGGCGGGGGCGGGGCGCACGGTCGCGCCGGAGTTGCTGGCCGGTGTCGAGGCGGCCGAGGCGGCCCTGGCGGCGGCGGAGGCGGTGGTGCGCCAGACACAGGAGACGTGCCAGTCGGCCGAGGCCGCGGCGCAGCAGGCGGAGGCCGCCGTTGCCGCTGCGGCGCTGGCCTGCGAGACGGCCGAACGCGCCGTGCAGGAGGCACGCGAGGCGACGGCCGAGATCCTCAGCGCCGCCGAGTCGGCTCGTACGGCGCAGGCCGCCGCGGCGGCGACCGCCGCGGAGAAACGCGCTGCGGTGGACGCGGCGAAGGCCGAGCTCGTGAAACGTGAGCAGGACCAGCAAGCGGCAGCCGTCCAGGTGGCCGCGGCCTCGAAAACACTCGCCGACGCCACCGCTGCCCTCAAACCGCCCCGCGATCAGGCGTTCCAGGACCTGCTGTGGGCGCTGTTGAATACCAAGGAGTTCCTGTTCAACCACTAGGCTGCTGTCACAAGGCGACGCGGACATGTTGGACATTCACGGTCAACAGGCACGTTGGAGCCGGCCCACGGCGAGCCGGCGCGAGTTCCTCCGCGTGGGGACGCTGAGCCTGGCCGGACTGACCCTGGCTGACTGGCTGAAACTCGAAGCTCGCGGCCAGGTGCAGCCGGGCAAGGCCAAGTCGGTGATCCAGCTGTTCATGCTGGGAGGTCCGTCACATCTCGATACGTTCGACCCGAAACCGGACGCCGGAGAGGCGTACACCGGTCCCTGGAAGAACCCGATTGACACGAACGTACCGGGCATCCGCGTGAGTGAAATGCTGCCGCTCACCGCACGGCAGGCGGACAAGTTCTCGATCATTCGCAGCTACACGCACCAGGACTTCGGTCATGAGACGGCGGCGTACACGGTCGCCACCGGCGCGCTGCCTTCGGGTGCCCTCGTGTATCCGTCCATGGGCGCTGTCACATCACTCAAGAAAGGTTACGAAGCCGGCTACCAGGGCGGCCTCCCGCCGTACATCACGCTGACCCATCCGCTGCCATGGTTCTCCGACACCGGTTTCCTGGGGACCCAATACCAGACGTTTGCGACGTACGGGGATCCGAACGATCCGGGGTTCCGCGTGCAGGGGCTCGCCTTCGCCGGCGGCCTGAATGAAAAACGGCTGGAAGCCCGGCGCACGCTGCTCGCATCGGTCGACACACTGGCCCGGGAACTCGACGAGGAACCAGCCTTTCGGGAAATCGACACGTTCCACGAGAAAGCCTACAGCATGGTGCTGGGCAGCGGTCGGCAGGCGTTCGACATGTCGCAGGAACCGGAAGACGTGCGTACGAAATATGGGCGGCACTTCTTCGGTCAGTGCTGCCTGCTGGCTCGGCGGCTGGTCGAGCAGGGCGTGCCGTTCATCACCATCAACCTGGGCGGCTGGGATACGCACACGGATAATTTCGGAGCGCTCAAAGCGCTGCTCCCCATGTTCGATCAGGGGTTCGCAGCGCTGATGGAAGATCTGGCGCAACGCGGCCTGCTGGAAAGTACGCTCGTCCTGTGGTACGGCGAGTTCGGACGCACCCCCCAGGTGGACCCGAATCCTCCCTGGAACGGAGGGCGGCATCACTATCCGTTGTGTTCGTCGGCGGTCGTGGGTGGCGGCGGGTTCCGCGGCGCAGCGGTGGTCGGCGCCAGCGATGACAAGGGCGAACATCCGCGCGAACGGCCGGTCTATCCCTGGGACCTTACGTCCAGCATCTATACGTTGCTGGGCATCAGCCCCACCGATCGGTTGCCGCATCCGCAAGGCTGCGTGGCGTACGTGACGCCACCGTCGACGCCGGACCGCCCGAGTGGCGGTCTGCTCACCGAGATCATGTAGTGTGGAGCGCACGTCGGAATGCATCTCCATCGCAGTCTGGGAATCGCGCTGGTCCTGTGTGCTACGTGGGGAGCGACTCTCGGCGCTCAGCCGCCGCCGGTCATCACGCACCTGTTTCCCGCCGGCGCGTCGCGCGGGCGTGCGCTGGAGGCGACCGTCTACGGCCGCGACCTGCAGGACGCGACCGGCCTGCGCGTCACCGGCACAGGTGTAACCACGAGCATCCTGGAGGTGGTCAATCCCAACACGGTGCGCGTGTCAGTCGCCGTCGCGGCCGGCGCGGAAGCGGGTGAACGCGAGCTGCGGCTGCTGACGCCGGGCGGCATTTCCAATCGCCTGCGGTTTCACATCGGTTCGTTGCCTGAGATCAGCGAAACCGAGCCCAATACCGAACAGGCTCAGGCGCAGCCGGTGTCCGCCTGGCCGGTCCTGATTAACGGCCAGATCCTCGACAATGACCGGGACTGTTACCGCTTCACCGCCAAGGCGGGGCAGATGATGGTGTGCGATGTGCAGGCGCGGTCGCTGCTGCCCTATTTGCCCGATACCGTGCCGGGGTTCCTCGACGCCTGCCTCACGCTGTACGACGCCTCCGGCAAGGTGCTGGTCTCTGTCGATCGCTTCCGTCAAGATCCGGATCCGGTGTTGATGTACGCCATCCCCGCGGACGGCCAATACACGTTGGAGATCAGCGACGTGCTGTATCGGGGACGGAGCGACTTCGTGTATCGGCTGGCCATTGCTCAGGGCCCGTATGTCACCGATGTCTTTCCCCTCGGGGGGCAGCAAGGCACGACGATTCCGCTGGAACTGCACGGCGTCGGTCTGGCGGCTCCCGCGCTGCAGTTCTCGATACCGCCGGGCTGTGCGATGCTGCCCGTCGGGCCGCTGCCCGACGCACTGGCCACGAACCGACTGCCGTTTGACGGGGGTGTCGAGGCGGTGGTGCTCGAGACCGAACCGAACGACGACCTGGCGCACGCGACGCGCATCCAGGCGCCCGTGGCGGCCGAAGGCCGCATCGAGCGCCCCTCGGACACCGATCATTTCCTCGTTGCGGCCGAAGCCAATCAGGTGCTTGTGTTGGACGTCCGCGCACGCCGTTTCCGCTCGCCGCTGGACAGTTTCCTGACCGTGATGGACGCGCAGGGCAACGTGCTGGCGGAAAACGACGATTTCGTTGACCCGGACTTCCCCCTGGTGCTGCACCACGCGGACTCGCGGCTGGCATTCACGTTCCCGGCAGCAGGCGAATACGTCCTGCGCGTGCGCGATACGCAGGGGAGGGGCGGCGAAGCATTCGCGTATCGTCTGGTCGTCGCGCCTCCCAGGCCGGATTATGTGCTGCGCGTGATTCCCGACGCGCAGCGGGTCGTGGCCGGCGACACGATTGTGATCACGGTCACGGCAGAACGCCGGGACGGATTTGGAGGTGACATCGCGTTGTCGGTCCAGAATCTGCCGGCGGGATATTCGGCCAGCACGGCGGTTATCCCGGCGGGGCAGACGCAGGCGAAACTGACCATCACGGTGCCGCCGGACACGCTGCCAGGAGCGTTTGCGCCGGCCATTGTCGGCACGTTCGCGCTGGGCGACCAGGTGCTGACGCGCACGGCGGTCGGGGCCGAGGACATCATGCAGGCATTCAGTTTCCGGCACGTGGTGCCGACTCAGGAGCTGGTCGTAGCGGTGTTGGCCCCGTCGCTGTTCAGCCTCACCACGCACCCTGCGCCGCACGAACCGGTCCGGATCAAGCCGGGCGCCCAGGCCCAGGTCATCCTGCGGGCGTTGCGCCGTGAAGCTGAGCGTCATCCGATCCAACTGGCGGTCCTGGATGCCCCGTTGGGCCTGACGGTCCAGCCGACGGCACTGGCCGCCGAGCAGGATGAGGCGGCAATCACCCTCACGGCCCCGGCGGAGGCGCCGGTGGGCGCCCGCGCGTACGTGCTCATCCAGGGGACGATGTCCACGGGGCAGCAGACGGCCACGCGGATCGCGCCGGCCATTGCGGTCGAGATCGTTCCTGTCGAGTGACCGGGCTAACTCAGCTTGGCCAGGGACTCGCAGTGCGCGTGGATCTTCGCCACCGCCTCGACGATGTGATCCATGTCGCTGCGGCTGGTCAAAAGCATGTTCTGGAACATGCCGACCGTCGTCTCACAGACGAGCTTGTTGCCCTTGAGTTCCTGGAGGCTGTCACGATACTGCTTGAGCCGCTGCGCGGGGAAGAGACGTTGGAACCCGCGGGACGCGATGGCCTCGTCCAGCAGCCCGTCGAAGTACTGTTCGTGATAGCCGCCTCCGCAAGGGATCCCCTCGGCGCGGAGCGCGTCCATGAACCGGTCGCGCGACAGGCCCTTGAACTGGGCGGGATCGTACCGGAAGGCGTACAGGTGCCAGACCGCACGGCTGTTGCCGGGCAGTCGCGCGGGGTAGATGCCGGGGATCTCCCGCAGGCCGGCGGTCAGATAGTCGGCGTTCTGTTGCCGCAACTCGGTCTCCGTCACCAGTTTTTCCAGCTGTTGTCGCAAGATGGCAGCCTGGAAATGCTGCATGCGGAAATTGGTCCCCCGCGTGAAGCAGCCACTGCCTTGGAACGTCCCCGTCGCGCGGCCGCAGTTGTGGAAGGCAAAGCAGCGGTCGAGCAACTCGTCGCTGTTGCCGGTCACGGCGCCGCCCTCGCCGGACGGGATGTGCTTGGAGTTCTGGAAGCTGAAGCAGCCCAAGTCACCCAGCGTGCCGCACTTGGCGCCCTTGTACTCGGCCAGCCAGGCCTGGCAGGCGTCCTCGACCACGGCCAGCTTGTGCTTCTTGGCGATGGCGTTGATCGGGTCCATGTCGCAGGGCATGCCGTAGATGTGCACGGGCACGATGGCGCGCGTGCGGTCCGTGATCCGGCTTTCGATCGTCGCCGGATCCATGGTCAGCGTGTCCGGGTCGGTGTCGGCCAGCACAGGCAGCGCCTTGTGCATGAGGATGGTGTTGTAAGTGGCGATGAATGTGAAGGGAGAGGTGATCACTTCGTCACCGGCGTCCACACCCACGACGTACATGGCCGTGATGAGGGCTGTCGTGCCGCTGGCGGTCGCCAGGCAGCGTTTGGCACCCAACAGCTGGGCATAGGCCTGTTCGAAGTCGGCCACCTGCGAACCGCCGCTGGCGCGCGACCAGACGCCGCTGCGCAGCACCTCCAGCACCTCCGGTTCCCACGCTTCGCGCCAGTCGGGCCAGCCGGGCCAGCCGCCGTCATGAACCGGCGTGCCGCCTAGCAGAGCGGGTTTCTGTGCCTCGGACGTCAGCACCGCCGGGGCATGGCGAGTGGGCAGCCAGGCGAGCGCGGCCGCTCCCGCAGCCGCCGCCCGCACGAAGGTACGTCGCGTGAATTGGTCTGCCATGGTGGGGGTTCCTTTGGAGGGAGTGGGAAGCGGGTTCCGTATCGTCAATTTCGCACCAGGGAGGTCGGGCTGGTTGCACGTTGCCTACGAGATCGTCCGGTTATCATCCTCCGTTTTCGACTCCATCGAGTATCCCTGCTCCTGACGCGCGAGATTGACCGCGT
This sequence comes from Pirellulaceae bacterium, assembly GCA_025459265.1. Lineage (GTDB taxonomy): Bacteria > Planctomycetota > Planctomycetia > Pirellulales > Pirellulaceae > JAAYDI01. The sequence continues at coordinate 12,860 of JALOQX010000090.1, read as the reverse complement.
GCTTCTGGCGGTACACGTCGTACACCTTTTCGGCAGTCATCCCGGCCGTGATCATCGCGGACACGAGGAAGTGCAGCACGTCGATCAGTTCCACCCGGACATTCTGCAGATCAATCTCGTCGCGGCTCCACCACTTCCAGCGCAGGTCGGCCTGCAATTCCTTGACCTCTTCCTCCATCGCCTTGGCATAGCGCAGCAGCCACTGATTGGGCAGATCGTTGACCATCAGTTCGCCGCGCGCTGCCGACTGGGCGATGTCCACCATCCGCAGCGGTTGCCCCGAGGTTGTCCGCAGCGCCTGGCGAGCGAACACATGGTCGTTCAGCTCGGCCTGCAATTGGAAGATCGCTTGCAGCATATCAGGATGTTGCGTTGTGCTGTCCGGATGAGGCACCTTTTTCTCCTGTGGTGTCGCGCAGCGCCCATCAAGCCTGTTCCCATTCTCGTGAACCGGCCGAGAAATTACAACGTGCCGCGGGGGGGAACCCATGTCGGGGCTCAGATCGTGGCGAGAAAGCCTTCGATCTCCTGCTCCAGAGCGTCTCGACTCCGCAGACCCTCGATCCAGCGGGCGGGAATCGCGGCGACGCCCAGCGCGGCGCCAAGCACTGCGCCCAGCACCGCACCGCGATGGCAGTTGTCACCGCCCACGTTGGCGTTGGCGATCAGCGCCGCCTCCAGATCGGCGGGATACCGAGCCGCGAGATAAAGCACGGCCGGGAACGACTGGTCAATGTAACAGGCTGGGCTCAACATGCCGCCGATCACATCGACGTCACTCAGCCGGTCCCGCTGGACACGCTGGACGAGCTGAGCCGCGGGAAAGTCAAGCGACCTTGCAACTTCGTTGACCAGCCTGGGGAACTGGGCCGCGGGCGCACACAGCGTCCGGGTGAAGAGATCGGTCAGGGCCAACGCGTAGCGTTCCAGTTCGTCCGACCGATGCGTCAGTCGCAGGTGGGCGAGCACGGTGTCCTGCGCGGGGGTCTCATCCACGCGGCTCATGGATGCCAGGATCACGATCGGCAGACTGACCAGTCCGCCGATCGAGGCCGTATCGTGGCCCTCTCGCCCGGCGCACTGGCGCGGCGGGACGCCACGGGCGAAGTTGGCGAAAAAGTCGCGGTGGTAGGACTCGGCATACGTGTCCCCGTGGCTGTCGGGCGCAGTCATGAACTCGATGTAGGCGCGCAGGAACGCGTCTGGATCGTAGCCGCTGCCCGCCGTGATGGTGCGCAGCAGAAGGCGGGCGCAGAGCAGGTTCAGCGTGTTGTCGCCGGCGGCCAGTCCGTGATGGTAGTGCCGGTGCGGTGTGCCCCAGAGATGTTTTTTGCCCTGGAGGATCACCTCGCCGACAATGTCCCCCTGCTGCGCGCCTCGCCCGGCCCCGCTGGTGCTGGCCCGCGGCAGGATGGAATTCGGGTGGTGTGCCGGAGGCGCCTGGTAGTCGCGGAGCGTACCAAAGTCGCGCCGCAGCGCCGCGACGTCGTAGTACCAGTGGGCGGGCATGGCCAGCGCGTCGGCGACGAACATGCCCCACAGGGCACCGCGGGCGCGATCGCGCTGGGCCGGTTGTCGCGTCATCGGAACTCCTTGCTTTCGCGACATTGTAAGCAAGTTGGCAAGATCCACGCTCTGCGGGAACTCCAGAGAACCGGGTGCCGCGCTTCGCGGCCGACGGATGAAACCGAGACCTTTACCGGACCTGGCCAGCCTCAGCGTTCGGCACGGCATCGGGTAGAATGTGAGACGCCCCCGCGTTCACGCGCAGAAGCCCCCGCGTTCACGCGGGGGAGCCTCACCTTCCCCCTACGTGCCCCGCACCGCGCGCCTCACGCAGAAGCCCCCGCGTTTACGCGGGGGAGCCTCACGTTCACCCTACGTGACGCCGCACCGCGCGCCTCACGCAGAAGCCCCCGCGTTTACGCGGGGGAGCCTCACGTTCACCCTACGTGCCCGCCCCGCGCGCGTTCCGTACGCCCCCGCGTTCAGGCGCAGAAGCCCCCGCGTTTACGCGGGGGAGCCTCACCTTCACCCTACGTGCGCCGCACCGCGCGCCTCACGCAGAAGCCCCCGCGTTTACGCGGGGGCTTCCAGGAGCGCGCGTGGCGCATGGTGCGTAGGTGGATGGTGAACCTCCCCCGCGTGAACGCGGGGGCTTCCAGGAGCGCGCGTGGCGCCGGGGACGTAGGTGGATGGTGAGCCTCCCCCGCGTGAACGCGGGGGCATCCGCGGCACGCGAGGCGGTCACGGTGGAAAGGACCGGGGCTGGCCGGGACACAGAGGCTTTCGGCCCAGCACGTCACTCAATCTCCGTCACGATCGCGTCGGGTTCGCGGGGATACAGCGATTGCGTTGCGCAGTCGACCAGCAAGTCAAGTTCCTCCAACACGATAGCACCAATCAGGGCATCGTCCCGCTCGGGTTCGATCACGGCCGAAAAGACGCCATGGCGTCCCAGGAGCTCGAGCCAGACGTTGCTGACCAGCGGCCGGTCTTCACGCCGGTGATCGGCATAGCGGACTCGCGTCTGTCCTTCCACCCGCAATTCAAGCTCGTCGGCCACGCGTTGAGGCAATACCAGCCGTGCGGCCCCGCTGTCCACCACGCCCGCGAGCACGACGTGCTTGACGCGTTCCAAGACCCGCACTCCCACGCCGATGTTGACCACATCCCGGTTATTGGCCACCACAAACTCAACCGAGAATCGTCCCGTGACTGTTCGTTCCATCATCATGCGTGTCCTCGCGCTGGACCGTTCGCCCAGGACATTCTACCGGCGCCCATGCCGACAAGGTAGCCAAAGAACCGAAGAAGCGCACCGGTCTGGATGGCGCCGGCCGTGTCGGATTCTCGATGAGAGTGACATCGGAGAAAACAACGCCGAACACACTATCAGCAGACTGGCACACTATCAGCAGACTGGCACGATCCTGTTCACCTCGTTCCTTCTGTTCCGAGCAGATTCGGACGGTCGCTCGGAACGGCCATGTGCGGCGCTTCCAGACGCGGTCCGCCGACGTTAGGCTGAAAGCGCCCCAGCGCCGTCGGTGATACGCGAAGGAGTCCCCACGCGATGCCAGATCGTCCCACAGCCGTCATTACCGGTGCGTCGTCGGGTATTGGCCGCGCGACGGCGCAGCGTTTCGCGGCCGACGGTTACGAGGTGTGCGTCAATGCACGTCGCGAGCCGTTGCTGCGAGAACTCGTCGAGACACTGCCTCCGGGCGACCATCTGGTCTGTCCGGGTGACTACAGCGACGAGCATGTGATCGACCGCATGGGAGAGGCGATTCGCGCCGCGTGGGGACGCCTGGATGTACTGGTCAACTGTGCCGGGGTTTCTGTGCCGGTGGACGTGCTCGATACACCCTGGCAGACCTGGCGCAGCGCGCTCGACATGATGCTCAACGGCGCGCTGCTGACGTCCCGCATGGCGGCCGCCTTGATGCCGGCCGGTGGCCGGCTGATCCACGTGACATCGATTCATGGGACACGCGTGGAACGCCACGGGAGCAGCTATGCGGTGGCCAAAGCGGCCATCAACCAGCTCTGCCGCAGCCTGGCTCTCGAACTGGCACCGCGCGGGATTCTGGTCAATGCCATTGCGCCGGGTTTTGTGCGGACGCCGATGAGCATCCTGCCGGACGGCACGAACGAGCTGGACAGCCAGTGGTTTCACGAGAACTACGTGCAAGGCCAGCACCTGCCCCTGCGGCGGGCGGCCCAACCTGAGGAGATTGCCGGTGTGGCGGCCTTTCTCGCCGGCCCCGATGCAACCTACATCACCGGCCAGGTGCTGACAGTCGACGGCGGGCTGACCATCACATTCTGATCGGTGCGCGCCTGGCCTGACACTCACGACCGACGGCGGCGCCGCCCGCGCCGCAGCATGTCGCGCACCTCCGGAGGCAGGGCGTCCAGGTGCGCGTCGAGATCCGCGCCTTCGAGCGTTTCACTCCGCGTCACCTGCTCGGACACGATTTCCAGAGTGCCGTCAGGCTTGCGCGTGACCTGGCCCGACTGCAGCATCTCGGCCACACGCTGTCGCAACTCGGGAGGCATGTCCTGCAGCGAAGCGTACGTTTGCGTGGAACTGGTGCGCGCGCCTGGACCCGAAAAAGTCACCTGGTGCGTCGTCTTGCTCACCACGCGCGGATACCCCCAACGCCTCCGATGAACTTCCGCCGCGACGAGGCGAAACGGCTCCACCGTCAACCCCGTAAGATGGGCGACAGCCGACGCGAACTCGCGCACCGGCTCGGGCAGCGGGTCATCCTGATGCGGAGCGCTCGCCTGTCGGCAGATAAGAAACTCAGGAGACTCCGTGATGCCCTGGGCGGCAATGCCAGGCCCGAACGGCATGGATACGCCACCACGCGGTGTGAGCTGGACGTACCACTCCCAGGCATGCCCTGTCATGCGCCGGCGATAGAACCAGTACCGCTCCATGGCCCAGACGCGCAGGGAACCAAGATGATCTGGCGGCCACGTCCGCCGGCGCGGCCAGTAGACGAGAGAGAACACCGCGAGCTGTCCGGCGGCGTTGTTCTCCACGACGGTGCGTCCCCAGAGACAGCTCAGGGGTGCGAACAGAGCCAGGCCAAAGAGCGCGATCGAGATGGTGTGGGCGGTCCACGCGATGCTCCGACCCAGGACGTCAACCGGCGCAAGCGATTCCGCGGCCACCGCGCCGAGTGCCGATGGGTCGGGAGTCGCCGCCGACCCGCTGCGGTGCAGACCGCGGGTACTGAGCTGGACGATCACGAGCACCAGCAGGCACACCAGGGAGATCCGCAATCGGAGCAACGCCGTATGCAGCGTGGGGCGGTACACGACACGGACCCGATCGTGCGCCACCCGGCGCATCGAAATCAGGTCGTAATGCGGCACGAGCATCATGGCCAGCAGATTCCTCCGTCCTCCGCCCTCCGTCCTCCGCCCTCCGTCCTCCGTCCTCCGCCCTCCGTCCTCCGTCCTCCGCCCTCCGTCCTCCGCCCTCCGTCCTCCGTCCTCCGCCCTCCGTCCTCCGCCCTCCGCCCTCCGTCCTCCGCCCTCCGTCCTCCGCCCTCCGTCCTCCGCCCTCCGTCCTCCGCCCTCATTCCCGGCTGGTCATTAACTCCAGGGCGGCGGCGTACTGACCGGTCAGCAGTTCGGTCAGTGCCAGGAGCTGGAGATTATCGGCGTCGCGGGAGATCGTGCAGCAACGCAGGGCCAGCGATCGCGCCTGGGCGTAACGTCCGTCGTGCAATGCGGCGAGGCAGGACTGTCGCAGCCGTTGGCGCTCGCGCAGCAGCGGGACCACCAGCGACAGGTCGCACTTGCAGCGTCGGCAGACGTCGCTGATGTCCTGCCACGCACCGCAGGTCGGGCAGCGCAGCTGAGTGACAACGGGCTCGATCGGCGTGATCATGCGTCTTCGAGGTAGAAGAGGAGGTCTTCAAGTTGCGAGCAGAGGCCCTGGATCTCCTCCACCGACAGGGGCACGCGGGTGTCATCCAGGTGAGTGAGGAGCCGTTCGATTTCGGTGCGATCCTCGGCCGACACGGACGGGAGGATCCGACGGGCCTTGCCGATGAGTTGTTGTGCCGCCTGCCGCGCGGCGTCCTGAGCCGTGGTGGGGGCGGGCAGGTCCGCGACCGCGGCACTCGACGGTAACGGCTGCTCGGGTCCGAACATGGCGGCCAGCTTCGCCTTGGCTTCCGCCCGGTTTTTGGCGCGAAACGCCTGGATCGGGTTCTCGATCGTCAGTCGCTGCTCGAGCCCTGTCGCTCGTTCCACGGCCGCGACGGTGAGAATCCCGTCGAGATTCAGGTCGAACCGGACCAGGATTTCGTTTCCTTCGACGGCTTTGCGATTGAGCCCCTCGAGCGTGAATTTCCCGACGGGCTGGTTATGTCGCGCGTCCTGATCTTCGCCCTGAAACACGTGGATGTTGGCCGCCGTCTGGCCATCCACGACGGTGTGGTAGATCTCCGAGCGTGTCGCGGGCAGCGGCGTATTGCGCGGGATGATGGGTGAGAACAGGTGTGGCGAGAGCATGCCGCGCAGCGGGCCCAGGCACTCGATGCCCAGGGTGTGCGGCGTGATGTCGACCAGCACGGAGCCGACGTCCTGGCCGGCGATCAGGGCCCCCTGGACGGCGGCACCCAGCGCGACGCAGAGATCCGGATCGATCTCGAAATGCGGCGGTTGCGCGAGTTGCTGCTCGAGCAACTGCTGCACCAGCGGCGTGCGGCTGGAGCCGCCCACGAGGATGATCTTGTCGATGTCCTGCGCGTGGAGTGTGGCGTCGGCCAGTGCCGCATCGACGCTGCGGATGGTTTTGTCGAGCAGCGGGCGGATGAGATCTTCGTAGGCGTGCCGCGCCAGTTCGTGCCGCAGGTGGAGCGGCGCTCCGTCGCGTTCCGCCAGAAACTCCTCGATCAGCTCGGTGACCGCCTCCGAGGACAATCGGATCTTGGCGGCTTCGACGGCCTGCAGCAACCGGGAGCGGGCCCGCGGCAGGTCGCGCAGCTCCAGCCCCTGCTGCTCCTGGAACGTGTGGCACACCCGATCCAACAGCAACTGATCGAAATCGTCTCCACCCAGCTGGGTGTCGCCGTGGCTGGAGAGCACTTCAATCACGCCGCGCTCGATCTGGACGATCGAGACGTCGAACGTGCCGCCTCCCAGGTCATAGACCAGCAGCCGTTCCTGGCGCTCCGAATGCGGCTCGTACACGAGCGACGCGGCGGTCGGCTCGTTGATGATGCGGACGACCTCCAGGCCCGCCAGTTCGCCGGCCTCGCGTGTGGCTTCCCGCTGCATGTCATTGAAGAAGGCGGGCACGGTGATGACGGCTTTCTGCACCGGGTGCCCCAGCGCCCGTTCGGCCTGCTGTTTGAGCGTGCGGAGGATGATGGCGGAGATCTCCTGGGGTGTGTACTGGCGGTCCCCCATCGTCACGGTCACGTCCTGCCCCATCTTGCGCTTGATGGACTTGACGGTGCGCTCCGGCGCGAGGATCGCCTGGTTCCGCGCCCGTTGGCCCACCAGGAGCTGGCCGTCGTAGTCCAGCCCCACGACCGACGGCAGAATGGGCTGCCCGGACTCGTCCCGCAACACGATCGGCTGTCCGTCGCGCACGACGGCGATGGCGCTGTTGGTCGTTCCCAAGTCGATCCCCACAATCACGTCCATGGACCTTCCTCCCCCTCGGACTCCTGGGCGGCTGCCGGCAACGGGCGGCGGCAGACCGCGCGGACTTCGGCAAATCGGACGATACGCCCGCGCCACCGGTAGCCGGGGCGCAGCTCTTCCACGACGGTCTCTGGCGGCAGGTCGAGCTGGTCCACCAGTTCGATGACATTCATCAGCGCGGGATCCACCCGGAGGCCGACGCACGGAAACCGTTCGATCCGCTGCTGGGCCAGCAGCCGCTGGAGCCGCGCGCGGATCATCTCATACCCTTCGCGCAGCGGAGTGAGCAGCCGCTGACTCAGGTCAGTCAGGTGCTGATGGCAGGTCGCGCGGACGAACGCATGCCACGGTCGAGCCCGCCACCGTTGCCAGGCGGACCGCTGCGCGAACGCTTGCTCAAGCGTCTCGTCCAGCTCCTGCGTCGCATCCTGCATGACCTGTTGTTCGAGCAGCAGGAACGCCCGCTCGCCGCGTTCCAGCGCCTCGTCGAGCTCGATGAGCGCCAGCACCAGCGGCAGGGCCGCTTCCGCGACGGCCGCCTCCTCGCGGCTCTGCACGCTCCGCAGATGCTCCACCGCCCGGTCCAGGCCCTCCAGCGCCGCGCGGACCGACTCTTCCAGCGAACGACCGCTCTTGGTCTGCAGCTTCAGTTCATGCCGCAGCGCCGTGAACGCTTCCATCAACTGCAGCAGTCCGACCGCCGGCAGCTCCTCCGCGCCCGGTACGCCCTCAGGCGATGCCGTCTCCGACAGCCGGTGCATCTCCTCCTCCGTGCGCCCCAGCAGGTCGCGGACACGCTGCAAGATGGCTTCGTTTTCAAACCACGTACGCATGGTTCACTCATCCGCCAGGGACAACAGGACATCGGTCGCAATACGCCGGGGCAGGCTCTTGGCACGCTCCCTGGCCAGCAGCGACTCGAGCGTCTCATGGGAGGTGACATCAAACAGGCGATGTTCCAGGCTGGTGACCGGATCCCGCAGCTGGTCGTAGGCAGCGCGGATCGCCGCGAACCGCTCCGGGTCGCGATCGGGCGGGTGCTGTCGCACCAGGGTCAGGTACTGCTGGCGGATCTCCGCTTCAGTGGCTTCGCTGCCCAGGCCCAGGATGTCGTACGGATTGGTCGACACGCGCCGCGCTCCTTTCACCGTTTCTTCTTTTTCGGGCGGCGACTGCCCCGTCGATCGCCCCGCGAGGGATCGCCGCCGGCCGCCCGTTCGTACAGCTCGTCGGGATCGATCGCACCGCAGTTGGCCATCAATTCGAGCAACTCGCCCATCATCGCCCGCAGCTCCGGGGGAAATCCGTGCGGGATCGCCGGGGACGAACTGCCTCGGGCGCCGCGTCCCGCGGGTCCGTCGTACTCGCCGCATTCCTCTGCATCCAGGTCCGCGGCGGACGAATCGTAATCGTCGTCGTCGTCGAGGTCATCGAATGCTTCATCGAAGCGGAACGGCAGCCCAGGCGGCAGTGACGAGTGGTTCCGCAGGACTGTCAACGCATGTTTGGCGCGTTCGACCAGTTCGGGTGCGAGTGGGTCCGCGGCGTGCGTGTTGAGCTGCAGGGCCTGATCGAAATGCTGCGTGGCGCGCTGGATGTTGCAGCGGTACGGACCGCGGTACATCTGTGCCGAGCCGGCATAGAACGGGAAGTGCGGATTATCGGGGAACTGGGAGGTGCCGAGGCAGGCGAGTCGGTCGAGCCACGACCAGGGCAGGCCGCGGTCCAGATCCCAGAACAGGTACTGACACACATGCCGCAGGTCACGTTGTTGCCAGGTCAGCTGCTGGCAGCGGCGCACATACGCGCGCAGCGCGCGCTGATGTGTCGCCAGTCCGGTGTATTTCACGCGACGCTGCAAGAACGAGCTGAGGAACTCGGCCATCCGGCCAGCCGCGGCGGTGCTGGGGGGACCCGCCAGGGCTGTCTTGAGCCGGGCGGCGAACTCCTTCTTCCAGGCGCGATCGATGCCGTAACGCACCGCATTCGATTCCAGCACCATCCACAAGACGGCGGGTTCGTCCAGCTGCAGCAGGTACTGGTTGATCAGCTGCTGCGCCACTTCCAGGTTGTGCGCTTTCAGTTCGATGGTAATTCGTATCGCATCCAGCCACGTCGCCGGGCCGCAGGGCTGTCGGGCGGCCTCATCCAGCTCGCGCCGCGCGAGGTCGAAATTGCGCTTCCGCGCCGCGTGCTGCACCAGGGCCAACCGTTTGTTCCACAACAAGATCTGCGTGTGACGATCGCGCGGCCGCAGCCGCTGCATCTCCGCGATGTAGGGTTCCGCGTCAAGCGGCCGATCCGCTTCCAGAAAATGCCTGGCCAGCCACTCGAGGGACTCGGTGTGCGAAGGGAAATGCTTGAGCAGCACCTGATAGGTCGAGACCGCCTTGTCGGGCTGTTCCCAGTCCCGGTACAGCTGGCCTAGTTCGTCGTGGGCAGCCAGTAATTGGGGATAGTGCCGCAGGGCGGTACGGTAGCAGTCGACAATTTTCTTCCGCAACGGCGACCTGCCACCGCGCGGGCGGTCGCCGTCGTCACCGAAGAAGCGATCCGTTTCGCAGTCGTTGAGTGTCTGTTTCAAATGTCGGGCCAATCGCAGGTTGACCAGTGCCTGGGCGACCTGACACTCGTCGTCCCGCAACCCCGCCACGCGGGTCAAGTCCGCTGCATAGCGCTGCCAGAGCTGTTCCAGCCGGTTCATCTCGATGTAGCGGTCCTGCTCCAACAGCAAGGCTTCGGCACGATGCCAATGCGGGTCCAGCACCGGCGCGGGTGCGAAGTTCATCAGTTGGCGCAGGCGAGCGCCGTCGCCCGTGCGAACCAGGTGTTTCCACAGGATCTCGGTGGCACCCGTGACAAGTGATGTGTGCGACTGGGCATGCCGCATGACCAACGTGCGGAAGTGCCGCAGCACTTCTCCCGTCCGCTGCTCGCGCATGGCCACGGCGACATCGTTGAGCATGCGATGGGCTTCGTCCCCCACCAGGGCGTACTCCAGTCGACGCAGCCGCCGAGTTACGTCGAACTCCACCGCCGCGGCGTCCCGGGCGCCGCAGTGGACCAGCACCACCTGGGCAATGCGATAGGCGACTCGCTGCGGATTGAGCCGCTGCCAGTTCGAGTCCCGTCGCGCGGCGTCTCCGGCATAGTGAGCGGACAACCCGCGGGCAAACAGCTTCCAGTCGGCCAGCGGCGACGTGCGCCCGACGTCCTGCAGCAGGTCGAGGGCATTCTGATCGTCCCCCCGCTCGATCGCCTGCAAGGATTCCCGCACCCGGGCCGCCTGCGCAAGCAGGTCGCCATAGACGGCGGGGACCTGCGCCGGACGCACCATCGCCTGGTCCGACAGCTGCTCGGCCAGGGAAGCGTCCAGGTCGGCCAGCGACGGGACGGCTCCGTCCGGAATCCCCAGCAACACGCGCAACCGCGCCGTCCGCGCGTCGGTCTCCGGCGTGGTTGGGCCCAGTTGCAGCAGCTCGCGAAACGTGTCCTGCGCCTGGTGCAACATGCCCGCGCGCCGCAGATATTCCGCCCGAGCCAGGCACGCGTCGGCCAACAACTGACGATGAGCCGGGCTCGGTTCGCGGCGAAACAGGACCCGAGCCTCTTTCACGGCTTGCCGCGTGTCGCCCTTGGACAGTTGCCGCCGGACCTGATCCACGAGCGAAGTTGCCGATGCCGAGCCGCTGAGTCTACGTTTGTGCTTTCTTGTCATCCTGACGCTTCCGTGCAGAGGAAGGCATGTCCGCGTCGCACATTGTAGCCGGGCCAGGACGAAATCCGAAAGACTTGAGCTGGGAAAAATCCTCGCTCAAATGGGGCATGCAGCCGCGAATGTTCCCCGACTCGTCGTTACCGCCGGGCCCGCCGGCGTTTCACGCTCGTCACCCCGACGGCCGCCGCCAAGAGCCACAGAACCAGACTGGATGGCTCGGGAAGCACGTCGACTCCGACGTTTTCCAGCTGGATTCCGTCACCCAGCGCGGAACCCGCGACCGCCACGTCCCAGACCGACGCATAGGGGAGAGGCTCAGCGCCACGCGTGAAATCCACTTTGCCTGGCCATAACCCCTGCACATTGGAGATCGCCCGGATCGTCGAGGTGCCGGGGAACATCGCCACCAAATCGATGGGGCTGCCATCCGCCATCAACTCGAACCTGTCCGGTAGGCCGACCGAGGCAAATGTCAGGTAGGTCAGGCGCACCGGAGCAGCGAATTCGAGCCGGATATATTCGCCTCCGTTCCGCCCGTCCAACTCCACCTGACCGACGACGCTCTTGTCCAAACTGACCTGCGGATTGAGAACTCCCAGGCCCCATTTGTCCAGATACGCCTTGGCACTGGCGTCATCCCCGCTGGGAGCGCACCCGACCGTCGAGCCGGACAGCAGCACGGAGAAGTCCGCCGGCCCCACGACCGGCACAACCTGGGTGAACTGAGCACAGCCGAGCGACTGGCCGACGAGTCCGGGCATGAAATGATACTCGATGCCCGCTTGCGCTACTCCACAGGGACTGGCCAGAACAGCCGCCCCCAGCAACCACGACATCAACCGACGCATGGCTGTCCTCCGTTCTCGCATCAAGGCAGTACCAGCCCGCACGTCACTGGCCAGCTACCGCCGTCGCACCATCGGCTCAGAATCTGCGCAATGCGCAGAACCTTGCCGATCAAAATGGTTGGCCTCTGTCTTCCAGAATACCCAGACGGCACGGTCGCGGGAAGTGTTCGTGCCCCGCGCCGCGAAGATTTTGTGGTCACACAGACCATCAGGGCCGGCGCACGACCGTGTTCCGCGTGCAGGGTCTGACTGATTGACGCCGGGTCTTCCCGGCACGGCCAGAATGCTCCGGAGCCCGCCGCGGCCGTGGTCGTGGGGAGGCTGAACAGACCGCGTCCGGTCCTCTGATCCTGTTCATCCCGCGAATCCTGTCTCCCAAGAGACGGGATCAATCCGCGGCAGGGCCGTTTGGAGACAGGATGGCAGGATGAGCAGGATGGGCAGGATGACGACGACTGGGAACCGAAGCCCCGAGGGACCCGGGGATTGATCAGCCGCTTGGGTTCACCACAGGTATTCCAGGCCGGCAAACGCACCGTGCAGGAACAGGCCGCCGGTGTGATCCAGCGTGGCGATGTTGTTCGACGGATCGGAATTATCGAGCTGCTCGGGTGCCAGCGCGACACCCTCGATCCACAAGGCCATATAGCCGATTCGCGCGGCCAGGCGGTCGGTCAGCTGGCGACCGAGCGCGATGGTCAAGTCGCCGGCGAATGCGCAGTTCGAACCCCGTGCCGTCGCAAGGGTGGTCGTGCCGCCGGCGCTGGTGAAGTCCTCCCTGGTCGTCTGGCTGGCGGAGTTGCCGAACACGCCGGCCTTGATCGAGCCGTCGACGAACCACGGTCCCGCGTTGTGCAGGTTAGCCAGCGCCCCGACCTGCAGGCCGTAGAGGTGGTTGTTCGTGTCGATCGAGAAACTCGGCGTTGTTCCGCCGGTCGCGAAGACGGTGTCGAACTGTTCGCTCAGTTCGATCCAGCGGAACCCTGCCAGCGTGGTGAGCCAGCCGGCGCTGCCGCTGCGGTGGCGGAGATTGACTTCCGTATTGTAGAGTCGCGAGTTGTAGCCAAAAGTTGCCACGCCGAATCCCGACGCCGGATCGCCCGGGATTAACA
>JALOQX010000089.1 GCA_025459265.1 Pirellulaceae bacterium | reverse complement strand
TGCGACAGGCGGGCCTGGGTGCGGAAGTCGCCTTCGATCATCTTGCGGCCTTTGGTGTCCATGATCCGGGAATAGGCCATGCTGCCGATCAGCACCTGCCAGACGGCCTCCAGGTCGATCCCCAGGGCTTGGGCAAACACCAGTCCCTCAGCCAACGCCGCGCGGTTCAACCCCAGCACCAGGTTGCTGACCAACTTCATCCGCGATCCGCTGCCGCAGGGCCCGGCGTAGATCGTCTGCTGCACGCAGCAGTCAAACAGATCGCGGCAGGCGGCCAACGCTTCCGGCGGCCCACCAACGATGGCCGTCGCCTCGCCCCGGCGCGTCTGCTCACTGGAGCCCGAGATCGGCGCATCCAGGTAGTGTACGCCGCGCGCGGCCAGTCGGGCGCCCAGTCGTACCGTGTGCTCCGGCTCGCCGGTCGTCGTGTCGATCAGGATCTGGCCGGGCCGCAGTCCGCTGTCGAGTTTACGGAGCACTTCCTCGACGGTGTCGGTCGTGTACAGACTGATCAGCACCCGATCGCAGACGTCCAGCGGGTTCTCGGCCCACTGTGCCCCGCGCGCCAGCAACGGCGCCGCCTTGTCCCGCGTCCGGTTGTGGACCCACACCGCGTACCCCGCCTCCAGCAACCGCTCGGTCAGCGCCGTGCCCATGAGGCCCAGCCCGATCATGCCGACGTTCTTCGCATTCATGGCAGCTCCTGGGAAATCCGCCACGGCGACAAGTCGCCGCAGTGCCCGCGTGCAACGAACCGTCCGAAATCGCACGGCGGTGGCGGCCAGACGAGGGCGGGACCGCACTTGCCGGGAAGCCATCGCTCGGCGCTGGGGCCGCACAACGTCCCAGCATACCGTTGGCCCGTGACAGCTCCCAGTGCCGCGCTGTGCAGAATCTCCGCGGCATCGCGACTTGCACTCCCTCCCGGAACCTTGTGGTTGAACTTCGGCGCGCGTTGGCTCTTCACAAACTCCCCGATGCGTCTGACAGCTTCACGTGATTCAGGGAGCCCGCGAATCTGAAAGACATGCACCATGCCCGGCCAGATTTCGAGCGACACGGGTACGCCGTCGGCGCGGGCTTTTTTCGCGACTCGGATACTGTCGTCGCGGAGCATTTCGTGCTCCCCGGTTTGAATCAACAGCGGCGGTAAACCACGAAAGTCGCCGTACACCGGCGACGCCAGCGGATTGCGCGGATCGGTCCCGCGCAAGTAGCGCTCTCGAAACTCGGGCATTGTCCGTGAACTGATGATGGGGTCGTAAACCGACTTCAGAGACTGGCTCGACAACGTGAAGTCCGTTCCGGGAGAGATCGCGATGGCCCCTGCCGGCAGCGGGCGTTTACGTTCCTTGAGTGCCAGCAGCACTGCCAACGTCAGATTCCCTCCGGCCGAGTCACCCGCGACAAACGTTGCGCTGGCGGCAGCGGGACCGGAGGGCCCGTGGGTGACAAGCCAGTCATGGGTGGCGACACAGTCATCGAGTCCCGCGGGAAACGGATGCTCCGGAGCCAGTCGATAATCCGGGAGCAACACCGCACATTGTGCGGCGAGCGAGATGTCCGCGGCCAGCGGCAGATAATTACCGCCTGTTCCGGAAACCCAGCCACCACCGTGAAGGTACAGCAGTCGTACTGCGGGATCAGCATCGGGAGTCATGACCCATTCGCAGGGCACATCACCCACTCTGACCTCGGCCAGCGTGACACCCGGAACGGTCGGTTCTTGTCTCGCCCCCATGCCCGCGCGCAGGCCGGCGAGGTCAAACTCCTGAGCACCAAAGGGGGGCGATTGACGGCGTTGCTCCAAGTATTCGGCCCCTTCCTTCGACACTGCGCGCTGCCAAATCTCGCGTGTTGCGTGGCGCCGAGTCGGCTCGAGCAGATCGATGATCGGCAGAAGCTCGAACACGAGCTGGGCCTGGCTGCCTTCGTACACGATCCCGACATGGTCGCGATCCACGCGGGTCAGGCTGGGATAGCCGGCGCCGCGCCCCTCGTCCAACAACCAGTGATGTGAGTCCGGCCAGGTGACTCCCTCATCAAAGCTGACTTGAATGGTCTGATGCGTTCGTCCCTCTTGCGACTGCGGATTCGCGAACAACAGCACACGCTGCCGCTCACCCCCGCGTTCGTAGTCGACCCGGATCAGGCTCCCATTACAATTCGGCTCGATGAGCGTGTTGCGACTGGTCGCATGCGGCTGCCACGTTTGACCGAGATCCTTCGTCACAACCACGGCCCGGTACCGTTCGTGGTCATTGCGGATATTGAGCATGATTGAACCATCGCCAAGCAGCGCCGCCTGGCACTCGTTTCCACCGCGGTAGCCCGGCGTGCCGACCTGCCAGCTCCGACCGTGACCACGACTGATCATGATCGTCGCGAACGTGGCCAACGGCTCGCGACCGGTACGGCCTTGTACGGGCATCACGAGCGTGCCATCTGGCAGGCAGATGCCCGCCTGCGGCGCGGGTGCCAGCAGCCACCAGGATTCCTGCTTCAGTTGCCGCGTCAGGTTCTCGGGCGGCGACCAGGTGAGGCCGTCGTCCGTCGAACGGCCGGGTTCCGAGCCGTCGTCAACCCACTGGTGCTGGCCGGGTTTGCCGTTCATCCACAACGCAAAGCAGAAGATCTCGCCCGTTTGCTGATCGACGATCATGCCGGGATCGCTGCAACCATTCTGCTCTTGGGGCAGTCCGCCGTACGTACCCATATCCATGATGACGCGCGGCGACTCCCAAGTTCGTCCGCCATCCGTGCTGCGGCTCAGACCGATGTCAATGTCTTCCTGCAAGTCGCGACCGGCGCGGCGGCGCATATCGTAGACGGCCAGCAGCGTCCCCTTCGCGGAAGTCGTCAACGCGGGTATCCGATAGGTGTGAACCCCGTCGTCGCAGTGCCGGCGTAAAGCGACGCCGATTCGTTGTGTCGCGTTCGCGACGTCCTCCCGCGGCACGATGTCGCCAAAGGAGGTCGCAATTGACGAGCACGTTGCCGACACCCGATGCTGCAGATCGGCCGCATCCCTCAACCGGCACGACAGCCAGAACACGTTCCGCCCCTCAGCCAATGGCCGATCGATCGGCAGCGCGATGGCACGGGTTGGCGCGACGGCTTCCCCGATCGGAGCAGCTGGTGAGAAGGTCTCCTGATTGCCCGTCGCGAACAGCTGGACGGCATCGATGTCGTGCAGGTCATCGGTGCCCTCCAGGGAGAATTCCAGCGACGCCAACCTGGCCGTCTGTCCCGGCGCGACGTCGATCATGACACGCAGCAAGGGGCCGTGTTGATTGCGAATCAAGATCGGGTGCACGGGTCGCACCACACTGGCCATCGCCCCCTGCCCCGGCGCCTGCGCGCGCCCGTCGGGCGGTGACGCGATCCAGACCAGCGCACACGCTGCCAAGAGGACGAGCGCCCTGTCGACCCGACATCGCGGCAAGCGCCGCTTCGAGAAAAGTCCTGACGGAGCGATCCATTGGTATCGACTCGAAACCGCATCACGCTTGGCAGCGACGGTTTCGAAGGACAGGTCGGAGCAACGGGGCACAAGCAGGAACCGGCGCTCAGGTTCCCACGCCTTGACCTCGACTTCTCCGGGGCCAAAGGCAGGCGGCGACAGGTCCTCGCAATCCAGCGCAGCCACCGGAACTGAGCGCATCCTTTTTTCCTCCCCGACGGTCACAAGGGCGAGAGAAACACGCGTCTTCCAGCAAGATGGTCCGCGACAACACGATTGGCCAGATGCAGCTTCTCTGACACGGGAATGTCGCCGCGGGCGTGCAGCAGCATCATGCAGACGCTCAGCAGGTCGCCGCTGCCTGTGGCCTGTGCCGCCCGCTCGACCGGCACCGCGGGCTCCGTGATCAGTTCCCCGTCCGCATAGTAACCGGCACCCTGAGCGCCCATGTGGAGCACTACCGCGCCCGCACCCCAGGCCGTCAGCAACCGCAGCGTGGTAGGCAAGTCGGTCGATTCGGCAAAGAGGTTCAACTCGCGAATGTTCCCATGAACCAGATCGACCAGCGGCAGAACCTGCCGCACGGCCGCCTTTCGCGCGCGGATCACTTCATCCGGCGCGGTACCCCAATACGGGTCCCAGTTCAAGTCCAGAGAAATCGCCAGGCCTCGCTCGCGCGCCGCGCGGAGGATGCGCGCGTTGCCTCCGTCAAGCAGTGGCTGCGAGAACCACACGTCAGCCCGCAACAGGTGTCCGCCGCCGGCAAATATCGCCGGGTCGATGTCCGCATCGCAGAGCGTGTCATTGTTCGCTTGATGACTGACGAAATGACGGCAGCCGCTGGTGTAGCTGAGGACCAGGGAACTGCCGGTTGGCGTCGCCGCGTCGTGCCGGACCAGCGGTTGGACTCCTCGTTCAAGCAGGGCTTGTTTGAGCCGGTGACCGAGGGCATCCGCGCCCACCTTGCCGGCGAAAGTCACGTCCGCGCCCAGCGCCGCGGCGAACAGCGCACTGTTGGCCCCGCCCCCGCCAATCGTCTCGACAATGGCCTGCGTCGGCGTCTCGCCGTCTTGCAGAAGACGCGCTGTCGGCGTGATGGGTGCGATCTTCACGTCGCGACAGATGTTGCCCACGACGCATAAGCGACCGCCGCGAAAGACCGACTCATCAAGGTCTGCGGAAAGCACGTCCATCATCGGTTCTGCCGACAGACCCTCCGCTTCACACCCCTCGCTCACGCTGGTGGACGCGACATATCGCGCGCGACGCTCAGCCCCGTTCTTCACGCTCACGACAACGACGCGTCGAAGACGCGTTACGGGACACGGGCCAGCTTTCTGATCTCCTCCTCCGGCATGGCTTCACGCACCAGCAAGACCTCGGCCAAGGCGCCTTGAAAAACCTCCGGGCCGGTGAAGTTGGGGTTGCAGCCAATGCCGACGTTCTTTGGCCCCGACTGGAAGCTTGCCGGCACCGTGGCCCGGCCGACCGGCTTGCCGTCAACGTACATCGTCAGTTCCGTGAACTGTTTCACGACAGCCACGTGGTACCACCGGTCGTTCTCGACGCGTCCACCCGACAGGCGGCACCCGCCGCCCGGCTGCTCGACGGCCACCACCAGTTCCATGTCTTGAATCGAGACGCGCAGCGGATCGTTGAGCCCCGCGCACCAGGCGGAGACGATCTGGTGCCAGCGCCGTCCATCCACCGCCAGACCTTGCGGGCAGAGCCAGGCGGCAAAGGTGTAGGTCCGCAAGGGGAACTGCGGCGCGTCGTAGACCAGTTTCGACGACTTGCCGTTGAAGGAAAGCGCGCCGGCGGCCACGCCGTCGCGGCCGGCCGCCGGGTCCACGTCGGTGCTGACCAGCAGCTGCCCCTCCTGCGGTTGCGGCGCGCCGGCCAGCGCCGCGCGGACCACCACGCCATGCAGACTGGTCGGAACGCTGGCGTCCAAGGTGAACGACAGCGGGCCGTTGACCGCGCCGGCACGCCGCTGGCCGTGCCGCGATTCGACCTGCCAGTAGTATTGCGCGCCCGCATCCGCCGGCGCCGCCCAACTGAATTCCGGCGACTCCAGATCGGTCTTGTGCAGCAGCACCTTCTGGAACTCCGCGTCGGACGCGATCCGCAGCTCGTAGACCGAGCCGGGCTCGGCCGCGTCCCAGGCCAGGAAGACTTCCTCCACCGGCAGGACGGCGTTGGCTTCGGGATGTTTCAGATGAAACGGCGCCAGCGGCGCGTTGCGCACGGGCAGCCACGAGCGATACAAGGTGCCGTAGGCGCCGGCCGAGCCGTAATCGCACAGCACTACGCGCTGCCCGGCGCCCGCGGGCGTGGACACGGCCACGATGGGGCCGAACCGCACGTCCTTCACCAGCGGATCGTCGGCCGCGAGGAGCGTCAGGGGCAACGCGGCCAGATCGAGCTCCGGCAGGTCGGCCGGGTCGATGGTGTTGTACTTCTGGTCGAACGTCAGCAGGATCGGGCCGCGCAGCAGCGACGTGTTGTACTGCACGTGCTGGTCGCCGCGCAAGGCCCGCAAGCGCAGGTCGAACTGCAGGAGGATCTTGTCACCCGGATTCCAGGTGCGCTCGAGCTTCAGGTAGGTGCCGGATTTTACCTGCTCGACCGGCGTGCCGTTGACGGCGACTTTGGTCTCGCGGGACCACTCCGGGATCCGCACCAGCAGCGGCAGGGCCGTCGCTTGCGGCGGACGCACTTCGATTGCCACTGTTCCGGTTCGCGGATAGTCCGTCGTCTGGAGGAGCCTCCAGGTCGAATCGTCCGCCAGCTTGACCTCGGTTGTTCCCGGTCCGTAGTAGTTGAGATACAGGCCATCCTTTCCACGGAGCACCGCCCATTGGCCGATCAGGCCCAGGCCGTTCGGGCCGTTGACGCTGCAGCAGTTCAGTTCGGGCGTGCCGGGCCGCGCCTGGAACACGATGCTGTGGGCAGAGGCGAGTCGCTTGCCATTCATCGGCGTGTCGTACGTGCACCACCGGCCGCTGGGATGTTCGTGCCCCAGCGCCGCGTTCCACGTCGCATGTTCCAGCGCGTCGGCGATCCGGCTGTCGCCCGTCAACCGCAGCGCCTCGACGCTCAATGCCATCCACGCCACGGTGCAACAGGTCTCGATCGCGCCGGGCTGGAACGGGTTGCCGACCGCCTGTTCGTTCGTGCTGAAGCTGCCCGAGTTGTGCACGTCCGTGCGGTAGATGCTCCACCACCAGTGGACCAGCGCCTGCCGGTAGCTGTCGTCGCCCGTGATGCGGAACAATTCGGCCAGGCCGATCATCGGGTGCAGGCTTTCCCAGCGGGGCTTGGGGGTCTGGTAGAACTCCACGCCGCGCAGCGCCATCCGGTGGTAGTCGCCGGCAGGCGGCTTCTGCCAGTCCTGCTCAATTTCGCGCATCAGCCGCAGGTACGCCTCGTTCCTGGTCTGGCGGTACAGCAGGCCCAAGGCATGGATCACGGCCATGTTCATTTCATGCGACCCGGCATCATGCACCCGCTTGTCGGTGTCCAGGAACGTGGCGCACATGAGGTCCGCAGCGCGGCACGCCGCCTGCAACGCCTCGGTATCCCCCGTGTCCTGATGCCACAGGCACATCGCCAGCATGCAGTGGTAATGTCCCCACAGGTCCCAGCGGTCGAGCAGGTGCTTGTCGGGGAACGGGCCGAGGTAACCGTCGGCGGCCTGCGTCCGGATCAGTTCGCGCATGACCCGCGCGGTCACGTCGCGCAGCCCCTGGTCGTCCGACAGGCGGCAGGTCAGCGCGCAGGACGTCAGGTACTTCCCCACGAATTCACCCGCCCACGGGACGGGGTCTTCGTAGGGCGGCCTGCGGTCGCGCAGCCGCATCATTTCGAGCATTCCCGGGTTGGCATCCGCAGCCGGGATCAACCAGTTGCGGATGATGCCGTCCAGCCGCTCGCCCATCGGTCCCTCCAACGTCATGTGGAGTGGCGGCACAGCCAGATCGGGTGCAGGCTGGCCTCCTGCCACATCAATGGCTTGTCCGAAACCTGCCACTAAGGCCAGAAGCCCCACGACAACCGCGAGAATCATGGTCCGGTTCATGGGAAATCCTCCTTCGCGGGAAGTAGTGCGGCGACCCAGACAGCATACCCCGGCCCGCCGCCGGGGCAAACCAGTCTTCCGGCATGACCGTGTTCTTCCGTTCTGTGAATGCGGGTGCCGGACCTGATTGACGACGGCTGGCGTGTTGGGGGATGATGCAGGACCGGATCCGGCGGTGGCGGGCCCGTTTGTGGAGATACTAAATGTCCTCGAACTTGATCCAGCCTTACGACGGGTCGCCTGACAAGCAGCGTCTGATCGACGCCATGCGCGGCCGGCCGACCGACCGCGTACCGAACTTCGAGGTCCTGATCGAAGATCAGCATGTCCAGCGGCTGCTGGGACGCTGGGCGGGCAACACGCTGGGTGTCGGCGGCGATCCGGCCAAGGGGAGCGAGGCCGGCGAGGGCGTCCGCCCGATGTACCCGCAGGACTACCTGGAGCTGTGTCGCATCATCGGTCAGGACGTAATTGTGCTGGAGAACCTCTGGACGCCGATCCGGCAACGGCAGCCGGACGGGAGCCTCGTCACGTGGAACGACCGCAGCCTGAAGGGCCGCGCCGACCTGGAGCGGATCGTCTGGCCTGACGAGCGGGACCTGCAGGAACGGATCGGCTACGTCCGCGAGTATGTTGAGGCGGCTCGCGACACAGGTATCGGCGTGATGTTTCTTTGCGGCTGCATCTTCCAGACACTGTACGAGTTCGTCATCGGCTGGACCGACTGCATGGTGATGCTGATCGAGGAGCCCGAGTTGTTCGACGAATTGATGGCCCGCTCCGCCGATTACTTCGCCGCGCTGGTGCCACGCGCGATCGCGGAGGGCGTGGACATCGTTTTTCTGGCCGACGATTTTGCCTACAACAAGGGACTGTTCGTCGAACCGCGGCGGTTCGCCCAGCTGTGGCGTCCGCATTTCGACCGCATCGTCGCGCCCGCCCGGGACGCCGGCAAGCCGATCCTCTTCCACTCCGACGGCAAGATCGACGACGCGGTGGAGATGCTGCTGGAGATGGGCATCGACTGCCTCAATCCCATGGACCCGTCAGGCATTGACTACCGCGACTACAAACGCCGCTACGGGCATCGCGTCAGCCTCTCGGGCAACGTCGATATCACGTGGCCGCTGGTCCGGGGAACGCCGGAGGATGTCGAGCGGGATGTCCGAGAGCACATGGAAGCGCTCAAGCCCGGCGGCCGTTGGATCGCCGGCTCCAGCCATAGCATCGTGAACTACATCCCCCACGAGAACTTCGCGGCGATGATCAACGCCATCCATAAGTACGGCCACTACTGAAACGGCAGCGGGGTGAATGCGTAGCTTGGTCTACCTGGAGGTCTGGCTGTGACTGCCTCTCTGTTTTCGTGGACTGACCTGTCGATCGTGCTGGCGTACTTGGCGGCCATCGTGGCGCTGGGCTGCTATGCCCGGACATTCCGCGCACGGGGCGGTGAAGGTCACCATTACTTCCTGGCCGGCAACACGCTGGGCTGGCCGGTAATCGGACTGGCGATGTTCGCCGCCAACATCTCGACCGTGCACCTGGTGAGCTTTGCCGAGACGGCATACAAGTACGGCATGGTGTTCGGGAATTTCGAATGGATGGCCGGCTTCACGCTCGTTCTGTTGTCACTGTTCTTTGCCCCGTTGTACTTGCGCTCGCGTGTTCCCACGTTGCCGGATTTTCTGGAGCGGCGCTACAACCGCCACTGCCGCGATTGGCTGACGATCGTGTCGATTTTCTCGGCGGTCGTGATCCACATCGGCGTAGCGCTCTATACGGCAGCCCTGGTGCTGCGCGGGATCCTCGGCGTCGACCCCACATCCACGATCCTGGGGATTGAACCGCTGATGTTCTTCATCATCGTGCTGGCGGTGCTGACGGGTGTCTACACGATGGTCGGCGGTCTGTTGGCAGTCGTCTGGACGGAGAGCATTCAGACGGTGCTGTTGCTCATCGGCGCGATCTGTATCACGGCCGTTGGCTATTACCATGTCGGCGGTTGGTCCGAGTTGGCTCAGACCCTCGCTGGTTGCGCGCATCCGCTGGCGGAGGCCGCCGACCCCAAGATCCGCTGCGACTGGTCGACGGCGAATTTCTTGTCGATCCTGCGTGGGCCAGGCGATCCCAGCAAGCAGCCCTGGTATGGGATCTTGTTGGGCTATCCGGTCATCGGCATCTGGTATTGGTGTTGCGACCAGACGATCGTGCAGCGGGTCCTGGCAGCGCGCAACGAGAAGCACGCCCGGCTGGGTCCGCTGTTCTGCGCGTTCTTGAAGATCCTGCCGGTGTTTCTGTTCGTCCTGCCGGGGGTGATCTGCGTGGCCCTGGTGCAACAAGGCAACCCGGTTTTCGGCGGTGGGGCCCCCCGGGTCCCCGCTGACGCCTACACGTTCATGATCACGCACATGCTGCCCTGGGGACTGAAAGGCCTGGTGACGGCGGCGATGCTGGCCGCCGCCATGCAAACCTGCTCCGCCGCGTTGAACTCCACGGCCACGCTGGTCGCCTACGACATCGTCAAACGCTACTGGCCGATGACCTCCGACCACCGGCTCGTGGTGGTGGGCAAGGTCACGACCGTGGTGGGGACGATCTTCGCCATCGTCTCCTCACCGATCTTCGGTCAGAAGGACACGGTCTTCCAGGCGCTGACTGATCTGATCTGCTATGTTGCCCCGCCGATCACAGCCGTATTCCTGCTCGGGGTGTTCTGGAAGGGGGCCACGGCCCGGTCGGCGTATCTCGCGCTGGTGCTGGGCAACGTAACTGGCATCGCCATATTCTTCCTCGATCTGTTCCAGCCGCAAACCCGCTGGGGTCTCGTGGTCGACTGGCACGTCCGAGTTACCGGGGTGGAGTTGACGTCGATGATCACGTCCTTCTACCTGTGTGTATTGTGTGCGGCGATCATCGTGGTCACCTCGCGGCTCTCACCTCAACCGCTCAAAGACGAGGCGCGGTTGCTGGTCTGGGAAGACTGGCGCGAGCCGCTGCGGGGCGAGACCCATGGGCGCGGCTTGGGAAACTACCGCGTGCTCTCCATAGTCGTGGTGGCCACGTTCCTTCTGCTCTACATCCTCTTCCGATGACCGGACCCGCGACCGCCCCGCCGCGGCCCATGGCCGCCAAGCTCCCGGCGGCCGACGGAACCAAGATGGCGAATCGCCTCGTCATGGCAGCGCCCGGCAGTCACGGGATGTTCACACGTGTGCAGTGCGTCAGGAACATGACAGCTGCGGACGGGGCGGTCCAGCGCGCGTCCGATTGGCGGCCAGCTTGCCCGAACGCCTTGGGGAGGCCCGACGGGCATATCCGACTGGCTGTGTCATTGCCCTTGCTGGAATGCGTCGGCGATTTCGCGCGTCAGCATCGAATCCCTGGCCAGACCGCACACTGTCTCCAGTGTTGCTTCCAGGCCGCGGCTGCGGATGTCCGCGGCGAGCTGCAGCGACTGGGCATCGTGCGGATGCACGTAGTGGAGCGCCGCGGCGATGCCCTTGACGATCCACGCGCGCGGCGCCGCGTACTCTTCCGCCATGAGCGCCGGCGCGATCAACCGCTCGCGGGGCGCAAGTTTGCGGATCGGATCGCGCACCACGCGCAGAATCTGGTCCTTGAGTTCCGCAATCGCGCCGCGCCGGCCAAGGTCAGCCTTGTACTCGTGAATGCTCTCGGCCGAGAAACCGTGCCGCCGCCGCACGACCTCGCCGATTTCATTCAGCGCGTTGACGACGTGCGCGAGCACGAACGGGTCCGCGACCGCCTCATGTATGTACTGATGGCCGCGATGATATCCGAAGTAGCCGCAGATCGCGTGGCCGCCGTTGTGGATGAGCAGCTTCCGCTCGAGTCGCGCCGTCTGGTTGTCCACGAGTTCCAGGGCACTCAACGCCGCAGGCGGCGGGCCCATGAAGGCTTCCGCCCGCGTGGTCCACTCGTTGTAGTCCTCGGTGAGAATCACCAGCGGATCGGGCTCGGGCCGCGGGACGACCCGGCTGATCATGCAATCGGGAAAACCGAACCACTCCTCGGCGTAAGCCAGATCCGCACCGGTCAACAACGCTGTGACGTGCCGGCCCAGCGTCGATGAGCTGTCCATCATGTTCTCGCAGGCCAGGCAGTTGAGCGGCCGCCGCCGACCGGCGGCGCGGGCCTGCTGGACCGCGCGCGCCAGCGTCTGCGCCACGTCGGGCAGGTTGGGATCGAACACGGCCGTCAGCACCAGATCGGCGTCGAGGATCTCCCGCGCGATTTCGTCGCGGCGCTGCGAGTGGTACACTCGCCAACCGGTCACGTCGACCGTCTGCGGCTGCCGGCCGCCAAACAGATGCACGGTGTACCGTCCGGCCCGCTGCAACGTGTCGACGAGTTGCGCGTCCTTGTCGACGAACACGATGTCGAAGCCGGCCTGCCAGGCCAGCAGTCCCACATGCCCACGACCGGTCGCGCCCGCCCCGAACACGACAATTGTGCCCGGCATCAGTCTGCCTCTGCCTTCACCGGTTGTAGTCATCCTCGACGCGAACCACGTCGTCTAACTCCGGAGTGCTGACTTCGATCAGCCGGGCGTCCTCCAGGGCGAGCACGCGGTGTTTCCGTCCCGGCTTGTTTTCGATCACGTCGCCCGACTTGAGCTGCAGCGTCTGCATCCGGCCGGCTTCGTCCTCCCATTCCACCTGGAGCAATCCACCGTCCACGTAGATGTGCTCGTGCTTCTTCACGTGATACTGGAGGCTCGACCGGGTCCCCTTGTGCACCTCAATGATCTTCAGCGCGTACTTGTCGGTGTGGGCAATCCACAACTCGCGGCCCCAGGGTTTTTCGACAATCTGCATGTCACGTTCCTCTCCGGTCGCCCGGCGGAGATGATCGAAGTCTGTCGGAATGGTAGCAGCATGACTGGCTCGGCCGGAGCGGTCAAGACGGCGGCGGATGACGAGTCGACATCGGCGGATTCTCGACGAGACAGCGCACGCGTGAGCTCCCCGTTTCGCGGTCGTCTCGTGCGGGGACGCGGCGGGAGGTCGGGGTAGAGCTTGTCCGGCTTGGTGGCCCGCCGCTTTCTGGTAGACTAGAGCGACTTTGTCGACCGATTGCAGCACATGCAACTGCGAGACTGGCGGCGTTGGCAGACGCGCGGGACTCAGGGCTCGAGGGGGCAACCCGCGCTGATTCAACACCTGCCTCGCGCACTGAGATGTTGACACACTTCCGCGTGAGGAACACGTCATGCACGTGGCGGCAATTCTGCTCGTGACGCTGCCCGGTGGCGTGCCGGCAGTTCCATCCGCCCAGCCCACCGGTGCGGCCACGGCCTCGTTAGCGTTCGAGGATGCGGTGAGCACGACCCTGGTCCGCGACGGTCAGGTGCAGTGCGCGATTCATGTCGCCCCGCGCGTGCTTGCGCCTGACCAGGAGCTTGCCAGTGCGTCCCATACCGTCCGCCGCGCCGAAACGGACCGGCAGCGGCTGCGGGAGTCAGTCAGTGACCTGGCGCAGTATCTGCAGAAGATGAGCGGTGCGCGCGTGCCGATCGAGAGTGTCGAGCCACCGCCAGACGCGGCGACCATCCGGATCCTGATCGGCGAATTCGCCGCGCAACGCTTTGGTCCCCCGGGAACACACTGTGCCGACCAGCAGGCTTTCCGCCTGGTCGTGACGCCCGAGGCCGTCGGGTTGTACGGCGAATCGGACGTGGCCTCGAGCTACGCCATCTACGAACTGCTGCATCGGCTGGGCTGTCGCTGGTACATGCCCAGCGAGTTGGGTGAGGTCATTCCCCAGCGGACGACGATTGAGCTGGTGCACGTCGACGAGCGTCTCGCACCCGCGACGGTCTATCGGGACATCTGGCACAGCGACCCTGTGTACTCGCGTCGCAATCGCGCGGGAGGACTGCCCATTGCCGCCGGCCACGCGTTGGAGGGTTATATCTCCAAGGAACAACTGGAGCAGCATCCCGATTGGAATGCGGAGATCGGCGGCCAGCGGCGGCTGCATCCGTGTGACGTCGGGCATCGCCTGTGTTGGGCCAATCCCGCAGTGGCTGAGGCCGTGGCCGAGGCGATCATCGCCCGGCTGGACAAGGATCCGGTTCCCTCGATCTCGCTGTCGCCCGGCGATGGCACCGACTTCTGCCAGTGCGCCCAGTGCCGGGCCTTGGATACGGGCGATTTCGACCCGACGATGAACTGCGTCTCGATCACCGATCGGTATCTGCATTTCGCCAACCAGATCGCGCAGCGGGTCGCTGCGAAGCACCCGGACGTCATGCTGGGTTTCCTGGCCTACGTGCAGTTCACGCGGCCGCCGCTGCGCGAACCGGTGCACGCCAATCTCTACCCGCAGGTGGCGCCGATCACCTACAGTCGCGCACATCCGATGACGGACGACCGCGTGCCGGGCAACCGTGAGCTGCGATACCTTGTGGAGGGCTGGGGGCGCGCGAAGCCCGCCGTCTCGTATTATCTCTACTCGTGGTTCCTGGCCGAGGCGAACGCTCCCAACCCGCTGATCACCAAGTGGCGGACGGATCTGCCGATCCTGTACCGCCACCGCTGTACGTTCTGGCAGCCGGAGGGAATCACGAATTTCGAGACCAGCATGCACGGCATCTATCTGGGTCTGCGACTGGCCTGGGATCCCGCACAGGATCCCGCGCAGATCCTCCACGAGCTCAATGCGCAGTTCTATGGCCATGCGAGCGAGCCGATGGGCGCGTACTGGCGGTTGGTGGACGAGATCTGGATCAACACGCCGGAATATTCGGGGTGCGGCTGGGGCCACCTGGCGCGATTTACCCCGCCGCGGCTGGCGGAAATGCGGCGCTTGATGGACGCGGCGCGGGCCGCCGCAGGCAGCGATGTGGAGCGTGCGCGCATCCAGATCGCGGATGATTCCCTGCGGCAGTTCGAGCTGTTCATGAAGCTGCGTCGCGATCTGGCCGAAGGACATTTTACGGAACTCACAGGGGATATGCAGACGTACATCGAGCGAGCGAGTGTGCTGGCCGATCAGTACGCTCCGCAGAAGGCCTTCGGAAAGATGTACTGGGTCCACAGCATTCACAGTGATTTCTATCTGAAGGCGTTCTACCAGGCGACCTACACAGACGCCGCGCGGATCGCCGATAGCGACCAGTTCGTACTGCTCACCACGCCGCCCATCCGCCAGTTTCGCTTTCACGCCGATCGCGAAAAAGAAGGAGAGCGACTTGGGTGGATGCGTGAGGACTTCGACGACCAGGCCTGGCATCCGACGGACCCGTGCCTCCAGACGTGGTCGAGCCTGGGGCTGCATGACTACATGGGCACCCTGTGGTACCGCACATCCGTAGAACTCCCGGCGGTACCGGACGGCAAACGTGTCTCCTTGTGGCTGGCGGCTACCGATGGCAGTGCGAAGCTGTTCGTCAACGGCCGACATGTTGGGTACGTCAGCGAGAGTCGCGACGCCGCCGGCAACACCACTACCACGACTGCCGACGCATTCAGCGGCTACGCGGCACCGGCCTCGTTCGACATCACGGACGTGCTGCGGCCCGGCCTGAATCAGATCACCCTGCAGTGCATCCGGCTCCATCAAAACGAACTCGGCACGGGCGGCCTGCTGGGCCCGGTCGTGGTGTATCGGCAACGATGAAAACGATCACGCTCACGCGAACACTTCGACCTGCAAGCCGAGCATGTCGCCCAGCATCTGGAGTTCCTTCGTGTAATCGCCGTAGACCCACTGCAGATGATTGCCATAAATCATCCGACGTCTCAGGAAGGCGTGAGCCTGGTCCGGCGGCGGCTGGATAACCGCCTCGACGGAGCAACTGAGCAGGTCCTGGCCCCAACCGCTCGCACCGACCAAGGTCCCGCGGAGCACCAGCAGCTTCGTCGCCGTGGGATCGACGCGTGCCACGGTGACCGTCTTTTCGGCGTTGTTCATGAAATCCACCACGACCTTGGTGCCCCACCCCTGTTCGACGAAGCGTCCCAACTGATAGGGCACGTCCGGTTGGTCCATGCCGTTCATTTTCATGCTTGGAGCACTGTGATTGACACGGAACGTTCCGCCGGGCAAGGCGTCGCCGTTTCCCTGGTGGCACGACTTGTTCGACACGCTCATCAGGAGCCGCAGCGCCAAGAGGATCCCCAGATCCGCTTCGCACGCCGACGCGATGCCTTCGTTGCCGAACAGGGCATGTTGGAGGCAGGGCACGACCAGCCACTGCTGCGGCAGCAGGCTGGGACAGAACTCGAAGCAGTCGATCGTAAACGCATTGCAGCCGTGCCGGGACATCAGGTTCCGAATGCAGCGGTCGAACAGCATGCTCCGCCACACCAGCGCCTTGTCGAGGTAGAGTCTGTCGGCTTTGGCCACCAACTCGGCGGTCGCCTGCTCAGCCCGCTCGCCTTCGGCGCGGTCGGCCAGCAGCCGTTCCATCTCGGCGGTCATCTCACTGAAGGGCATGCGTACCACGGTCACACCCAGCCGCCGCTCCAAATCTTCGAAATCGAACACGGTGTCCGGCGAGAATGACGGCACGCCATCGGTCGGATAGAGGATCCGCGTCTGGCGGAATACTTTCCGCGCGCGCAGCAGCGAGAGCAGTTTCGTCAGATCCAGGTCCTCGCCCGCGACAAACACTTCGTTCCCTTTGGCCAACGTGTAGCCGGCAATGCTGATGTTGCGGCAATTAAGTCCGTCCAGGACAATCGGCTTGCCGAACATGTTGCCGATCTCGTAGGCAGCCCGTGCATTGCCCGCCGCGAGAATGAAGAACACGTCGGTTTCGCCGCTGTCCGGAGCCAGCTTGGCGACCTGATCCGGTTTGATCTCCCAGTCTTCGGAAAACGTCACATGCGCCGGCTCAAGCAGCCGCACGTCGTCCGGCCGGCCCAGGCCGTTTGTCTTCAGCTGCTGGCACCAGCTGGCAAACCAGGTCTCGGCGTTCGTCCGTTCAACTTCCGGAGCTGGCGACGTCGGGCGGCACGGCCCCTGCCAGGCGGACGAGTGGATCACGTTGGTCATGACGGGTTTGACGCAGAGTTTGATATCGCGTGGGTGCAGCCCGATGCCACCCGCACCAGTCAGCGGCGAACCCTGTCCGACCGGCGGCCCTGCCAGCACTAATCCTTCGGCCGCTGCGCCCGCCACCACCGCACCCAAGCCTGTCGCCAAGAAGTGCCGTCGTTTCATCGGTGATCTCCCCGCGTGTGAGTCTGACTTGTGCGAGTTGTCGTGAGCCCCCTGCACCCGTGTCGCGGCCCCGGCCCACTGCGTGACCGCTCAGGCCAATGCGTTGTCAAGGCTGATCGTCGGGGATAGGTGGCTGGGGTCGAGCGTCAGCTTGCCCCAGCTTGTCGCGGCTGGGGGCTCACTTCGTTCGTCCCCAGCCACCCGAGTTTTCAGCCTTACAATCCACTAGTGTACGCCCGGCAGAGGCCGTGTTGCAGTAGGGACGGCCCTTGGTCGCGGTCATGCCGCGTTCCCGCGTGGATCGCACCAGCAACGGCACAGTCACCAGGAACCCGATTACCAACAGCCACCCCAGGCACCGAAGGTACCCAAGACGCGGAGACGGCAAGGAGGTCCTCAAACAAGCCTTTTGCTGTCGCGAAGGTCGGTGTGATCTCCCGCGATGACTTACGTCTCTGATGCGAATCCACCGTTCGGTCGTGGCTCGTTCTTCGTGCTCTTCGTGTCCTTCGTGGTCGTCCTGCTCATCCCCCCCACCGTCCTCGATGATGATGACCAAGACTGGTCGCGAGCGCGCACCCACCCGGCGGAACCCCCCGGACGCAGGGCGGAAAACTGGGATGCGAGCGGGGACATCTCTTCGACAACAAGTGTCGCACGTATCCTCAAGGTGGGCTGACGCGACCGTGGAGTGCGTGGCAGTACGCGAGATTGGCGGCAGTGGCTTGAACCGGAGCGATACCCTGCAGCTGAGCGACCTAGTAGCGGCACACGGTGCCGCGCTGCGCCTGTATGCGCGGCAATGGTGCCGGTGGCCGGACGATGCCGTGCAGGAAGCGCTGATCGACCTGCTGCGTCAAGATCCGGTTCCCGATCACCCGCTGGCCTGGCTGTTCGTGGCGGTGCGACGGCGCGCGATGAATCTGGCGCGGGCCGAGCAGCGCCGCACGCGGCACCAGCGTGCAGCGGCAGAACGGTGCGCACCGTGGTTCTGCGATGGCGCGGACAGTCCGCTAACGGGAGCAGACGTCGAGCGTCTGCTGGCACAACTTGATGCGCTCGACCGCGAAATCGTCGTCGCGCGGATCTGGGGCGAGCTGTCGTTTGAGCAAATCGCCGACGTTGTGGACCGATCGACGACGGTTGTGCACCGGCGTTACCAGCGCGCGTTGGCGAGGCTGGGGAAGCTGATGCAGGACATACTGGACGCACTGAGATGAACCGATGAACGAACACGACCGAGATCAAACTGATGACGGCGGCGGCCCCAGCGAGGAACCGGTGGACGGTGAGCGGCAGCGGCGAGCCATCGAGCAGCAGCTCCGGCGATTCCGGCCGCGGCCCCCGCAGCTCGATCTGGCGGAGATCAGACGGCTGGCGGACGCGGCGGACGCACCCAACGGCAGCGTGGCGACCGAGACAACTGCCGACACCGTCGACCACACTGTGGTGACGCCTCGCGCAGCGCGCCGGCCCGTGGCAGCCTATGGCGGTCTGGCAGCGGCCTGGCTTTGCGGCGTGGCAGCCGGCGCACTGATGATGTTCCTGATCAGCCAGCGCGATGTGCGGACCGACTCACCGCGGGATGCCGGCGCGGGAGTTGCCAGTCGTCCGTCGGTCAATGCCGCGCCAGCCGTGGTAAGTCGTTCCGCCGCGGCGCCAGCGTCGGTAGACGCGCCCGGTGCGGCCGACGACCAACGGGTCCGCGGCGTTATGCCCGAGCCAATCGCGGCGGCCGATGCGGATGCGGCGGGACATGATCTCAGCGCGTCGGAGTGGGACGCCCCACGGCGTGGGTCGCTGCGTGTGGGTGCCAGTCTGCAGCGTGCGTCAGGTTGGTCCGTCCACCTGCCCAACCTGTCCAACGCCGACGAATTCCCCGACTGGGTTCGACAAGACGTGCGACAGGCAACGTCGCCGCGCGACCTGGGCGGCGCGATTGCCACACCGACCGTGACACGCGACGCGTTGCTGCGGTCATTGCGCGCCGAATTACCGGACTTGACGTTGTGAGCCAATCCTGTGGCAGGTGGACATCAATTGCACCCTGGGAAGCCGACTATTTCGAAGGAGTCCGTTCTGATGAGAACTGTCAGCCTGCGCCCGCTGCTTGCCGTTGTTGTGCTCGCCCCGAGCCTGGCGGCGCCCCCGGTTGTCGCTTCCGCGGGCGAACCCGTCCGCGAGGGAGTCTGGACCGTCACACGCGACGACGCCAGCGGGGTCGCGCTGCGCACCATGGAACTGGCGCTGCACCCCCAGCGTGAAGCTCGCCCGGCGCTCAAGTACCGGCTGATGCCCGACG
Organism: Pirellulaceae bacterium; assembly: GCA_025459265.1. Classification (GTDB taxonomy): domain Bacteria; phylum Planctomycetota; class Planctomycetia; order Pirellulales; family Pirellulaceae; genus JAAYDI01. The sequence goes on along the minus strand of JALOQX010000089.1, from coordinate 3,323 downwards.
AGTTTGCGCGCGTGGACGGGAATGCGGCGGTGTATTACCTCAAGGCCATGGGGTTCCTGGAGCAGAATGCGGCCCGAGACTGGTTGAGCGATTTCGCAAAACGGTCTGCCGAGCTGGCGCAGCAGGAAGGCAAAGCCTGGGAAGACACGCCGCCCTATCGCTGGCAGAACCTGCGCCCGGACGATTTGCCTCTGGAGGAAGTCGAACAGTTCCTCCAGGCCTCCGCGTTTCAGCCGCCGTTGTTGCGCGAGGCGGCACGGCGGAGACTGTTTGACTTGGACCGCCAGATCCGCTCAGTCGAGAACCCGGTGGGCTATCTGCTGCCCGAGATCCAGACCATGCGGGAACTGGCCCGCACGCAGCGGCTGCGGTGCCGCGTCGCGCTGGCCCAGAACCGCATCGACGACGCGTTGGCCGTCCTGGGACAGCAGTTCACGATGGCGTGGCACCTGGGGCAGGATGAGTTTTTCGTATCGAACCTGGTGGGTGCGGCTTGCGCTGCCATGGCCTGGGAAGACTCATTGCTGCTGGTGCAGCACGCGGACGCGCCGAATCTCTACTGGGCCGTGGCCACCCTGCCGCGACCGCTCATCGACATGCAGCGGGCCAATGCCTTCGAGCGCGAGTTTCTGTACGAACAGGTCAAAGTACTGCGGGAAGTGGACGAGACGCCGCGTCCGGCCGGGTTCTGGCACGACTTTGTCTCGCGTCTGCTGCCCCAGATCGACCTGCTCGCCTCCGACCTGGGTTTGCCCCGCGCCTGGAGCGACCCGGAGGCGAAGCGTACCGCGGTGGTCGGCTACATCGCGCTGGCGTATCCGGGCGCTCGACGATACCTGATCCAGGAGTGCGGCCTGCCGCCCGAACAAGTCGACGCGTACCCCACCGCCCAAACCGTGTTCCTGGCCATGGTGCGATATTACGACGTCCTCCGCGATGAGCACTTCAAGTGGACATTCCTGCCGCACTGGCAAGCCGTGTCAGCCAAACCGGACGCTCGCACTCGCGCGGCAGAAGATGCAGCCAAGCGGGACTTCGGGCTGTGCGCGTTACCTACCAGCATGCTCCTGCCGGCGACGATGGCCGCCAGCACCGCCTCCGCCCGCGTGCAACAGCAGCTCGCGCTCCTGCAAACAGTGGAAGCCGTCCGTCTGTATGCCGCCGACCACAACGGACAGTTCCCGCCCACGCTCGCGTCGTTGTCATTACCCGCCCCGCCGGACCCGTTCACCGGCCAGCAACTACAGTATGAACTGCGTGGCAACCAGGCCGTGCTCACCGGACACCCGCTGCCGGGTCAGCAGTACCGGCTCGTGCTGCGATGGGCGGAGGACGGAGAGCAGAGGACAGAGGACGGAGGGCACGCTGAAAGGGAGGGCGAGGCGGCGTCCTTCGAACATCGAACATCGAACATCGAACATCGAACATCGAACATCGAACATCGCGTCGACCTGCGGTTGGGGGCAAACCACAACGCACGGACACCGGCACATAACTGGGGAAGGACATGATGAACGTAATACGACTATCTCGCGGATTCACCTGGCTCCAGCGCTTCGCCATCCTGTTGGCGTGCCTGGCGTTCGTCACGCGTGAGGCACCGCACACCACGGCCGGCGAGGAACGTCCGTTGACCGATGACCTGGCCGTGATGGAGCCGTTTGTCAGCGAAACCACGATTCTCGTCGTCAGGATGGACCCGCAGCGTATCGCGTTGCCCGACTTAGCGGGTCTCCTGCCGCCCGTGTCCTTCGACGTCGGCACGCATCTCATGATGAGGACGTCTCGGCTGCAGAGCTGGCTGGACTGGCTTCGCGAGTTCACGGGGGGACAACCGGTGTTCGCCAGCGTGGGGCTGCCGATCTCGTCTGAGCGCTGGCCGGCGTTTCTCTTTGTGCGCGACGCACCCGGCGTTGAAGTGCCGGCGCTGCTGACTCGCCTGGGGCGCACGGCGGACGGCCAGTCGTGTCGTCATGCCGGCTGCGTGGTCGTGACACCCACCGAGGGCGTCGACGTGCGGCAGTTGCTCGAGTCGTTTCCGCCGGTGCCGCGTGCCGACCTGAAGATTGCCTTCGAGGCGGCGGGAGGCCACCCCGTGCAGCTGGTGGTGTTGCCGCCGGATTACGTCCGCGCGACGATCCAGGACCTGTTGCCCGAGCTGCCGGCGCAGATTGGCGGCGGATCGAGCGATCTACTGACCGACGGCATCCTGTGGGCGGCGTTGGGGATCGATCCGGCGCAGCTACAGGCCGAGCTGACGATCCAGTCTGCGTCGCCGGCCGCGGCGGAACGGTTGGCCGGGCACATCCCAGGCATGCTGACGGCGCTGGGCAGCCTGCTGCCCGATGAACAGGCCGCAACGGCCGCCGCGCTGGTGCGCCTCGTGCAGCCCCAGGTCTCCGGTGATCGCGTCATCATGCGAATTGCCACAACAGAACAGACGACCGCTGCCGCGGGAGTCCTGCTGCAGCTGGTCGAGCAGTCACGAAATCTGGCTATCCGCCGCGCGCACATGAACCGACTCAAACAAATCATGCTGGCGCTGCACAACTATCACGACGTGCACCGCGCGTTCCCGCCAGGCGACGCGCCGCGTGGTGCGGATGGCACCAGCGGCTTGAGCTGGCGCGTCCACATGCTGCCCTTTATCGGGCACGCCGAACTCTACCAGCAGTTCCATCTGGACGAACCGTGGGATAGCCCGCACAACAAGTCGTTGCTCGACCGGATGCCAGACATCTACCGGATCGACTCGCCGTCCTTCACACCCGGCCAGACGATTGCACCAGGCCACACGACGCTTCTCGCACCAGTCGGGGACGACACGGTGTTTGGTCAGCCACAGGCCACGAAGCTGAATCAGATACTCGACGGCACGAGCAATACGGTGGTCCTCGTCGAAGTCAAACCCGAGTACGCCCTGCCCTGGACCAAGCCGACCGACTACGCGTTGGATACCGGGGACCCCGCGCGCGGGCTTCAGCTGGGTAGCGACGGTCGATTCCTCGCGGCGCTGGCCGACGGCAGCGTCCACGCCCTGCGCGGCGATCTGCCCGCCGCCACGTTGCTGCACCTGTTCCAGATGAGCGACGGACAGATGATCGACTGGGATGCGGTGCGCTGAGCGGGAGGGCAAGGCTCCCGCCGAGCCGGGAGGGCGAGGCTCCTGCCGAGCCGCGGGAGGGCGAGGCTCCTGCCGAGCCGGTGACACCGGACGGCATTGCGTGACGAGTGACGAGCAAGGAGCTTCGAGGGACGAGGGGGATTTCCTTCGGAGCTCGTCACTCCTTGTTCGCTACTCGTCCCTCCGCCGAGCCGGGAGG
>JALOQX010000331.1 GCA_025459265.1 Pirellulaceae bacterium | reverse complement strand
TGATCCTCCGAACAACCCCGGAAATCACACCATTTCGTGGACCACGCTGGCGCGAGCATACCAGCGCGGGTGCCGGGCGGCAATCGCGCAGGCTTCCACTCGTGGAGGCCGCATGCGGTAGACTTTAGCGTGCCATTGCGTGATCCCGGGAATGCCCCCAATCACGCGCGTCCCTGGTGCGGAGTACGACCATGACCGATCCGGTGCGAATCCTCTTCGAGCAACTGGGGATCTCGTTCGCGTTGGGTGCGCTGGTCGGACTGCAGCGCGAGCGCAGCGACGCCGTGATCGCCGGACTGCGCACGTTCCCGCTCATCACGGTGCTGGGGACAATCGCCGCGGCGTTGGACCAGGCGGCGGGCGCCCACGGCTGGGTGCTGGCGGGAGGTCTGCTGAGCATCGTCCTGGTCATGGCGGTGACCAACCTGCACCGACTGCGCCAGTCCGCGGCGGATTACGGCATGACGACCGAAGTCGCCATCCTCGTCATGTACGTGGTGGGTGCGTACCTGGTGTGTGGCACGCGGGTAATCGCGGTGGCGGTAGGCGCCATGGTGGCGGTCCTCCTGCAGTTCAAACCCGAGTTGCACGGGATGGCGGCTCGCCTGGGCGACCAGGACCTGCGGGCCATCATGACGTTCGTGCTGATCACGTTAGTGGTGTTGCCCGTGTTGCCCAACACCACGTATGACGTGACGGCACCGCTGAATGTCGTCAATCCCTTCGAGATCTGGTTAATGGTGGTCCTGATGGTGGGGATCAGCCTGGGAGGCTATCTCGCCTATAAGTTCTTTGGCCGCAACGCCGGCATTCTGCTGGGGGGATTCTTCGGGGGGGCCGTGTCGAGCACGGCCACGACGCTCAGCTATGCGCGGCGCTCGCGCGACGATCCGGCCAGTGCCCACCTGGCCGGGCTGGTCATCATGATTGCCTCGACCGTGGTCTTCCTGCGTGTGCTGATCGAGATTGCGATCGTGTCACCGCAGCATTTCCTGGATCTGGCGCCGCCCGTGGTGGTGGTGATGGGGGGCGGCGTCGTGGCCGGGCTGGTCGCGTGGCTGCTGGTTCGGCGGGATCGGTCGCAGCCTCCCGAGCCGAAGAACCCGACCGAGCTCCGTTCCGCGCTGGTCTTCGCCGGACTCTACGCCGGCGTCCTCATGGCGCTCTCGGCGGCACGCACGTACCTGGGCGGTCAGGGCCTCTATGCCATCGCCGTGTTGTCCGGGATGACCGACATGGACGCGATCACGATGTCGACGACGCGGCTGGTGCGGGCCGGCGCGTCCGAGGGCGGTCTGGAGGCGAGCATCGGCTGGCGGCTGATCGTTGTCGCGGCGATGTCGAACCTCGTCTTCAAGTGGCTCCTGGCTCTGGCGGCTGGGGACGGCCGCCTCCGCCGCCAGCTGGCATGGCTCTTTGCCGTGCCACTGTTGGTGGGTGTCCTGGTCCTGTGCTGCTGGCCGGCGTGAAGGAGCGTGGCGGCCCAGCGCCTGAACCCGGATCGTTGCTGGACGACGGGCGTCCCCGCCCGTCACGCGGCCTGTCGGACGGGCGTCCCCGCCCGTCACGCGTTCTGTCGGACGGGCGTCCCCGCCCGTCACGCGTTCTGTCGGACGGGCGTCCCCGCCCGTCACGCGTTCTGTCGGACGGGCGTCCCCGCCCGTCACGCGGCGTGACGAGGGGCCTGAAGCTCAGCTGCGAATGCGGCTGATCAGGCCTTCGCCGGCCGTGTCGATGCCCTTGAGGCGCGACCGCAACGCATCCCGGCTCGGCGCGTAGTCCATCGCGACATCCCGCGCGATGATGTTCTGCTCCACCAGATCGTAGAGTGACTGCGTGAAGTCCCGCATCCCCTCGTCCCGGCAGGCATGCAGAATCGCCGGGATGTCCCCATCCTCCTCGTGGACGATCTTCTCTTTGACAATCGAGTTGTTCAGCAGCACCTCGGTGGCAGGGAATCGTGTGCCGGGGGTCAGGCCTGGCAGCAAGCGCTGCACCATGATCGCCTTGAGACTGTTGGACAGCGACGAGCGAATGAACGCGTGGTCCTCGCGCTGGAAAAACTCCAGGATGCGCGACAGGGTCTGTTCCGCGTCGCTGCAGTGGATCGATCCCAGCACCAGGTGACCGGTCTCGGCGGATTGGATCGCCGCCAGCATCGTCTCCTTGTCGCGCAGCTCGCCGATCATGACGCAGTCGGGGTCCTGGCGCACCACGAAGCGCAGTGCCTCGGGGAAGTTTGCCACGTCAATTCCAATCTCGCGTTGGGAAATAATGCACTTCTGCGGCTGGAACGAGTACTCGATCGGGTCCTCGATGGTGATCACATGCAGACTGCGATGGCTGTTGATGTACTTGAGCATGGCCGCCAGCGTCGAACTCTTTCCACTGCCTGTGACGCCGGCCACCAGGATCAGACCCTCGAGGCAGTTCATGATGGTCTTCTCGTAAATCGGCGGCAGATTCAGATCCTGAAAGTTGGGGATCTTGCTCTGCACCCGTCGCAGGGCCGCGTGCATCTCGCCTTCCGACCGGAACACGTTGATGCGAAACCGGTCCCCGTTCTCGGCGCGCGCGGCGAAGTCCGACGCGCCCCGTCGGTCGTATTCTTCCCGTTTCGCCTTGGGCATCAGCACGGCCATCATCTCTTCGATGTACTCCGAACTGGGCAGTTCGGGCGAGTCGATCCGCCGCAGGTGGCCGCCAATCCGCACCGTCGGCGGGTACCCCACCTTGAGATGCAGGTCGGAGGCCTCGTTCGCGCTGACAAATGCCAATAATCGCGGAATCTCGTCCTTGGGCGGCAGCAATTGCATGGTGAATCTCCCGACACGATCCAACGGTCTCGCACACACCGCGCCTGGCAAGCCGGCGTTCCTCCAGTCTACCAAGGGCCCGCAGCGTGTGCCGGACATTGTACCGCAGCCGGCGCCCGGCACGTCAACTGCCGGGTCACGACTCCGCGCGTCCGGCGAACTGGGGCGCGCCCGTTCGCACGGAAAATCCCGCAAAGTTTGCCTAAACTGAATGATCGTCCTCGTCGATACACACACGGAAGCCCGGCTCGGTCGCGCTGGAGGCGGGCGTCGGCCGCCAGTAGGTCGGCGCTGTGACCGGAGGTCCACGAGCCGTGGCCGACGGCACTCGGTGCCGAGGCGGCACAGCAACCGTCCCAGGTTCGCCGTACACAGACTGGGGGGGCAGGTGAACGAAGGGCTCTCGATGGATGTTCCCTCCCCGGAAATCGCACTGCTGATCTCAAGTTTCCAGCGGCCCTGGCATCTGGCCCGCGCCCTGGCTTCCAGTGCCGTGCAGCACGGGGTCGACGGGCGGTTCGAGATCGTCATCACGGACGACGGATCGCAGGACGAGACGATCGCCGTGGTGGCGCAGTTCGCCGCGGAGGCGCCGTACTCGGTCAAGCTCACCACCCACGACCACACCGCGTTTCAGCTGGCGCGCTGCCGCAATGAGGGCGCGGCCGTCAGCTCCGCGCCGTATCTGCTGTTCTCCGACGGCGACTGCGTGTTTCCCGCGGACCATGTGCGCCAACACCTGCAGCGTCGCGCAGCGAACGTCGTGATGGCCGGGGACTGTTGCCGGTTGTCTCAGGAAGTGTCCGAGCGGATCGATCTGGCGGCCATTCAGGGGGGCGAATTTCCGCGGTGGGGCACGCGTGACGAGCGCCGGAGGCTGCGGCGTCAGTACCGCAAGGCGTGCTTCTACCGCTGGATCGGCCATCGGACGAAGCCGAAGCTGATCGGCAACAACATCGGCATGTGGCGGGCGGATTATGTGAGGATCAACGGGTTTGACGAGGAGTTTGTCGGGTGGGGCTGTGAGGACGACGACCTGCGTCTGCGTCTGCGGCGGCAGGGTGTGCAGGTGCGATCGATTCTGAAGTGGACATGCACGTATCACCTGTGGCACCCACCCGCTCCCTCCTGCCCGCGGGCCTGGCACGACGGGCCGAACGTCCGTTACTTCCATGCCATCGAACAACGTCCCGCACGCTGCTGGAAAGGACTCGTCGACCTGACCGACCAGCGCGAGGCACCGTGCGCGGTGCAGCAGGGCGCGGCCAGCACGCGCCGTCCGCCGTTTGCCGAGGTGACCTTTCATCCGGGGCACGGGCAGTTCAGCGGCCGCGCGACCTGGAACGTCCTGGTAGTGGAAGACCGTGACATACTGCCGCTGGACCGGGCCGCCACAGCGCACCTGGTGGTCGGCCGAGAAGCGGCCGCGACCCTGATGAGTCAATTGATCACCCGGGCCGGGGTCCGCGTGCCGGTGCCGGCCATCTTGCCGCTGGAACGAGCCGCGTAAAGGGTGTCGCGTGATGCGACTGCTCGCACCGGACGAATTCGCGCACGTCTTTCGACCCTTGCAGGGTCGCCGCATCGGCTACGTGCGGCCGCACGGGAACGTCGGCGATCGGCTGATCGAGTGGGCCACGCACCAGCTGTTCGACCACTTCCACATCCCCTGGAAGACTGTCGCCGCAGACGATCCCCTGGACGACGTGGACGAACTGGTGTTCGGCGGCGGCGGAAACATGGGCACGTTGTGGGAAGGGAACTGGCGGCTGCGGGAGCGCTGCCTCACGCGAGGCAAGCCGCTGACGATTCTGCCGCAGTCCTTCACATCGCGGGAAGATCGGCCGTTCCAACGTGTGTATGTGCGGGAGCGGGCAAGCCTGACGCTGTACCCGCGCGGGATCCTCGCCCCCGACCTGGCGCTCGGCCTGGATCCGCCACCGATCGCGCCACCCACGCGGCGTCAGGGCGTATTCCTGCGCCGCGACAGCGAACGGGCGGTGCCGCGGCGGTGGCTGGCCCGCGATCCCGTCCGGCTGTGCCGGACCCCGCTGGAGTACCTGCAGCTGGCCGGCCGCTACGAACGGATTGTCACCGACCGACTGCATTTCGCCATCTGCGGCCTGCTGCTGGGCCGGCAGACCACCCTCCTGCCCAACGCCTACCACAAGAATGTCAGCATGTTCGAGACGTGGCTGGGCGATCTGGGGTGCCGTTTTGCCACGAGTGTGCCCGATGCGCTCTGCCGCCAGGCGGCCTGAGCACCGCCCACCGGTGCGTCATGGTCAACTCGCACGGATCGCCGTAGAATCGCCACAGCAACGGTCTCGTAATCCCGGGGCGGTTTGCGTGTCCCGACGAGACGTGCCAAGGGGGTCGGTTCTGGGGCGAGGAGGACATCTGATGATCGTCAAGCAACTGTCACTGTTCCTTGTCAACAAGCCGGGTGTGCTGGCGGCCGTCTGTCAGACGCTGGGGGACCACCACATCAACATTCAGGGCATTTCGATCTCGGACACAGTCGATCACGCCGTGGTGCGGTTGATTGTCGACGACCCGAACGCGGCGATTCACATCCTCGGCGAGCACGGGGTCCTGGTCGTGGAAAACGACGTGCTGGGCGTGGAGGTCGACGACCATCCGGGCGCACTGGCCGCGGTCGCCCGCAAGTTTGCGCGGGCCAAGGTCAATATCGAGTATGCGTACGGCACGTCGGACAGCGGCAAGGCGAAGATCTTCGTGCGCGTGTGCGATGTGCGCAAGGGCAAAAAGGTGCTGGCACAAGCCGCGCGCCCCGCAAAAAAGAAAGGAACATAGGCTGCCCGGGGGTGCCATCCGCCACACAAGGCCGAATCACTCGGCCGGTTCGGCGCCCAACAAGAACCCGTCGAGCGAGACCGCCTGCGTCCAGAGCCGCTGGAGGCTTGCCAGGTACTCCAGGTTGGCGGAAAAGTAGGTCCGCTGCGCCGTGAGCAGACTCAGGTAGCTGAACTCCCCCTCACGATAGCCGATGGCGATCAGATCGAGCGATTGTTGCGCCTTCTTCAGGAGGGATGTGCGATAGACGTCCACCTCGTACCGCGCGTTGGAATACTGCTCGAACGCCGTCACGAAGCGGTTGCGGAGATCCAGTTCCACGCGTTCCACTTCCCGCAGGGCCGCCGCCAGATCGGCCCGCGCCGAGAGAATGTTGCCCTGATTGCGGTCGAACAGCTG
>JALOQX010000330.1 GCA_025459265.1 Pirellulaceae bacterium | reverse complement strand
CCACCCGTGTCCCCGGGTGGAGGATCTTGAAGGGGATGGCCGGAAGCCCCGACCCGGATCCGAGGTCCGCGACCTCGGGCTCATCGATCCTCTCCAGCAGCGGGAGCATGACCTGCAGTTCCCCTTCGAGCCCCTGCAGCATGGCCGGACCCATGAGGTGGAGCCGGGGGTTGAACCGCTCGATTTCCCTGACCCACTCGCCGATGCGGCTGTCCATCATTTCCCCACGCAGAACCGGCTGAAGACCTGCTCGAGGATGTCCTTGTCCTGGTTTTCGCCCGTCATCAGGGACAGTACTCGTGCGGCCTGCCGGATGTCCATGGCCATCACGTCCGGGGTGAGCCCCTCCCGGGCTGCCGAAAGGCACGAGTCGAGGCTCTGGCCGGCCTTCCTGAGGAGGAGGATGTGCCTGTCCAGGAACACCCGGGGCCGGTCCTGGGAGAACACCCGGGCCATGGCCGCCATGAGGTCCCGAACCCCGGTGCCGAGCCTGGCAGAGACGGGCACGGTCTCGTATCCGTACTCACAGACGGGCTCGCCTTCGAGGAGGTCGATCTTGTTCAGGGCGACGATGGTCCGGCGCGCCTGAGAGAGCCACCTGCGCTCAAAGGGCGCCACCCCCTGCCTGGAGTCCACCACGTAGATGAGCAGGTCGCAGGACGCCAGGGCCTGAAGGGTCTTCTCGATGCCCATTTGCTCGGGGCCAGACGCGGTCTCGCGGATGCCGGCAGTGTCGTGGAAGATGAAATCCACCCCGTCGATGAGCAGATGCTCCCTGATCACGTCCCGGGTGGTGCCTTCCTCGTGATGGACAATGGCCCTGTCGCTCCCGATGATGGCGTTGAACAGGGACGACTTGCCCACGTTCGGGGCTCCGGCGATGGTGGTGCTGATGCCCGCATACAGCCGGGCCGAGTCCTGTGCGCCCTGGAGGAGGGAGTCCACGGCCTCCTTCACGGGAAGGATCCTCTCCCTGATGTCCTTTGTTTCGATGCCCTCTCCGTCCATGATGAAGGAGGACTCGATGTCCGCGATAATACCCGTCAGTGCGTCCTGCAGCGCCCCGACCCGGTGGGAAAGCTCGCCCTTGAGGAGGGAGCGTGCCATGTCGCAGCCCGTGGCGCTCGTCGATCCGATGAGTGCACCCACGGCCTCGGCCTGGAGCAGATCCATCTTCCGGTTCAGGAAGGCACGCCTGGTGAACTCGCCCCGGTGGGCGAGCCTTGCCAGGCCGGTGGCCGCGATGAGTTCGAGGATGCCATCCACCACCAGGGGATTGCCGTGGCAGCTGATCTCCACCAGGTCCTCGCCCGTATACGACCGGGGCCCTGGGTGGAACACCACCATGACCTGATCGATGAATACCATCTCTTTGTCAATCCTGTCGTGCTGGGGGCGGGGATGCCAATCTTTCAGGCGTTGGCAAGCCCGCGCCGCTTTGTGCTCGAAACGGCACATGCCTTTTCGTGTGGGATTGCGCTGGTAAGATATCGTCGTTAGTCAACGTGTTTGAAACCCGGAGAAACCCCGTGTCAACATCACAGAGAATTGTCCCCCACATCTGGTTCGACAAAGAAGCCGTGCAAGCGGCGGAGTTTTACGTGTCGGTCTTTCCCGCGTCACAAATCACCAACAAGACGATCCTGCGCGACACTCCGTCGGGCGACTGCGACGTTGTGAGCTTTGCGTTGGCAGGCTACGCCTTTCAGGCCATCAGCGCGGGGCCGGCTTTCAAGGTGAACCCGTCGATTTCGTTCGCGGTCAACTGCGCGACGGCCGGCGAAGTGGATGCACTCTGGGCGAAGCTCGCCGATGGCGGGCAGGCGCTCATGCCGCTCGACGCCTATCCCTTCAATCCCCGCTTCGGCTGGGTGCAGGACCGCTTCGGCGTATCGTGGCAACTGGCGGTGTCGGAAGCGGAGACGCCCGGAAAGCCGTCCATCACACCTTCCTTGCTCTTCGTCGGCGCCAACTGCGGCAAGGCGGAAGAAGCGATCCACTTCTACACCGCGGTCTTCCAGGACTCGGCGGCGGGCCACATGCTGCGCTATGGGCCGGATCAGGCGCCTGACCAGGAGGGGACGGTGATGCATGCCGATTTTGTACTGGAGAGCCAGCGCTTTGCTATCGGCGACAGCGCGTGGCCCCACGAGTTCGCCTTCAACGAGGCCATCTCGTTCATCGTCAACTGTGAGAATCAGGCGGAGATTGACGCCTATTGGGGGCGCCTTTCCGCCGTCCCGGAAGCCGAGCAGTGTGGCTGGCTCAAGGATCGCTATGGCCTGTCGTGGCAGATCGTGCCTGCGGCCATGGAGGAGATGATGCTCACAGGCTCCCCGGAGCAGATCGCCCGCATCACCCAGGCTTTCTTGCCGATGAAGAAGCTTGATTTGGCAATCGTGAAACGAGCGTACGAGGCTGCGTAACACGATCGATTTGGATTGAACAAGAAGGAGCAATCAATGACCACCCGCACGACCCCACGCGCCTATGGCGCGCTCACCTGGATGGACCTGTCTACCACTGATCTCGAAGGCGCCAAGCGCTTCTACCAGCAGGTTTTCGGCTGGGAGTACCTCGACATCGGCGAGCAGTTTGGGCATTACCACTATGCCCTGGCACACGGTCGCGCGGCCGCAGGGATCGGCCAACCGCCGCCGGACACGTCCATGCCCCCGGTGTGGACGATCTATCTTGCCAGCGTCGAGGGTGACGTCGAGCGCGTCCGTGCCCTCGGCGGCCAGGTGGTGCTCGAGCCGATGGCCGTTGGCGACGCCGGCAAGATGGCTGTCTGCGCCGATCCCACCGGCGCGCTGTTCGGCCTCTGGCAGCCGGCCAGCTTCATTGGTGCCGTGGTCGAAGGTGAGCATGGCGGTCTGGCTTGGAGCGAGGTCAACACGCGCGATGCTGCGGCCGCATGCGATTTCTACGGCAAGCTCTTCGGCCTCACCCCGCACAAGCTGGAAGGCCAGGAGTACTTTATGATGCAGCGCGGCGCGGAGATGTTCTTCGGCGTCATGCAGATGGACGAACAGTGGGGCGATCTGCCGCCGCACTGGATGGGCTACTTCGCCATCGACAACACCGATGCTGCCCTGGAGCGCGTCCTTGCGGCCGGCGGCTCGATCGGCGCGCCGGCCTTCGACACGCCCTATGGCCGCATCGCGGTGCTCGTCGATCCTTCCGGCGCGACCGTCAGCGTTGTGCAGTTGCCGACACAAGAGTAGAATAAAGGAGCATCCCATGAGCACAGTACGAGTATTGGTCGGCACGCGCAAGGGCGCGTTTATCTTGACCTCTGACGAGCGGCGCACCGACTGGCAGGTCAGCGGCCCCCACTTTGCCGGCTGGGAGATCTACCACCTCAAGGGCTCGCCGCTGAATCCCAACCGCATCTACGCGTCGCAGTCCAGCGGCTGGTTCGGTCAGATCGTCCAGCGCTCGGACGACGGCGGGCAGACCTGGGCGCCGGTGGGCAAGGACTTCGTCTACGAGGGCGTCCCCGGCACGCACCAGTGGTACGACGGCACCCAGCATCCGTGGGAGTTCAAGCGGGTCTGGCTGCTGGAGCCATCACTCCTCGACCCGGACACGGTCTACGCCGGCGTGGAGGACGCAGCTTTGTTCCGTTCGACTGACAGCGGGCAGAGCTGGCAGGAGCTGCCGGGCCTGCGCAGCGCCCACGGACACCTGTGGCAGCCGGGCGCAGGCGGTATGTGCCTGCACACTGTCGTGCAGGACCCTGGCGACCCACAGCGACTCTATGTGGCCATCTCCGCGGCTGGCGCGTTCCGCACGGACGACGGCGGTGTGACCTGGCAGCCGATCAACCGCGGCCTGAAGTCGGAATGGGAACTGCCCGATCCCAACGCCGAGGTGGGCCATTGCGTCCACAGCATCGCCATGCACCCCGCGCGGCCGGGCGTGCTCTTCATGCAGAAGCACTGGGACGTGATGCGCAGCGACAACGCGGGCGACGAGTGGTATGAGGTCAGCGGCAACCTGCCCAGCGACTTCGGCTTCCCTATCGCCGTCCACGCCCACGAGCCAGAGACCATCTACGTGGTGCCGATCAAGAGCGACTCCGAGCACTACCCGCCCGAAGGCAAGCTGCGCGTCTATCGCAGCCGCACGGGCGGAAACGCGTGGGAGGCGTTGACAGTCGGCCTGCCGCAGACCGATTGCTACGTCAACGTGCTGCGCAGCGCGCTGGCCGTGGACACACTGCCATCGTGCGGCGTCTACTTCGGCACCACCGGGGGACAGGTCTACGCCTCGGCTGACAGCGGCGACAGCTGGGCGCCCATCGTGCGCGATCTGCCGCCGGTGCTCTCGGTGGAGGTGCAGGTGCTGTCATGATTCGCGTCGTTCTCCCCCATCATCTGCGCACCTTGGCCGGCGTGCGCAAGGAGGTCGAGCTGGAGGTGGCAGAGCCGGTGACGCAGGCCGCGCTCCTGGACGCGCTCGAAGCCCGCTACCCTGCGCTGCGCGGGACGATTCGCGACTCTGTCAGCGGCCAGCGCTGCTCGCTGGTGCGTTTTTTCGCCTGCGGCCAGGACTGGTCGCACGAGCCGGCCGACGCGCCGCTGCCAGCAGCGGTGGCGGCCGGCGCGGAGCCGTTCATGGTGGTGGGGGCGATGGCCGGCGGCTAATACACGATTGGGCAGGGTTCATTGACTGGTGCAGGAAACTTTACAATCTCCGCGGAGTCGAGCACGCCCACGTGCGGGTTTTTCGTACATAAGCCGCACCTGGGGGGGCTCACTCCGCGATGAATTGTAAAGCTCGAATGAAACAGATTGAACCATGTTCACGGTTGGATAGGCGATCGGCGTGGTGGAATGGGCGTGTTTTGACAGATCATCGATGAACGTGTACTATTTGAATACGTACAACGATAAGGAGGTTTCCTATGCCGCGAGTTGCCGTTCAGGACAGCAGCCGGGTGTCTCTACGCATCCGCCCAGAGGACAAGGCGCTGTTGGTGCGCGCCGTCTCCTATACCCACACCGATCTGACGGCCTTTGTCCTGCAAAACGCCGTACAAGCTGCCAAAGCGGTGATTGCCGAAGCGGAGCATGTTGCTCTCTCCGAGCGAGATAGCTTGCGCGTGTTGAGTGCCTTGGAGGATCCGCCGCCTGCGAATGCAAAGCTGCTGGCTGCAGCGCGTGCGTTGCCGATCCTGCCACACCTGCACCTCGCCGACGGCTCGGCGCAGGCGCAGGTGTGACCATCCCGCCTTGGCACGAGGAGCCGATTGCCAAACGGCACAACCGGGATGCGTTTGATTGCGGCGATGCCGCACTGAACGAGTTTCTGCGCCGCTATGCCCGCCAGGCCCATGACCATGGCGGTGCCAAGACCTTTCTTGCGGTTCCAGATGACGATGCCACGCGGATTCTGGGGTTTTATTCAGTGAGTCCTGCCTCGGTAGGATTTTCCCGGACCCCAGACGTTGTCAAGCGTGGCTTGGCGCGCCATGATGTACCTGCCTTCCGCCTTGCCCGGCTGGCCGTGGATCGCAGCATGCAGAGAAAAGGGCTGGGCGGTCAACTTCTGTTGGCTGCTGGCAGGCGTTGCCTGCGGGCTTCCCAGGAGGTTGGGGGCGTGGCATTGCTCATCGATGCCAAAAGCGAGGCTGTTGCAGGCTGGTATGCCAGTTACGGCGCGTTGCAGCTTCTGGATACTCCCCTTACCTTACTCCTGCCCTTAGCAACCATCAGGACAGCGCTAGAAACTGCAGGAAGACTCTAGACGATAGCGCACACCCATTCCTTTAGTCGCACCGTGCTTGATCGTGCTCCGATGAGGCGCAATAGATATGGCGGACCAGAAGACAAATAACCAGCCCACCGACCCGGCCGCACCCCAGGCCCCGCTGACCAGCGTCTACACCAACAACCTGCCGGCGATCCTCGACCACTTCGGCATCAGCCTGGCGGTCAGCACCTACCAGGCCGGCAAGGTGATCCTGGTGCGCAGCGACGGCGGCGGGATCAACACCCATTTCCGCGACTTCAACAAGCCCATGGG
>JALOQX010000329.1 GCA_025459265.1 Pirellulaceae bacterium | reverse complement strand
GTGCCTCGTCCAGGTGACGATCGAGATGGTCACGCACCGCCTGAATGCGGTCCGACCGCAGGGCCGCCCCCGATTCGGCCAGCGCCCTGCCTAGTGTATGCGGCTGCAGCTCGAGCAGCAGATCAACCAGCCCCGTCTCCAGCACCTGAGCCACGGCACCTCCAGCCTGCGCAGTACCCCGGTCAAGGGCTTCCACCACCAGCAGGCCGAAGCCGCACAGCTCCGCTGCGGCGGTGTTGATCAACGGATGAAAAATCAGCCGGCCGGCGAGCGGGCGTGTCAGACGGTGCGCCAGCCGCTGGCACACGAAATCGTGAGCCAAGCGAAAGGCAAGCGTCCATCCCGGCTGACCGGTGCGGCGCACGTGCTGCGACGGGGAGATGACCGCACCCTTCCCGGGCAACGCCATCAACGCTTGTCCATCCACGTCGAGATCGATGCGTCCGGAAAGCGGAAACTGGATCAGAAAACTGTCAGATTGCTTCCGCGACTGTTCCACGGTGATGGCAACACTGTGGTAGACGATCCCGACGTCGACCCGACCAAGCGCCGCGTGACGGAGTTCGACCTCGAGCTCACCCGGCCCGAAGACGTGCCGCTCGTGACATCCCTCCATGCCCGCGATGTAGGCATGGAGCGCTTCCGCATCGCGAGTATGCAGGACGGTATGTCCCGCCAACAGACTCTCCGGCCGAAGGTTCATGGCGTGACAAGCACCGTAGTCTGTACCGGTCGGCTCGCGCAATCATCCAAGGTGCGCGGGAACTTTTGCGCGAAAAACATAGTCAAACCGCCAGGCACGCGCTACAACATTCCACATCAGCGTTTTGGGCGAGCGGGCGGTGCGTGCTCATGATACCACGTGCCGAGCTGGCAGAGAAATCGCAGTTCTATTGAGAAAGGGTTGGCAGGTGATGAAGACGACCATCGCATTCCGGCGGTTGGTGGCAGGCTGTTGCGTGGCGTTCGGGATCGGTGTATGCGGGTGCAGCACGGAGGAGGCGACCCAGGCGCTCAAGAAGGCGGAAAAGTCGGCGGAACAAGCCGCCGCGAACATCGAGCAGGGAGCGAAGAAGGCCGCGGCAGCGGGCGGGAAGGCTGTCGAAGCGTTGAGCGAGCAAGCGACAGCCTATCTGACACCGCTGCGGGAGAAGTTCGGCAAGCTGGAAAGCCTCAAAGGATCTCCGGAGGAACTGAAGACGGCCGTCTCCGACTTGCTTGAGTCGATCGAGACGAAAGCGGCGGACCTCCAGTTGCCCGAGACGATCAGTACGGCGCTGGCGGGCCTGAAAGAGAAACTGTTGGCGCTCAAGGCCGAACTCGAGGGGGAAATGGACCAGGCGAAGATCGGCCAACACGTCCAGGAAATCATGGATTCCGTCAAGTCAGGACTGGGCATTTCGCAGAACTAAACAGGTGGAAAGGACAGAAGACATGAACATCACGGGATTGCTCATCGCGTTGCTCATCGGGGCGGTAGCCGGATTTCTTGCCGGCCAGATCGTCAAAGGCCACGGGTTCGGCCTGGTAGGAAACATTGTGGTCGGGATTATCGGCGCGCTCATCTTCGGCGCGCTGTTCGGCAGTTTCAATCTGTTGAATTCCCCGACTCTCAACGAGATCGCGGGGGGAACGATTGGGGCGGTGATCTTGCTGGTCCTGATCGGGTTCTTCCGCAAGGCGGCATGAGCTGAGGGATGGAGCTGCGGGCAGCTGTGAAGAGCAGAAAGAAAGGATGACAGGATGCTCCCTAGGCTGATGATCGCCGGTAGCACGTTGCTGACGGTCAGCTGGGTCGGTTTGTCCGCTCGTGGCTCGGACTTGAGCAAGTTCTTGCACGCGGCGTTTGACCAGCAGTACAGTCGGCCGCCCACCGGCACCGAAACGAACTACTATGCCAATGTGTGGCGCTCGGCCGGTCCGTTGGAGGCCTCCATCCGCATGGTGAGCTCGGAGGATTACTTTGCCGGGCAATGCCGCCGGGACCCGCAGCTGTATGTCACGCGTCTGTATCAGGTCTTCTTGCAGCGTGACCCGCGAGGGGACGAACTGCGGTATTGGGTCGGCCAGTTTCTGTACACGGACGGGACGGATCGCGTTACCTTCGTCCGGCAATTCTGCCAGGCGAACAACGTGCTGCAGCTTCCCGCCGCTGCGGTTTCCTATCCGGGCGTCGTGCAGCTGCCCGGGACGGCGTCGTCGTCGGCCGCCACGCTGGTGGCGAAGGTCGACTTGTTACGGAGCCTGGTTCAGCGTGAGATGGGGGGCACACGGTTCGGGCGTGCGGTGCTTGACACGGTGACGAACCTGCTGAGCGCCGCGATGCAGTATCGTGACACGGCACAGACTCCGCAGAGCACCTCACAACAGGTTCAGATTGCGGCCGACAATGTCGCGCGGGCGTTGGACGGTGTGGAGCGGCAGTTTCGTGCCGTCCCCGCCGCCTCCGCTCAGGTTCAGAACCTTCTGTGGGAAATCCGTCAGCTGGTGCCGGCCGCGGGCTATCCGCCGGCGGCGGGCGCCCTGCCTGCCGCGCCGGTCGGTTGGGAGTCGAGTGCTGATCGGCTGGCCTTGTTGGTCCGCCAGTGTGCCGCTCGGCTCGCCACATTCCAGCAGCTCGATGCCTTCTACGCAGCGCTCTACCGCGACGTGAGCGGGCTCTCCGTGCAGGCCGAGAGCCTCCGCGAACTGGCTCGGACGGCTCCGCAACGGCGTGATCTGCAGCGGGTCGTCAACAGCATGTTGAGCCAGGCAACCCTCATCACCCGTCAGATGGGCCAGGCGGACGCGAGTCTCCAGCAGATCTGGTGGAACGTCCGGCACGAGCTGGACCGCGTGGCGGAAGCAACGGGATGTGGCGGCGAACTCTACGCCGCTCCGGATCACCCCGTCGTGATCAACCCTCCTGCTTGGGGCGGGTTTCCCGCGCAGCTCAGCCCGGCGCTCGGCCCTTCGGTCGTGAACCGGCAGGTAATCGATCTGGCGGACCAGCTGCTGATGACCATCGACACCTACGTTGACTCGCTGCGGCCGCTTGCGGCCCGCGATCGCGACGTGGCCCGCATGATCGACGAAACGCTCAATCTGCGGCACGACGTGGCGGTGGTTCGCCAGAGTGCCGCCGCGGGCCAGTTCGCGACGCAGTTGAGTCGGGCATCCGGCGCAGCGACACGGCAGTATCGCGAAGCCGCCAGTCAGGCGTTTCTGCAGATGGTGGGGCAGAACGCGACGCTCAATTCACCCGCGTGGGTGCGGATCGGCGAGCTGACCTACGAAATCGACAAAGTCGTGGCTGGCTGATGACGCAGATGGCCTGAGGTGGTCGCGCACGGGAAGATGAGTCGCTCGGTTACGGTCACCACACAACGCTGCCTCGACGCAGATGGGGGTGGCAAGGACATTTCGAGGAGCATTTGTAATCATGTCACCACGATGGCTACGGACGCCCGTTCTGCTGCTGACGCTGTGGGCTCCCACGGTGGACAAGGAGGGCTTGATCGCGGACGACACGACGCCAGCCGCTCCGGCCGTGCAGGCGCTGGATAGCGTGGCGAGTCGCATGACCGCATTTCTCAGCGCCGTCCCGACGTTTCATGTCGACGCAACGATGCGCTGGACCCTCGATGGGAATACCACGCATGCCGGCACCTCCGGGTACGGGCTCAGCGTCCAGCATCCCAACGCGTTCCGGCTGGAGGTGGGATCGCATGCCGACGCCAGCGGATCGCTGGTGTGCGTGAGCGACGGGACTTCGTTAACCCGTCTCTACCGGCACGGCGAGATGGCCATCTACTCGCGGCGCCCCGGGGGACTTGCTCAACTGCTGGACGATGCCATGACCGAGGGGAGCGTGAAGGGGACCGGCTTGGCGGTGATACTCCGCCCGGACGCGCATCAGTTCATCATGGCCTCGGCGTCCGACATCCAGGATCACGGCTCCGAGGAGATACAGGGACGACCGGCACATCACTTTTCCATGGCCTGGTTGGGTGGCGCGCGGGTCGAGCTCTGGGTGGCCGCCGACCGGGAGCCGGTCCTGCTGAAATGGGTACGCAAGCAGCCCATCCACATCGGCGACCAGCCGCACGAGATGCGCATCGAAAGCGAGTTTCGGTGGAGCATCGCGGTCGAAGTCAAGCCCGATCAACTGGCGGTGGAACTGCCCGCGGGTGCGATCGAAGTGGCCGACTTGCAGACCTACTTGTTGAAGGGCGGGACCGCCAAGTTGGTGGGCAGTCCCGCCCCCCTTGTTTCCCTGCCGCTGCTGGACGGTTCGACGGGGGAGCTGGGCAAGCACCGCGGCGCGCAGGCGGTGGTGTTGTTCTTTTTCGCCAGCTGGGCGGCGCCAAGCACGCGGGACATGCCGGCCGTGCTGGCGTTCGTGGAGGAATTCGAAAACCGCGGTGTGGCCTTCTATGCGGTTGCATCCGGCGAGACGCCGGAGGCTGTGCGCGCCTTCGTCGCGGCGCAGCGATACGCGCACCCCGTCGTGCTCGACTCCGACCAGAAGCTCACGGCCGCGTACCGTGTCACCTCTCTGCCGGTCACCGTGCTGATCGGTAAGGATGGTACGGTGCAGGCGGCACATGTCGGCATCTCACCGGACGAGCGAGCTCTGATCCGACAGGATCTGGAGTTGTTGGTACAGGGCCAGCAACTTGCAGACACCCCACGCTGAGGAGGGTGCGATGTCATTGCGGATCTGGATGTCGATGGTCTGTCTCTGGCTGATCGGCTGTGCGCCGGCAACCTGGGCCGGTGCCAACGAGCAGGGCGACGCGCTGGCAGAGTGTGATCCGTACCGTCCCAAGCAGGAAGTGTCAGGCGAAATCCGGCTCGTTGGCTCCACCTCGATGCAGCAGTTAGCGGCCCTGTGGTCGGACGGGTTTCGCCAGATCCATCCACAGGCCGTCATCCAGATTGACTGTCGCGGATCAGAGACAGCCTTGCCGCAGCTGGCAAAGGACCCGATGGTCCTCGGCCTGATGAGTCGATCCCCCAGCGCGGACGAGCAACGGCAGGTGGAGGGAGACCTGGGGGGGCGAATCGCCGCACTGACCGTCGGCCACGATGCTCTCGGCGTGATTGTCCACCGGGACAATCCGCTGCCACGGCTCACCTGGAGCACCGAGGGTGGGTTGCTTGGCAGGTCTGGCGGTGCCGGCGTCGCGAAGACGTGGGGCGACCTGGGACTGGACGGTCAGTGGTCTGCCGTGCCGATCCGCGTCGAGTCGTCCGCGTCGCAGTCCGGACCGCTCGGTCATGCATCCCGCCTGGTGTGGGGAAGCGACGGCCCGGGCAGCGAGATTGTTCCGTACGAGCAGATCGTGCAGTGGTTCGAGCGGTTCTTGGGGCGGCGTCCCTCGTCACAGGAGCTGTCTGCCTGGCAGTCGGACTTGGAACGTGGCAAATCGCTCGCAGACGTGCAGGCGGGAATTCTCAGCAGCAGCGAGTTCTTTGAACGACAGCAGAACGACCGGGACCGCTTCGTGGACGAAGTCTATCGGCAGCTCAACGGCACGGCGCCGACGCCCGAGCAGCATCAGTCGCTGCTCGACCGTCTCGAACGGCAAGGCGACGTGAGACATCGTTTCACGCAGGAATTGCTCCCGCCCCAGTAACGGGAGGCTGCCACGCTACTGCGCGTCCGCGCGGAGAAGCCCCCGCGTTTACGCGGGGGAGCTTCACCTTCGCCCTAGGTCACGCCGCGCCGCGCGTCGCACAGAAGCCCCCGCGTTTACGCGGGGGAGCTTCACGTTCCAGGAAGCCCCCGCGTTTACGCGGGGGAGCTTCACCTTCGCCCTACGTCAACTCGCGCTGCGCGTCGCCCGGAAGCCCCCGCGTTTACGCGGGGGAGCTTCACCTTCGCCCTACCTCAACTCGCGCTGCGCGCCGCGCGGAAGCCCCCGCGTGAACGCGGGGGCTTCCAAGGGCACGCGCGGCGTGATGCGTAGGTTGGAGGTGAGCCTCCCCCGCGTGAACGCGGGGGCTTCCAGGGCGTAGGTTCTGAGGTGAGCCTCCCCCGCGTGAACGCGGGGGCTTCC
>JALOQX010000328.1 GCA_025459265.1 Pirellulaceae bacterium | reverse complement strand
TGATCGCGTGCGACATGCACCCGGACTACAGCTCGACGCGCACCGCCCAGCAGTTGGCTGCGCGGTGGCGGGTGCCGCTGGTGCGCATCCAGCATCATCACGCGCACGTCCTGTCCGCTGTGGCCGAGTGGCAGCTGAGCGGGCGGACGCTCGGTTTGGCCTGGGACGGCACAGGATACGGACTCGACGGCACGGCGTGGGGCAGCGAGGCGATCGTGGTGGAAGGGCGCGCGTGGACCCGCCTGGCGCATCTGCGGGCATTTCCGCTGCCCGGGGGTGACCGGGCCGCGCGGGAGCCGCGCCGCGCGGCGCTCGGACTGCTGCACGAAATGGGGACGCGTGGCGCGGACTCGCCGGCCGCAAACTGGTTCACGCCGCCGGAATTCGCGGCGCTGCAGGCCGCCCTGGACCGCCCACAGCTGTTTCCCCGCTCAACAGGCATGGGGCGGCTGTTCGATGCCGTCGCGGCGCTGGGCGGGCTCAAGACCGTGGTGAGCTTTGAAGGCGAAGCGGCCATGCAGCTCGAGTTCGCCGCCGACCCGACCGAAGGGACGGCGTATCCCCTGCCGCTGAGTGACGCGATGCCGGCCGTCGCCGATTGGGAGCCACTCGTGCGCTGCGTCCTGCACGATCTGCGCGGCGGATGTTCCCTGGCCACCGTGGCCGGCCGGTTCCACCGCGCCCTGGCCGAACTGGCCGTGGCGATGGCTACGCGCGCGGCCTGCCATCAAGTCGTCCTGACGGGCGGCTGCTTCCAGAACCGACACCTGACCCACTGCGTCCGCGCGCGGCTGTCCGAAGCGGGGTTCGACGTGTACACTCAACGCAGAGTCCCACCGGGCGATGGCGGCATCGCGCTGGGGCAGATACTCGGTGCGGCAGACCAGGTCGGAGCGTAAGCCATGTGTCTCGGTATCCCGGGCAAGGTCCTGGAGGTGGTCCCCGACGAGGGCGGCATGCCGATGGGCAAGGTGGAGTTCGGCGGGATCGTCAAGGACATCTGCCTGGCGTACCTGCCGGACGTGCAGCCTGGCCAATATGTGCTCGTCCACGTGGGATTCGCCATCAGTCAGATTGACGAGTCGGAGGCGGCGGAGATCTTCTCGTACATCGAGCAGATTGAGGACCTCTCGGAGTTGGCGGGCGAGCCAGGTCCCGTGCCGACGGCCGAACCCATGTCCGACGAGGCCGGCACGTGAAGTTCATCGACCAGTACCGAGACGCCGACGCCGTGCGGCAGTGCGCGGACGCGATCCGGCGCATCGCGACACGTCCCTGGCACATCATGGAAGTCTGTGGCGGGCAGACCCACGCCATCGTGCGGTTTGGGCTGGACGAACTCTTGCCGGACCTGATCACGCTGATCCACGGGCCGGGCTGTCCCGTGTGCGTCACACCGATCGAGATGATCGACAAGGCAATCGCCATCGCCCGCCGGCGCGACGTGATCTTCTGCTCGTACGGCGACATGCTGCGCGTGCCGGGATCCCAGCGCGATCTGCTGACCGTCAAGTCCGCTGGCGGAGATGTACGCATCGTCTACTCGCCGCTGGATGCGGTGGCCCTGGCCCGCCAGCATCCCGAGAAGCAGGTGGTCTTCTTCGCCATCGGCTTCGAAACCACCGCCCCGGCCAATGTGATGGCCGTCGTCCAGGCCGAACGGTTGGGGCTGCAGAATTTCTCGGCCCTCGTGTCTCATGTCCTGGTCCCGCCCGCCATTCGAGCCGTGCTCGCGGCGCCCGAAAACGTCGTGCAGGGCTTCCTGGCCGCCGGCCACGTGTGCGCCGTCATGGGCACGCGTGAGTACGAGCCGATCGTGGCGGAATTCCGCACGCCGATCGTCGTCACGGGCTTCGAACCGCTCGACATCCTGCAGGGGGTGTATTTGTGCGTGCGGCAACTCGAGGCGGGACGGGCCGTGCTCGAGAACCAGTACGCCCGGGTCGTGCGGCCGGAGGGGAACCCCGCCGCGATCCGCCAGGTTCAGCAGGTGCTGCACACGGTCTCACGCAAGTGGCGCGGGATCGGTGAGATCCCGGCCAGCGGCTGGGCGCTGCGGCCGGCCTATGCGCAATTCGATGCGGACCTCCGCTTCCAGGTGCAGCATGTGCAGGCCGACGAGCCGGCCGAGTGCCTGGCAGGCGAAGTCCTGCAGGGCCGCCGCAAGCCGTACGACTGCCCCGCCTTCGGTGCGCGCTGCACCCCCGACACGCCGCTGGGCGCGCCGATGGTGTCGGCCGAGGGCGCCTGCGCCGCATACTATCGCTACCGTCGCCGCCGCGCTGTGTGACAGGATGTACGTGCCATGACGCACTCGCCGGACCCACCCGAGCACCTGAGCCTGAGCTGTCCCGTCGCGTTCTCGGAGCACGATACCGTGCAGCTGGCCCACGGCGGGGGCGGGCGGATGATGCGTGCGCTGATCGAAGAGCTGCTGCTGCCCGCGTTCCGCGATCGCAGCCGGCCCGGCGGTTTGCCACTGCCGCACGACAGCGCGGTCGTGGAGATGGCCGGCGCGCGGATCGCCTTCACGACCGATTCGTTCGTCGTCAACCCGCTGTTCTTCCCCGGCGGGGACATCGGCAAGCTGGCCGTGTACGGCACCGTCAACGACCTGGCCATGGCCGGCGCACAGCCGGTGTGTCTCAGCTGCGCCCTGATTCTGGAAGAGGGGCTGCCGCTCGACGTGCTGCGTCGCGTGGTGGAGTCCATGCAGCAAGCCGCGCTCGCCGCGAGCGTGCGCATCGTGACGGGGGACACGAAGGTGGTCGATCGCGGGAAGGGAGACGGCATATTCGTCAATACCGCCGGCATGGGCCTCGTGCCGCCCGGCATCGAGGTCCATCCGTCGCGCGTGCGCGTGGGCGATCAGATTCTGTTGAGCGGCGACATTGGTCGGCACGGGATTACGATCATGTCGCAGCGGGAGGGACTTCAGTTCGCCGGCGCGCCGGACAGCGATTGCGCACCGCTGGCCGACCTCGTGTCGCAGCTGACGCGCCTGGGTGCGGACCTGCACTGCCTGCGCGACCTCACGCGCGGCGGGCTGGCGGCCGCCCTGATCGAGATTGCGGATCACGTCCAGGTGGGTATGGAGGTGGTTGAGTCGGCGATCCCGGTCGTCGCGCCGGTGCGTGGCGCCTGCGAACTGTTGGGGCTGGATCCCCTGTATGTGGCCAACGAAGGTCGGCTGGTCGCGTTTGTGCCGGCGGCCGCGGCCGAGCTGGGTCTGGCTATTCTGCGCGCGCACCCTGCCGCACCGCAACCGGCGGTGATTGGAGAAGTCGTCGCCGCCCACCCGGGCGAAGTGGAGTTGCGCACGGTGTTGGGCAGCGGCCGTCTGCTGGACCTCCCCTCGGGCGAACAGATGCCGCGCATCTGCTGAGTGATCCGCACTCGTCGGAGGCTGAGTGCGCCGGGCCGCCAGGCCGGCTCACTTGGCCAGGACGAGTTGCTGGAGCGCTGCGAGACAGGCCAGCACGTCGTCGGCGGCAATCTGCCGCCAGTTGTCCAGCTTGTGACGGAGGATGGCCAGCTTGAAGGCCTCGCACGCTTCGGCCAGATCGTCCGGCAGTTCGGCCAGCGCCGCGAACGGCCGCACCGTTTCCTCGCCCTCTGGTGCGGTCGTGGCGTCCGCGTGCGCAGATGGGGCGGCGTCCCGCGCGCTGCGTTCGGGCGTTGTGTCGCTGTCGTCCCCGAAGTCGGGGCCCTCGTGCAGGGGCCCGGCGGGAAAGAACTCGCGGTGCGAGGTCGCGACTTCGCTGTCCGGCTCAGCGTCCTGTCCAGCCTCCGCGTCGTCGTCCAGAGGATTGGCCCACGATGGGTCCCCGTCGCGCTCGGACTGGGCGACCTCTCCGAGCGTTGTGCTGCGCTGCTGGCGCATCCGCGCCACCGACCAGTGGTTCTGCACGGCGCCCTCGAGCCACATCTCGGCGTCGTTCCAGTCTAGCGCCGCGCAGAAATGGCTCCAGAACAGTCCCGGATAATCCGCACTGCTCGCCCCAAATCGCTCGAACACACGGCGGAGCCGTCCCACGTGCTGGCCGCTCACCCCGCCCACACACTGACTCCAGGCCTCGTCCGAATACTCGCCGGCCCCCGCACCGGCGGCGCGTTGCGCCGCGCGCCACTGGCAGATGATGCGTCCTTTCTCCCAGTTGGTCGTACTGACCAGCCGGTGCCAACGCCCGACGAACGGGGCACTCGTCGCGTCGAGTTGTGCCGTGTCGGTGTCCGTAAAGGCGTCTGGGGAACTGTCGGTCGGCGGAACGTGAACCATTGGCGAGGTCCTTGGCGTCTGCGGGTGGCGGATCGCGCGTGCGACCCGGCGAATGTAGCACGATCCCCTGGAGCGTCGACAGGGCAACTGTCGCCGGGCAGCAAGACGGCATCTGCCAAGCACTTGAAACATCCTTGCGCGGCGGATCCCGTGGGGAAAACTTGTCGATCGCCGCGGGCAATTGTGGAGTGCTGGGCCTCCACGCGTTCTCCCCGCCGACGTGCGTGTCGGCGGCCCGCTGGACTGGTGAGCTACAGGCAGGCTTGGAACGTGGCAACGCTCCCCGCCGACCCCGTGTCGGCGGCTCGTTGGACTGGTCCGCTACAGACGCGCCGCGCCACCACGTTCTCACCCCGCCGACCCCGTGTCGGCGGCTCGTTGGACTGGTCCGCTACACGCGTGCCACGTACCTTTCCGGCGCTCTCCACACCAGGATCGAGCGTTCCCGCGGGCCGGCAGGAGAGAGGAGAGAGGAGAAAGGAGAAAGAAAAAGAAGGTGAGGAGGGGCGTGCCCGGGTGGAGCGAAGAACGTAAACTGCCTCCGGGCAAGCTGGGGGCATTTGGATGTGTGACACATATATGTCATACGATGCACGCGTAGCCGACAGCTCCGCGCGTCACGGCTCACCCGCTGCCTTGCTCCTCGCGGTATGCCCAACGATCCGTCTCGTGTCACGCTGACTGCCACGGAATCAACCCTCTCCGAGCCGATGGGGGAGCCAAAGGTGCGCGCGGCCGGCTACGAGCGGTCAGCCCCCCGGTGCTTGTCACCGGGGGGAAGAAGATCATCGGCTACGGCCAAAACGGCCCCCCGGTGCTTGTCACCGGGGGGAAGAAGATCGTCGGCTACGTACGGCCACCACCACGCACGGCGGCCGAGTCCCACCGCCTCCACCACACCCGCGTCCGGCCGACGCCGCCACAGCCGGTGATGACCGACGTGACGGGCTTTTGTTGACAGGATGGACAGGATGTCCAGGATGATCGCCGCATGTCGTGTGGCACTGGCGCAGGTGCGAGTCGCCGGCGTGCAGCGCGCGGGCCGCCGTCCGCCTGCGGCGGACTCTGGCCCGGCGGTTAAACAGCTCCGCCCCGCGTCCCGCCCTTACTCCCCTATTCTCCTGGGGACTGTAGTCCTCTCGCTCCGCGAGAGGATGTCATCACGCGGAGCGTGATGACTACTTTGATCCCCCCGGCTTGCCCGGGGGTACTTCAGGTTCTCTGCTACACACGGCGGCTCCCTGCGTTACTGCCCGGCCCCGGCCGGCCCGGAGTCGCCGTCATCACCATCGAGGATCCTCGCGGGCCGGCCGGGGCGGGAATGAGAGAGGAGAGAGGAGAGAGGAGAGAGGAGAAAGTAGGTGAGGAGGGGCGGGCCGGCGTGGAGCGAAGAGCGTAAACGACCCCCGGGCAAGCCGGGGGCATTTGAGTGTGTGACACATCCGTGTCATATGACACACGCTTATCAAGCAGCGCCCCACGTCACGGCTCACTCCCCGCGTGGCTCCCCACGCTCTCCGTCCCCGCGCTCCCCCCGTCCCGCCCTTACTCCCCTATCCTCCTGGGAACGCGACACCGGCGGCGCACTCCAGAGCGGCACGGCCGCGCCTCGTTTAACCCGCAGCCGCAGGCGAGGACGGTCCTGGCCCGCAGTCGTAGGCGAGGACGGGCATGTCGTGTAGCATCGACGGCTCTGCGCCTCGTCCCCAGCACGTGACGCGGATGAAGAGATGACCGCGGGCCACCGCGTCTCCCGCGCGTCGACGGCG
>JALOQX010000327.1 GCA_025459265.1 Pirellulaceae bacterium | reverse complement strand
ATGCCGGAGCTGCGTTCCGACGCGCCCGATGCGTACGATGAGTCGTCCGGTGCGAAGTTCGTCGAGCTCGACCACCACCGCGAGCACGGTCTCCGGTTAGCCCGGCATCTGCAGGAGCGTGGTGGTCAGGTGTGGCTGTGGGTCCCCATTGGCTGCGTCCCCACCACGTTTGCCGCCCGCTATCCTGAGGCCATGTCTCCTGCGAGTGACAAGATCCCCTGTTTCACGCATCCCAAGTATCAGGAGTACGTCAACGCGTTCCTGCAGGAACTTGTCGAGACGTATCCGCTGGACGGGATGTTCCTTGTGCGGGACGACAACGGGGGCGTGTGCACGTGCGACCGCTGTCAGGAGTACGTGAGCACGTCGCGCACCAAGAACGCGGTGTGGGAGCAATATCTGGTCATCTACGACTGGCTCCGGGAACACGAGTTTCGGGGCGCGATCGCCGTGTATCCCTATCACGACTGGTATTACCCTGCCCTGGACCCGCTGTTGCCCAGCGACCTGTATGTCGTCGGCCACGGCGCGGGCGCCGCGGTGTTGGTGCGGGACTATCGTTACGTCGGTCCGATGGGCGATACATGGCTCGACAACCTCTACGCGAATTTCCGCGTACCACCGTCACCGCGCATGCGCCGGCTGTTGGGCGATCGCGGCAGCTTCTGGATTGGCGGTGCCTACGTGGGCTGCGAGCTCCCGTGGGAAGCAATCGGGTACTTTGGCTGGGAGCCGACTGCGGCCGCCAACACGCTGCGGTACGATTGGGCATGTCGAGAACTCGGTGTCGAGCGTGCCCTGGCGTTCGTGCAGATGAACGACGTGTACGAGGAGCTGTGGGACCTCAACGCGTTGTACATGCCGCCGGCAGACTGGATGAAACTTGACGCATCGCAGCGGGCGCAGGTGGTGCAGCGGGGCCTGGACGGCGCGCGCCAGCTGCGATCAACGTTGAAGGCAGTCACACCGCAGGTAGCGTCAGACCAGTTCCAGCGATGGCTGGGTCATATGGAGCTCTTCGCTCCGTTCTTCGAATATCACCTGCAGCGGCTCGATCGGTTCGCCAAGGTGCACGATGCGGTGCTGTCACATCGCGCTGCGCTGGACACCGACGAGGGCTTGCCGCCCGACGTGCGTGCGGCGGTCTTGCGGGATTATCAAGCGATCTACGATGCGGCTGAGCCGTATGCAGCAGCGATGAAGTTAGCGCCCGACGGCATGCTCAGCCACTGCCGCTGGATGACGGCCCCGTACAAGGAGTGGATGGCCGGCTACGACCAGTGGCTGGACGGTCAACTGGCTCTGAAGCAGTTTGCGGGCCGCATGGATCTGGCGACTGATACGCTTCAGCCCGGGCACCCGTTCACCCTGCGCATCACGCTCAAGAACCTCGGCATCTGTCCCTGGGTGGCCGCAGCCGGCCATCGTCTGGAGTTGCTCGGCGATGCAGCGCGTCTCGGGTTGCCCGCCGCCTGGGACTATTCTGGCGATCCGTTGGCGCCCGGCGATCGGCGGACGGTCGAGCTTTCCGGCACCGTCCCTGCCGCTCCGGGGACGGCCCACGTGGCCGTCAAGTTCTTGACGCCGTATCGCGTGCCCGAGCCGTTCCTGCAAGCCGAGATTGAGCTGATGTGGGAGTGAGCCCGCGCGGATTATCACGGAGTCACGAAGCGGCACGAGGACGTGTGCCACCTCGCCTGCTCGATCGGGATTGAACTCCACATGTATCCCACGCAGCAGGATGCCGTCCAGGTCAGTGCCGTTGGCACAGGAGCGAGGAGATTCCCCAGCGTGACGTGGCCCAGCGCATGGGACCGCCGATGCGCGTACGACGGCGCGGCGCGGAAGCCGCCGGTCACTTCTGGCGTTTTCCCACCACGGTAAAGGACATTAAGTTGTCGCCCACCTTGATTTCGAAAACCGTCTCCGCCGTATCGTCGTCGATCTTCTTGGTGACCACGCTGCCCGAAAACGCGTTCCCCTCTTCGTCGACTGCGCGGACGTTGCGCTTGAATTCACCGCCGACCACGTCGCCTTCGCCGCGTCCATGGGAGCCGTTCGAATTGTACCAGTCCCAGGTGAGCTTCTTCTGCGCGGCGTCCCACGCGAGAATCTCGACGCTGTCATAATCCGCCGCAAGTTGCTTGCCTTTGCTGATCAGCACGCGGCCGCCGGCGGCTAGTTCCGCCGACTGCGTCTCCGGTGGAACGTCATTGTTCCCCTTGATGCGAACTTCCCAAGTTCCGGCAAGGAACTGCAGCATGTCGCTGACCGCTTTGGGTGGCGTGTCGGCCAGCGCGACCACCGGCAACAGCAGCGTCAGTGCTGCCCATGACAACGTACTGATTACGCGTCGCATCGTCATTTCCTTTCCCGACGTCCGGACTCCCCTTCCAAACCCACGCTCTCGCCGCCACACGGCAACGGGCCGGCATGTGGCCGTTGTAGCAGATCAGCCGGCACGGTCAAGCCGGACCCGCCGGCGGACACCATCAGTCGGCGGACGGGATCACGGTGCACAAGCGACCGCGTCAGCCTACTTGGCCAGCGCCGCCGCGCGGCAGTTCTTCGCACAGGCGCGGCACTTTTCCGCGCACGCCTGGCACGTCTTGTCGTCTGTGTGCTTCGCACACTCGGCAGCACACCGGTCACATGCCTCGGCGCACAACGCCCGCACGGCCGACACCAGTGGTCCCCCACGCGCTACGATGCTGGCACAGACGCCACAAATGTCCGCGCAGTCGAGACATCGTCGGATGCACTCCTGGCGGCCTTCCTCCTCAAGACAGGCTGCCACACATGCCAGGCACGCGGAACGGCAGTCCTGGCAACAGCCACCATCGCAGACGTCCGTGGCAAGGTCCCCCGCCTGCGCGGTCACCGCCAGACCGGCCAACAGCCCTGCCGTACCACCCATCATGGCGCGACGATCCATAATCCCCTCCCTCGCTGTAAGCTGAGAAACAACCTAACGGCCCGCCCGCTTGGCCGACTCTTCAATCAAACACAAACCGCGTTCCAACAGCACCACGACACAGTGATCCAAAATCCGATAGAAGACGTTGTTGCCGCTCCGACGGCTGCCGACGATGCCCTTGTCCTGCAGCCGTTGGAGCTGATTCGACACCGCCTGCGGCTTCATGTCGAGCCTTTCCGCCAGCTCGCTTGTGCAAACCTCGTCGCACCGCGTGATTTCCTGGAGAAGCCGCAAGCGGGTGTCATTGGCCAGCACCGCAAAGAGCGCTTCCATGGCCAACGACTGCTCCACGCTCAGGGGCGGACGCCGCTTCAAGCTGGCTTTGGCCGGACAGGGTGACGGAGCGGGACGCGTCAACACACAGCACCTCATCCACCAGGACACTCGGCGATCGCTTATTCACTATTACACTATACGATGTATTCGTAGATGTCAAGTTGTGCGGACCATGGCTCGAGGCGAGACGCACGCGCTCCCGCACGGGGGCAAGGGACAGAGAAATGGGGGATAGAAAAATCCCTCACAATCCATTTTTCTGTCCCCCATTTTTCTGTCCCCCCGCTGAACACACAAACCGCGAGGTGCGCTCATGGCTCCCGGGCTCGAGGGACCTGGGCAGCGCGTACCGGGCGTTGGGACGCGACGCAGGGAGTCGGCCACATGCTCACCTCCTGTTCCAGCCCGCGCACCGCACCGTCCCTTTCAAGCTGATGCTTGCTGCCTCGTCGTCGACCGCGTTGATCCCGATGTGGACCGACGCTTACGTCGAGCGGATCAAACAAACTCCGTGCAGCCGTCCCTCAAATCAGCCGGTCAGCGACGACCGCCAGAGCGAACCGTTCACCAGCCGGGCCTGTACCGCGTCGGTCGCTCTGTGCGCGGCCGCAGGGGCTCACCGGCCCCATATTACTACCGATCCTGTCTGGCTACAGTCGACTCGTAGCTCATCGAATCAGCAGCCAGTCACTCATCAGACCGACGGTCGACAATTCCATCATCACCGAGTCGAGGGAACCGACGGTGCAATCGTCGCGAGTGTGAGCGCTGCGTGACGTCAAGATTGTGGTCGTGTCGTTCGCGGGCGATTGCGGTGTTGCAGGCGATATTGCCCACATCGGCGTCTGCTGCCAGGCGAGATCCAGCGACTTTGAGTGGTTTGCGGCCGAGGACACAGAAGTCGACGGATTCTCGTGGGCCTGGAAGTCAGCGCTGAGCGGTTCGGCGAATACCGCGTCCACCAAGAAACCAGAAGGTGAGCTCTGTGCCCTGACGGTAGCGGCGAGGGAGGAATCGCCGAACGTGCTATCCAGCGTCCCGTCGGGATTGTAGCGGGCCACGACCATGACGCGGGGGGCGTAATAGTAGGGTGGGTTGTCGGTGCCATCGCTGGCCCAGCCGGTGATCACGATCTTGCCGTCCGTTTGAATCACCACCGACTCAACCTCGCCATGGACGTAACCGGGAATCCACAGCACGGCTTTGCCAGTGCGCCCCAGGCTCGGTTGGTTGGAGTCGACGAAGTCCCCGAAGGATGTGTCCAGGTTGCCGCTGACGTCGAACCGCGCCACGGTGATGGAAGAGGCGTTCCACGTTGCATATGCAGCCTCGTCACCGGCAACCACGACCATCCCGTCCGACTGAATTGCCACCGCCTCGCCGATCATGTTGAGATCGGGATTGATGAACCCGTCACCGTCGCCGAACGATGTGTCCAGCGACCCGTTCGGCAAATAGCGGGCGAGGGCCAAGAGGGACTTCGGATAACCGGCGGGCGCTTCATCGAAATAGCCTGTCGTCACGATGCAGTTACTGAGCGGCGACAGTTTCGAGTTCGCCGGATACGTCGGATGGACTGCCGCGGCCAGGAGTAAGTCCGCGGAGCCGAAGTCGGTCGTCACCCTCCCATCACCGTCGAAGCTCGTGTCCGGTGTACCGTTGAGGTTGAATCGGGCCAGCGCATAGTCTTCTGTCGTGTTCGGCAGGTGAAAGACCCCAGCTGCCAGAATCTTGTCAGCACCACCGAGGTGTTGGATGGCGACGTCCGTCACGGTAGAATAAGAGCCCTGGTTGAAGACGTCGTGCAGGACCCCCCCTGTGCCGAAACTGCTGTCGAGTTTCCCCGTGGCGGTGTAGCGGACCAGTTTCGCCTCGTAGCCACCGGCTGCCACGACCTTCTTATCTGGTTGGACCAAGACACTCATGAAAGCATCGTACAAACCGCCGAGATCGGCGGTGATGATGCCACCGCCAAATCCCTTGTCGAGGCTTCCCGTCCCGGTGTACCGCACGGCGAAGGAATCGTGTTGGTTGAAACTGGAGTTGCCTTTTCCCGGTGTCGACTGCCCTACGACCACGATGTTGCCATCCGGCGCAAGTGCAGCGTCGTACGCGACGTCAGAACTCATGATTTGGGTGGTGACGATGCCGTTCTTTCCGAAGGTTGCGTCCAGCGTACCCGGCGCGGCGCCGGCGAGGTTGTAGCGCAGGACCGCGACATCTTCTCCGGTCTTGCCGCCGGTATTGGCATAGCCAACTACCACCAACTTGCCGGACGCATCGAGGAAACTGGTCATTGCCGCGGCACTTATCCCCACGTGTTGAAGGATCATGCCGCTACTGAGCACCACCCGCGCTTCGAGCAACTCTACGCAGGCACGGCGGAAAACAGTCCTCCGGGCTGCATTCCGGCGCGTGGTTAATCTGGGCCGACTAAGCCAATCGGTCGACTTCACCCGTGAAAGGACATACGTTGGAAGCATTTGCGGTTCCCCTCTATGTCAGTGGTGACTGAAACTCGCAGGTCTGTCACGAGGCGGCGGCGGTCACAACTCGGGGGCGGTCGCCCCCGCGCGCCGCACGCAATTCGCTTCTCCGACGCTCCCCGAAAGTGCCGGGCCGCGGTCATTTGTTCGGGATCAGAATGAAGGGCGTCAAACGGCCCACGTCGATCGTGCTGCAGATCTGACCGAACTGATGGCTGACGTCTGCGTTGATGTCGATTCCATACACTGCATAAATGTTTGCAGCGGTGGTCCCCGGAGGAAGCGGGTCGCTGGCGCTCCAATTGATCAGTTGCCA
>JALOQX010000326.1 GCA_025459265.1 Pirellulaceae bacterium | reverse complement strand
TGGCAGGGCAGGCACGTCTCGCGGCTGACCATCTGCAGCCCTGCCTGGGACGCGGCCACCGGGTCGCGCATGATGGCTTCCACGGCAAACTCGCTGCCGGCTCCGTGACACGCTTCGCAGCCGACCCCCTCGTAGATCGCGTACGATTCCGCATGCCCGCCGGCGGGGTTGTGATAGACGGTCGTGTGGCATTTCAGACAGGCCGGCTCCGTGACCGGATCGCCGGTCAGGCCGGTCTGTTGGGCGATTTCACGGGCCCGGTTTGTGCTCAGTCGGGCGTACGCGTCGGCATGGGCACTTTCCCGCCAACGGCTGTACTGATAGCCCATCCCGGGCTGGTTGTGGCACGCAGCGCAGGTGATCGAACCGACCAGCTTGGCCGCGGCGGGATCGGTCGGGGCCGGAAACGTGTGCTCCGGCAGGTACTTCCAGACTTCCGGCGTCGGGTGCTGGAGCTGCTCCCAGGCCGCCTCGACATCGAAGGCCTTGGACTGCAGCACCGCCACGTGCGAGCCCTTGACGTTGTGGCAATTCAGGCAGTCGGACTTCTGTGGCATCTTCAGTCCGGCGGCCCGCGCGGCGGCGGGATTCACCATCACCTGCTCGTCCATGTACTCGCTGCCCGGCCCGTGGCATTTTTCGCACTGCACGCCATCTTCCAGGTGAAACGTGTCGTCCTTCTCCCAGGCCTCCGCTTCGGCCGCCGTGGAGTGGCAACCCAGACACATCTCGGCCTCCTGGGGTTCCTGCGGAATCCCACTCATCCGCGCGATCTGCTTGGCCTCCTTGGCCTCGGGCTGAGCCAGCGCCGCGTACGCCTTGGAGTGCGCCTGGAGCAGCATCCGACACTGCTGGTAGCCGAAGTCCGCGCCTTGGTGGCACTTTGCGCACTGGCGAGCGCCCACGTAGACCGGCTGCTTGGGCGGTTGAAAGGCGTTGCCCGGCACCACGGCGATCAGGATGATCGCGCCGGCCCAGGCCCATCTCACCGCCCCGCACACGCCGACCTGCCATTGCTTCCGCGTCACCTTACTGTGCCTCCTGAACCACCGTGAGGATCTGGTTGGCCGCCACGTTCTCCAGTTGCGTGCGTCGGCCGTCCGGCCAGCGGATGTCGACGGTCTCCGCCTGCGTGGCGGCACCCAGACCGACATGGTAGCGCGGATCGGCCTGCGACAGGTAACCCGTCACCGGCACAATGTCCTGTACCTGCCTGACTCCCTGCGCCGTGACCGTCACCCGGGCACCGATCGCCGTGCTGCGCCCGCCAGGCAGCCGCAGATCCAGCTTCAGCCAGGACTGCCGGTTGCCGCCGTCGTTGCGCAAGAGGCGCGGGCGGTCATTCAGATTGACCACCAGCAGGTCGAGATCGCCGTCGTTATCGTAGTCGCCACAGGTGGCCCCGCGCCCGACATACTTCTGGTGGAAATAGTCCCCCGCGCGGGCGGCGATGTCCAGGAATTTCGCCTGACCGTCGTTCAGGACCAGAACGTCTTCCTCGGCATATTCGAAGTGCGCGTTCCCGTTGGCCACGAACAGGTCGAGGTGTCCGTCGTTGTTCACGTCGAATATGACGCCGCCCCAGCCGGTGTATTGGCCGCAGATCACCGCCAGATTCGACTTGGCCGTGCGGTCGTCAAACACTCCCTCGTTGCTCAACAGCAGGCAACCGTAACCCATGTCCGGAATGTACACATCCAGCCAGCCGTCGTGGTTCATGTCTCCCACGGTCGGCCCCATTGACGACACCCCCTGCCCTCCCTCACCGAAGGCCAGGCCGCGCTCCAGGGCCTCGTTCTCGAAGCGCCCGTCGCCGAGATTGCGGTAGTAGTAGTTCTCCATCGCGTCGTTGGCGACGTAGAGGTCCAGGGAGCCGTCGTTATCCAGATCGGCCACGGTCGCGCTCATCCCGCGCCCGTCGGGATTGAACACCCCGGCTTCCTGCGTCACGTCGGTAAACGTGCCATCCCCGTTGTTGCGGTATAATGCGTCGGCCTGTCCCTTATAACTCAGCGGACCCGGATAGCCCGCCGCAGCATAGAACGCGCGGAACTTGCCGCCGTCGTACTGCAGGTAGTTCACCACGTACACATCCAGACGTCCGTCGTTGTTGTAGTCGAACCACGGCGCACACAGGCTCCAGGACGGATTATCCAACCCGGAAGCGGCCGAGACGTCGGTGAACGTGCCATCCCCGTTGTTGCGGAAGAGCACGTTCTTGCCGTAATTCAGCACGTACAAGTCCAGATCGCCGTCGCTATCATAGTCCGCCGCCGAGCAGCCGAAGCCGAAATTGTCCGGGTCCCCCACGCCGGCGTGCTGCGTCACGTCGACGAATGTGCCGTCCCGCTGGTTGCGGTAGAGCCGGTTCGACAACTTGCCGCGATACGCACGACCGCGGTTGTCATTGACTTCCTTGTTCCAGGTCCCGCACACGAAGTAGATGTCGAGCCACCCATCGCCGTCGTAGTCGAAGAACGCTGCGCCGGCACCCGTCCCCTCAACGATGTTGCTCAATTGGTCGTCACCAAAGCGATGATGAAAGTCGATGCCGGCGTCCTGCGTCACGTCGGTCAGTACGGGGAGTTCCTGGGCCCAAGTACACGTCGCGCCCAAGAGCGAGGCGAAAAATCCGAGTCGCACCCTCCACCACCACATCATTCACCTCACTTCCGCGCCCGCCGCCGGGCGACTGCTGAGAGGGTCGGGTCCGGGGATACCGTCCCACAGCGCGCCGAGATCGACCCATTCCACAAGGATCCGCCACTCCAGGTTCGTCAGGCCAGGCCAGTCTCCGTCGGCAATCGGTTTAGCCGGCCGCTGCGGATAGTCGCCGTCCCACGGCCGCGACGTGTTCTTGCCGATCAGATGCCAGACCAGCGGGCTGGTGCGTGCCCGCCCCGGATGCACATACAGACGCTCGGCAGGACCGCCCGACTTTGGGGCGTGCGTGGCCAACAAGTTCACGTACGCCCGATTCCAGGGCCCCGCGGCGCTGGCCGGCGCGAGCCCGCCGTCCAATCGCGGCGGGGCACCGTCCGGCCCGTGACAGCTTACGCACTTGGCCTCTACAATCGGCATCACGTCCCGCCGGAAATCCACCGTCCGGCGACGCTCCGGCGGAAGCGTCAACGCCACCGACTTGCGCGACAAGGCATCCACATAGCGATTCTCCGGCGTCAGCTCGCCGTCCTCGTGACAACCGATGCAGCCGCGGGCTTCCACGTTCTTGGCCCAGATCCAGCCGCACGTCCGCAAAGCGAGTCCGTGCTCGTCGAGCGTCTGCAGCTCGATCGGCGTGTTGGCCGGAACCGTCAACTGCAACGAACCGTCCGCCTGAATCTCCGTCTCGCCAAGAAATCTCCGCTGGGCCAACGCCGGCAGCCCATCGGCGGCGCTGGGCTCGGCCCCCGCGCCGCTCGCCGGCCCGTCCGGTGGCGCAGCCCACTCCGCTGCGGAAAGCGGCACTCCCTCCAGAACGCGGATTCTGCGCACCGTGCCCGGCGGGAGCCAGGCGCTGTCAGGCATGTCATGCACATTCACATTCAGGCAGTACAGCTGCCCGTGCGGCTTGGCATCGTCCACCACGGTCGAACGGCCGTCCGGCTGCCGCACGGGCCGGACCGCCACCGCCTGCACCTCGTCAGCGTCTGCGGCATCCAGCACCGCTTCGGTCGCGCCCGTCCGCGGGTCGAACAGGAAGATGCCCGTCGTGCCGCTGCCGTCCAACGCCCGGCGCGCCACCAGAACACTCCCCTGCGACCACGGCGATGGACAGCGATACGCATAGCCCTGACTCTCGCTGGTCACCGGCCGGTACGACTTGAGCGGACGTCGAAACGTCACCGAGCCCAACTGGCCGGCACCGTCCGCCGCCAACTGGTCGGTCTCCACAAACAACACCAGGCCACGGTCCGTCACACACGGCATGCGTTTGAACTGACCGCCCGACAGTTCCGCGAACAGCGCCTGGTCCGTGCCCTCAATGTTGACCGCAAACAACTGCATTCGCCCCAAGGGGCCGTCCGCCTGCGTCCTGCGCTGCTGGCAGGCATAGAGCAGCCGGCCGTCACCCATCAGAAAGGGATCAAGGTCGTGCGACAGATTGTAGGTCAGCTGCCGTACGTCCGATCCATCCAGCCGGCACGAGAACAGGCTCCAGGAAGGCCCCTTCCCATCCTCGCTGATCCAACCAGCGCGATCACTGACAAACGTCAGCTGAAACCAGGGCTCGGGCGAATCCACCGTGAACAGATTGGACTGATAACTCGGCTGCCGGCAGTTGCCACCGTCGCGCGTGATCTGCCGCGTTTGCCCCGTCGCGAAGTCATACTCGTACACGTTCCACGGGTCGGCCGCCGCCCGCTTGCCCGCAAACAGGCACCGCTGGGCATCAAATGAGACAGCGGGGTCGGCCGCACTGTGGAACCCCTCCGTCAGGCACCGTTGCGACCCGTCCGGCTGCACCAACAGAATCCGCCCCTGCAGACCCGGCAGCGCGAACGGGCCCGACCCGGCACCGTCCTGCGACACGGCGCGCGGCACCTGCGTCACCAGCACCGCCACGTCCCGCGGATCCGCCCCTTCGGCCGGAATCGCCAGACAGCTGATCAGCAGCAGCAGGGCGCAGATCTGCACGCCACCCGACAAGCTCGATCGTTGCATTCCATCCACGTCGATACAGCCAACCAGAAAGAAGGCACCTGCAGGTCTTCGTCCACGAGAGTGCAACCGTCGACGCCGGAAGGGACAAGCACGCAGACAAGGACTGGATCACGCTTCCAACCATGGCAGCGATGCCTGCGGCGATCGCGTGCACCGTTGACGCATCTGCACGCTACCGACCGCCCCCCGGGGCAAGGTTGAATTCGGTATCCTTACGGATGAGCTTCCACGACGGTTCGGCCCCCCGTCGTTTTTGCACGCCGGCTGGACAGCGCCGCGTCGACGTGGAA
Organism: Pirellulaceae bacterium; assembly: GCA_025459265.1. GTDB lineage: Bacteria > Planctomycetota > Planctomycetia > Pirellulales > Pirellulaceae > JAAYDI01. Next base: position 1,902 of record JALOQX010000326.1, on the reverse strand, counting down.
TCGTAACCCGCCGCGTCCGTGAGCCAAGCAGCGGCCATCACCCGTCCTCGCGGACGCTTCCGGTGGCGATTTCCGGTTCGCGGACCACGACGTGGCGCGATCGAGTTCTGTCTGTGCGACACAGCCGCGGCTCCCATGCGGTGTCTCGCCCTGACCGGGCTCACGACGCCGCCGTACAACATGCGCGACACGGCAATTAACGCAAGAAACGATGTGTTAATGTCTAGTAGCCCAGCGCATTCAACTCCGCTTCGCTCATCCCGTGCAGGTGGCCGAGTTCGTGGAGCACGGTGATGCGGATCTGACGCCGCAGCTCGCGTTCGCTGACACGGCCGCGTCGGTCGGTGGCCAGTGCCAGGATGCCCTCGCGGAAGAGGTGCACCGCATCGGAGAGGACGCCGGAATGTTCGACGCTCCGCTGCCCGAGCGGGATACCCGTGTAGAGTCCACAGAGCTGGCGGCGATCTCGCAGATGCAGACGCTGCATCATTTTCCGTGAAGGATAGTCGTCCACATACATCGGGACGTCGTCGAGCAGGCGATGCACGGGCTCGGGCAGTTCCCGCAGCACGTCATCGAGCACGGCATCGAAGTGGCGGCGCAGTTCGGCGTCCATTCAGAACAATTCCGCGATCCGTGGCATGGCGGGGTTGATGTGGCGTGGACTCGCTGCCTCGGTGGCCGATCTTACGGTGACGGTTGGCAGGGCGAGGCCCAGGCCGTAGCAGATCGACCCGAGGATCTCCATCGGCGTGACCGGCCGGTCGGCCGGTTCGCTGCCCAGGCGATCGCTGGCCCCCACCGTCTGGCCACCGCGCACACCGCCGCCTGCGAACGTGGTGGTCCAGCACTGGGGCCAGTGATCGCGTCCGCCGGCCGGGTTGAGCCGCGGGGCGCGTCCGAACTCGGCCAGTGCACAGACGAGCGTCGACGCGAGCAGGCCGCGCGCCGCCAGATCTTCCAGCAGGGCGGAGTACGCCTGGTCGTAGGTCGGCCCGATGTGTTGCTGCAGGTCGGCCACGTTACCAAACGCAGATCCACCGTGGACATCCCACGAGTGCGGAGCCCGGTAATGGTGGCAGGTGCGAATCACGACCAGTCGCGTGTCCGCCTCGACCAGGCAGCGGGCCAGGAGGCAGTCGCGTCCAAAGCGCGTGTGGCCGTAGCGCGTGTGCGTCGCCTCGGACTCGCGTGCGACCCGGCGCTCGACGGCGGCGGCGGTGACGCCGGTGGCCGCGTAAGCGTGTGCGTCGCGCCGCGTGTCTGAGGGAGGATCGGCGTTACGTCCGCCGACAGGCAGAACCGCGATCCGCGGCAGGCCGGACGACCCGCAGGAATCGTGGCCCAGCCCATGGGTGACGACGTCCAGCAATCCGGGTGCTTCGCGTGCCGCCGGATCCTCCGCTCCGGTCAACGCGCTGCGCCAGCCCGCTTCGTGCGTGGCAGGTCCCGTGCGGTGGCACGCGCGGACGAAAGCCTGGAGATGGGCCAGTCGGGCCGTAAGCGGGAACAACTCGGACACGTACAGGCCGGGCACGCTGGTGCGAATCGCTCGATACGGGCCGCGAATTTCCCGCGGCGCCTCAGGCTTGGGGTCCCACGTATCCAGCTGGCTGGGTCCGCCGACATTGCAGATCACGATGGCGGCCCGGGCGCGCGACGTGGTCCGGGCGGCCAGGGGGGTGTCTCTCAGGGCGCAGACGGTCCCGACACTCCCTGCGCAGGAGAGTGCCAGAAACCGCCGGCGATCGATGTCCGGCGACAAGGCAGGCCGTGAGAGTGCAGGTCGCGGTGACATTACCCTGATCCTCCGAACAACCCCGGAAATCACACCATTTCGTGGACCACGCTGGCGCGAGCATACCAGCGCGGGTGCCGGGCGGCAATCGCGCAGGCTTCCAC
>JALOQX010000088.1 GCA_025459265.1 Pirellulaceae bacterium | reverse complement strand
CCGCTTCACGTCGTTCGGCAATCGCACGCGCTACGACGCCGTGGTCACGCTTCGCATCATCGGCGACGCGGTGGTCGGCAACGCCACGCTCAAGCAGCTGCTCCACCGCCACGCATCGCGCGTGGAATTCGTGAGCCAGCAGCGGCTGACCGATGCCGGCTCGGACGTGGCCTGCCACCTTCTCCTGCGAGACCCTTCCCGATGGGACGAGCTGCAAGTCGAACTGGCCCGTGCCGGCACATTCGAGAATGTCTCCGTGTTCCTGCACGCGGATGAGGCGGAAATCTGACATCCGCTCATCAGGGTCGCGGCCTTTCCGTCGGCTGGACAGCGTGGCTCCGCGTCCATATTTCTGTCCGTCCATATTCCTGTCATACTCTGAGATGTGAGCGAGGGAATTACCTGGCCAGCTCTCGTTTTCGTGTCAAGTTCGGGCAGGAAGATGGGAGGGCAGGAAGATGGGAGACAGGAAGATGGATGTGAAGTGGCGTTATCCCATGCGGGGAACCGGCGCGGATCGAGCTGTTCTTCATCCCGGGAACCTGCCGACCCGCCCGACGCGGGTTCACCGGATCGGCCGGCCGGTGGCCTGGGCGTTGATCCTGGCACTTGTGCCGTGGTCGATGGTCCGTGCCGGAGCGCCGGCGAACGAAGGACCGCGCGATGCGGCAGCAGGCGGCATCGAGAGAGCGTTCATCTCGTTTCGGATCGGCGTGCCGCAGTGGATGCCCGGCGAGCGGTTTCGAGAATTGCTCGCTCTTTTCGAGCGGCACCGCGGTGTGACCGATGAGATCACCTTCTTCACATCTGCGACACATCCTCCGTTGCCCCTCGAGGAGATCGAGCGGCGGTGCCGGATCCTTGCCGAACGTGTGCGTGCCGCGAAAGCCGTCGGCTATCGTGCCGGGATCAATGTGCTGGCAACCATGGGCCATCACAACGAGAACCTGCCCCATTCCCTCGCGGCGGATTACACCCGCGTCACCGATCTCGACGGCACCGTGTCGCGCGGCTCGTTCTGCCCGAACGATCCCCAGTTCCGCCAGTACGTGGTGGAACTCTATCGTCTGGTGGCGCGGGCCGATCCCGACTATGTCTGGATTGACGACGACGTACGGCTGGCGGGGCACATGCCGATCGGGCAGACCTGTTTCTGCGATCGCTGCCTGGCGCTGTTTTCGCAACGGACTGGCGTGCAGCAGACGCGTGCCAGCATGCGAACGGGGTTGTTTGAAGGTGCACCTGATGCGCGCCTCGCGTTTCGCCGGGCGTGGCTGGCGCACAATCGAGCGACGATCCAGCACCTTCTCGAGTTGGTGGAGCGGACGGTACACGGCGAGCGTCCCGGCATGCCGCTCGGGTTCATGTCCGGCGAGAGGTTCTACGAAGGGTACGATTTTCCCACCTGGGCGCGCACACTGGCAGGTCCTGACGGTGCGCCGGTGTTTTGGCGTCCTGGAGGCGGGTTTTACGAAGACACGGTCACGAGTGGTCTAGTGGGCAAATCGCATGAAATCGGCCGGCAGGTGTCGCTCCTGCCACCCGAAGTCGTGTCGATCCAATCGGAAATCGAGAATTTCCCCTATCACCGGCTGAAGAAGTCCGCGCACGTGACTGTGCTGGAAGCGGCGTCTCACATGGGTGCGGGGTGCACGGGTGCGGCCTTCAATGTGCTCTCGGGCAACGACGAGCCACTGGACGAGTTCGAGCCGCTGGTGGCCGCGATCCGCGACGCGCGGCCGCTGTTCGACCTCCTTGCCCGGCACCAGGGACGCCACACGCCGGTCGGTCTCCACGTTGCCTGGAGCATTGATTCGTGGGCGGCGGATCTCGGCATGCTGGCACAGGCACCGCAAATGTGGGAGATCGGGCTGCCGGCAGCCTACGACGCGCGTGGGGCGTCCGTGACGCTGCTGTTCCCGCAGAGTGTTGCCACCATGTCGGACGACGAACTCCGCCGCGTGCTGTCCACAAGCGTCTACACGGACGCCGAAACGCTCGACACACTGAACCATCGCGGCTTCGGCGCGCTGACGGGCGTCACGGTGGACGACGCCCTGTTCGAGGATTGCATCGAGGAACTCACGGACCATCCACTCAACGCCCCTTACGCGGGACGTCAGCGCGACTGCCGCCAGTCGTTCTATCACGTTCCGGGTCACCGTCTGCGGTTGGCCGACGGCGGAGCGCAGTCCCTTGCGCGCCTCATCGATTATGCCGGCCAAGAGAAGGCCGCGACGAGCATGGCCGTGTTCGAAAACTCCGCCGGTGGGCGGATCGCCGTGTGCGGCTACTATCCATGGAGCTTCCTGCACAACCTGAGCAAGTCGAGTCAGATGAAGTCGATCATGCGCTGGTTGTCCCGGGATCGCCTGCCCGCCTACGTCGCGTCGTTTCACAAGGCCAATCTGTGGGCGCGCGAAACTGCGGAAGGCCAGCTGACCGTGGCGCTGACTAACTCGAGTTTCGATCCGGCAACCGACCTGACCGTGGTGCTGCGCACTTCCGCCCGACAATTGCGCATGTTCGACATGGCGGGTCGTGAAATCACCGTCCCGGCGCAACGGACGGATCATCCGTACCAGCACTTCCGACTGCCTGCCATCGAGCCCTGGACGATGCGGTTGCTCGTGACGGTTCCCTGAGCGTTCGCGGCATTCCGAGGCTGGACAGGCGACTGCCGATTCCGCTCACCAGGCCGTCGCACAGGCATCGACACGCGGGTCCGCTCCGGCGCTGAGCACGCCGGTTTTCAGGTCGATCGAAATGGCGGCATTGGAACCGAGGGTCCAGCCCCCGGTCACCTTGAGCTTGTGTCCCTTGGCGCGGAGCGCGTCGCGCACCGACTCAGGAATTCGGTTCTCAACCGTCACCTCTCCTGTGTACATCGTGTGCGGAAAATAGGATTGGGGGAAACTGCGGGTCGACCAGCGCGGCGCCTCAATGGCCTGCTGCACGTTCATGTCGAATTCCAGTACATTCAGAAGTGTCTGCAGCGTGCGAAGACACTGGTCGTCCCCTCCGGGACTGCCCATCACCAGTCGTGGCTTGCCGTCCTTCAACACCAACGTCGATTGCAGCGTGCTCCGCGGCCGCTTGCCGGGGGCCAAGGCGTTTGGGTGCCCGGCTACGAGCGAGAAGTAGTCGCCGCGGCAATTCAGCGTAAAGCCAAGTTCCCCCATCGCCACGCACGTCCCGTACCCCGTGTGCAGACTGGGCGTGAACGACACCACGTTGCGATCCCGGTCGACCACGCATACGTAGCTCGTGTCACCGCCATCGCCATCGGCTTCGGCGTAGCTGATGTCCGGCGGGTGCGCACACGACGCGATACGACCCTGACGGAATTCAAGACTCGCGTTCTGCGGATCGATCAGCTGCCGACGCTCGGCAGCATAATCCTTGGAAAGCAGCGTCTCCCAGGGAATCGTGATGAACCGATCGTCCCCCAGGTACTCGCGGTCGGCAAATGCCAGCTTGATCGCTTCCACGCCCGTATGGATATACTCCGCGCTGTTGTGTCCGAGCGCGCGCAGATCGTAGGTTTCGAGAATGTTGAGGGCAAAGAGCTCGGCCGGACCCTGGCTGGCCGAACGGTCCTTGAGCACGTGGTACCCGCGGTAGTCGATGGAGACCGGCGCTTCGACGAGGGCGCTGTACGACGCGAAGTCGTCGTAGCGGAACAGCCCGCCGTTCTGCTCGGAGAACGCGGCCATCTCGCGCGCAATGTCCCCCTTGTAAAATCGATCGCGCGCGGCCTGCAGGGCCGCCTGCCGTCCGCCGGCGGATGCCGCCTGTTCTGCTTCCACCAACCGTCGCAGCGTGCCGGCAAGCTGCGGCATCCGGTAGACGTCTCCCGCTTCCCAGGACCGGTCCAGGGAAAACGTCACCACGCTGGTCGGATGTCGGCGCAGCTTCTCGCTGCGGAGCGACGCAGCCAGTCTCTCGCTCAGCACGAACCCCCCGTCGGCCATCTCGATGGCCGGGGCGAGCACCTCGCCCAACGTCAGGGTGCCCCAGCGCGCCAGCAACGTGTACCAGGCGTCGACCACTCCGGGCACGGTGCCGCACAGCAGCCCTTCGTTGACCGGAATCTTCCCCTCCTGATGAGTCCGGTACCACTCGATCGTGGCCAGTTGCGGTGCCGTACCCTCCGCGTTTACCGAAAGGGCGTGCCCGGAGCGCGCGTCGTACACCAGCAGCATGGCGTCGCTGCCGATTCCGTTGTTGGGCGCGTCCACCAGGGAGAGCACCGCCTGGGCGGCAACGGCGGCGTCAAAGGCATTGCCCCCCGCACGCAGAATCCGCTCGGCCACCTGCGTGCTCTCGGGACGCATCGACGACACAGCGTACGTCAGACCGCGCAGAACGGGTCGCCTGAGGCGGTCCGATTCGCGTCGGGACTTCGCGATTTCTTGTGCCGCGGTCACATTCGTCAGTAAGTAGATCAACCAGCAAGCATGGCAGAGCAAGTGGGCACGATACTTCGTCATCGATACAACCCGAACGCAGTGGTGCTTCGGAATCGGCCTGTTACGCGTCCCGTCATCTCAGCTGCCTCCTGTCTCATTAGGGTGATGCCGGGTGCAGCAGCTCGGAGGGGCGGCAGACCTGCCCGCCGCGGATCACGAGTTCGATGTGTCGCGTGTGACGGATATCCTCCAGCGGGTTGGCCGAGAGCAGCACGATGTCGGCCAGCTTGCCGGCCGCGATCGAGCCTAGCTGGTCCTGCTGACGGAGCACGGTCGCATTGTGCAGCGTGGCCGCCCGCAGCGCGGCCGCCGGAGGAAGTCCGGATGCCACGAGCAGTTCGAGTTCCTGATGCAGCGCGAAACCCGGCGTGACCTGCGGTTCAGGCGCGTCGGTTCCAACGAGCAGGGGAACACCGGCCCGGTACAGCTTGCCGGTAAGTTCCTGATACTTGGCGAATTCCCGCTGGCGATCTGCGAGTGAACCACCCTGCGGACAGTTGGTGCGTTGCAGGTACAGCGGCCAGAATTCCCGCAACCGCCGCGGAACGTAGGTGTTGTCGACGTGATCGCGCGCGGCGGGCTCGTCCGGCAGCAGGATCATGTTGCGGAAGACAACGAGGGTCGGGTTGACATAGACCTGCTGGCGCACGAGTTCGGCCACGAGTGATTCGCACAGCGGGTTCGTTAGATCGAGTTGTCCACGGTGTCCCGGCTGACCCGCGACATCGGGCGGAATGATGTAGTTGAACACGGACCAGATGTGTTCCAGCGAGTCGACGCCATCGGCCACGGCGTCCTGAGCCGTGTAGATGCCGAGATGAGCTGCCACCGGCAACCCGCGGCGATGACTCTCCTGGATGATTGCACGTCCCACCGCGCGCCCGGTGCCGGCATAGATCTTGATGGTGGTGGGACTCCAAGCCTGCAACTCGTCCAGCACCGCGGGAACGTGATCGGGATCCGTGATCGCGCGACCCACGTTCGGATGGATGGGTGGCTCGGCGTCCAGCAAGGGGCTACAGATGAAGACACGCGGCGAGGAAGCCGGACATGCGGCCGCCAGGCGTGCCACCAGCGTCGCCGCCACGATGTGGTCACCCGCACTCCGCACGGACGTTATACCCGCTGCCAGGTACAGTGGCAGAACTTCGTCGCCCGGAACGCCGGCCAGATCCAACACGTGCACCAAGTGCACGTGCGCGTCGATCAAACCCGGCAGGGCGTATCGCCCGGTGCCGTCGATCCGCGTCGCGTCCTCGGGCAGGCCGGGCTGCGGAGCGGGTGGCACCACCGCCGCGATCCGTTCGCCCTGGATCACGATCGTCCGACGAGCGTGCATCGTTTCGGACACCGGATCGAATATCGAACAGTTTTCGATCATCACGCACCGTGGCCCTGGGCCTGCCCCGGCCGCGATCACAGACCCCGTACAGGCAAGTATCACCGCGGCGCACCACAGAGTCGTTCGGTGGCCAGCCCGCACAAGCCAACCGAGCGGAGCGGATCGCCTCACGGCCATGGCGAACAACAACAACGCGGCAGCATCGATCACGCGCATGGTTCACCCTGTGCACGTCAAGGAATGGACGATGTTCAGGGACTGCGCGCGGCACTCCGCGACGCCCTGAGCCCAGGCTATCACGGCAGCATCGGATTGACTACCCACCGCTCGCTCATCGCAGGCGGACAAGTACTTCGTTCCGACGCAGGGGCCCTGGAGTCCAGGGCGGGTCGTATCCCGCAACCTCGCGATGCCCGTCCGCTGTCAGTCCCTGATCGTCGACCCAGGTCAGCAAGGCGCGTTCCGCGTCGGAAACCGATTCGCGCGTGATACGACCCGCAAATCGAATCACGGCAAAACGTCCACCGGACCGTGTGCGGATCTGGACGTTGTCCGCTGTGGGCTCCGGGATCCCTTGTTCGGTCACGCGTTTGGGAAGCACAAACCCCATCTGACCTTGCCCGGCGTCGACCATGTCCTCCATGAACACGGGTGTCGTCATCGCTATCTTTTGCTGCGGCTGGTTGGCACCGCTGATGTAGCGGAAGAGCCTCATGAAACTGCCGTCGTCACCTTGAGATTCGAACCGCATGCCGGTCGTTACCAGCATCAAGGGCGAGTATTCGCGAATTTCGAACGGGCCATCCTTCAGGAGGACTGCATATTCGGCCGTTTCGTACGCACCGCGGGCCGTCAGTTTCCAGCCAAAATAGGCGATGACGCCGACCACGCCGATTACCACGCAGATCACCAGTTTCCCATGCATGCCTGTGCCTCTGTGCCAATTCCACCGTCGGGTGCACTGGGATCAACGCCCACGGCAAGGGCGATCGAAGGCATCCGCCGACTCTGATACGGTAGACTGCCGCCGTCGGTTGACAAGGCACCGCGTGGCCGCTCGACCGGTGTGAGGGCCGTGGCGAGACTCCCCGCACGCCGGAGCCCCCAGCGGCCGCGTTCGTCGTGCGCGTCAAGGCATTTCCAACAACGTCGACCCAGCTGCGGCGCAGCCGGCTCGAAGGTCATGGAGCGCGGAAGGGGCGACGTCTGGTCCGCCGAGACCTTTCCACAGGCGAGTTCAGTGCGGGTCGTCAGGCAGTCCCAGAAATCGTCTGCTTAGATTGATTACGTGGAAATTGTTTCTCCACGTGCTCGTACTGGGAGACTCCCGAACATTAAAGGGGGTTTCCTCAACACCCCTCTGATCGCCGTTGGCATGGATCAAGCGGAGGTTGGAGGAAGATGCGACGATGGCAACGTGGTCAGCGGACAGGAATAAGTCACCCCGCTGGCAACTGGTCAGGTTGCTCTGATCAGTACCCACTTCAGTCCACCGTCCAAGTCCACTCCGTGGAAGGTCGAAATACTTCGGGCGGTGCAGCACTCTCGCGAATACATAAAAGACAAAACCGACACAATCGAAGTGCATCTTGCCATGGCAATCCTCGCCCAAGTAGACGAATCGCGCATCACTCCCCTCGGTACAATGACGGCGAGGATAGTAATCCCGTGCGCCGAAGGCCGGATCGCGAAAGGCCTCAGTTGGAGCGTTCGGACGCAGAGTACTGATCCTGTTGAACCAATCATAGAAACCGCGTAAACGAGCTGGAGGTGTGGATGCTGGCGTAGGAGGCAGGCGTTGCGAGAGATCAAGTTTAACCTGTTGGTACGGCAAATTGGCATAGGCCGCGTAGCGGCCGCAACACCGCAAGGTTGCGCCTCGATACGGGTTGATCATGGCGGCCCGCACCATGAGGTCGCGCCATTCGCGCTTTGTCCAGAAGATTACCGTGCGTCCTTGCTGGGCAAGGGGTGCGATACTGGCAGTGGTCGCATCATCACTGTGCGGCGGGCACTGACCAAAAGTCCCTGCCAGGTAGTGCGCTCCTATCAAACTGCGGGCCGTACGCACGATATCATCTCGAATCCGATCTTCGTCTGACATGATGCCCTCTCCCGGGCACGCAAGTGGATTTCCACCCTCGTGCCGTTCTTTGTGTGGACAGCCGCGATACGAAGATGCGTGATGCCTGAGATCGAATCATATCAAGGTCCTGCGCCGGCGACTAGTTCCACGATCCGGATACATGCGGTGTGATGCCTCCGCCATGCGGGGCGATTACGGCGACTTTCACGTTTGGGCAGTGCAAGATCGATCAGTATTCGAGCGCTCGCCAGCTCCAGCGGGCCGGCTGCTGGTGCTGGAACTGCACGCATTCGTGCGGACGCAGGGTGAACGTCTGGCCTGCTCGCATGGGGCCGTCCACATGCAGCGGCGCTTGGCCCGACTCACGTCGCTGCCAGGCCGAGATCTCCCCTGGTGCCAGGATGAGGACTTCCAGCGTGGCCGGATAGGGATTCTCGATCCAGACTCCGTCAGCCGGGAACTCCGGCGTCGTGATCCGCAGTCCGTCGGGTTCCTGGCTGCGGATGCGATTGCTGCCTTCGCCGGCGTGGTCCACGTATCGCCCCTGCAGGTTCTGAGTCTGGATCGTATTCTGCGCGGCACCCTGGTCGAGCACGACGCCGGTGTGGACGCGGAGGAAGCCGAGCTGCACATGGTTGCCGCGGCCGGCCACGCGAGCACCGATACTCCCTTCGAGATCCTGGCTGTCCACAAATCCTTCGATCCGGTTCCACAGCACGCCGTGGTGCGTTCCCGGGTCTCCCAGCTGCAGGTGCACGCCGCAGATGTGGAGGAAGGGGCACCGGATCCAGTTATTGAGCACGGCCGATGTTGGGGCTGGAGACGTCAGGTAGATGCCGCGAGCACACCCCAACACCTCGTGGACGAAGAACTCGTTGTTCACAATGCCCCCGCTCGTGGCGTCCAACACCAGCCCATCACCGGTCGCCACGTACTTTTCACTCTCCAGCCCGCGTGAGCCCCCGCCAACGCACGCATTGACGGCAAAACGACTGGCGACTACGCCGACGAGTCGGTCCGGGCCCGCCGTCTGGGGTTTGATTCGCAGGCAGGCCCCATCGGCGTTACCCGTGGGCAACGCGATGAGTCCGAATTTGTAGACGCAGCTCATCTGGCTGTCCATCACGATGGCGTCACCGGACTGCTGCGTGTACTGCAGCACGGCTTCACCTCCGTCACAGCGGAAGTCCTGCATCCAGGGAATGCGCAGTGTGGTCTGGAGCGCGTACACGCCGCCGGGATTCTCGAAGGGTGCCGGAACCGCACCGCCCTGAATGTACAGGTCACGCTGGTCCCGGCGACAGGCGTCGAATGCCTCCTGGAGTCCGGACGTCTGTGTTCCCGGCGTATGGGGGCCGAAATCGCCACCGTCCCGCGGACCCTGTGGGCTCACCACGTACACGTGGTGCCCCCGCTGCATTGTTGGGGGAGGTGGGCCCGGTGCGGACGCGCCCAGCGGGCAACTCGAACCGAGGACCGAGATAGCCACGAGGCAAGCCGGGGTGAGTTCCTGACGCAGATGCATACGCAATCCTCCGGTGTTGTTGCTCAGCAGTGCATGATACCTCGCGCAGTCGTTTGGCGCGAGCCTGGCAATGGCCTCATGCTGACACGCCGCAACTCGAAACGCGACTCTCCGGCAAACAGGAGTCTGTATGCATCGCTCACTCTTGCCGCGAGACCTGGCCTGGGACCCGCTTCCCCTCCTCGAACGCCTGACTTCGCATTCCCAGGTCAAGGCGTTGCTGGCGCGCGCGCCGCGTGGTAGATTGGCGGCCTGCCCTGAGTCCGCCGGCGTTGGATTTCTGTGTCACGCTGTGCGCGGTCCACGCTGGAAGCGCGTCGGCGGGACTGGTCCCGCAGCGCGCGGGATTGACCTCCTTTCGTCGACATCCTCGGAGTTGCACGGATGACCACATCCCGTGAACGATTCCTCAGCACACTCGAGTTCAAGCCGGTGGCCAGGCCGTGGATCCGGTGGGGCGCGTTCCTGTGGGACGAGACGGTCGACCGCTGGCGGCAGGAGGGCTGGGACGGCACGCCGCTGGACGACTACTTCGACCTGGATCGGCTGGTGCGCGTGGATCCGTGGTACGGGCCCGTGCCCGAGTTTGCGCATCAGGTCATTTCCGAAGACGCCGAGACGGTGACGTACGTCAACCACGAAGGCATCGTGATGCGCGAGTTCAAACAGCATCACGACATGAGCATGCCGCAGTTTGTCAAGTTTCCCGTGGAGAACGAGGTGGAGTTCGAACGGTTCGCGGCCGAGCGTCTGGCGCTCAACGCTGCCGAACGTCTGTCGCCCAAGTGGCGAGCGCAGGTGGCGACCGGGCGCGTGCAGGTGGGGGTCGGGAAAGGCGAGCTCGACGCCGACGATGCGCGCGCAGCGCGCAGCGTCACCGGCGCGGACGAGCAGTGGCCGCGCAAGTGCTGGGCCGATCGGTGGGGCGGCTTCTTCGGGTCGCTCCGGAACATGTTGGGCGTGCAGAACCTCTGCATGGCGTTCTACGATCAACCCCGCCTGGTCGAACGCATGATGGAGGAACGCGCCGACCGGATCATCGAGATCACTGCGGAAGTGCTGAAGTACACGCATATCGACACGTTCTGGTTCTGGGAGGATATGGCCTATAAAGCGGGTCCGCTGGTGGGGCCCGAACTGTTTCGAAAGTTCTCCTTGCGACACTATCAGCGCGTCTGCGAGTGGCTGCGTGGGCAGGGCATCCGCCACATCGGGCTTGATAGCGACGGCAACATCACGTCGCTCATCCCGCTGTGGATCGAGGCGGGCATCACGCATCTCTGGCCGTTCGAAGTGCAGTCCGGCATGGATGTGGTGGCAGTGCGCCGCCAGTATGGAAAACAGTTGGGCATCATCGGCGGACTGGACAAACGAGTCCTCGTGGCGGGTGGGGCGGCAATGCGTGCCGAAGTGGATCGCGTGATGCCGTTGATGGAAGAAGGAGGCTACATACCCGAGTTGGATCATAGCGTGCCGCCGGACGTATCGTGGGCGCACTTCTGCGAGTACATTACTTACCTGAAGCAGCGGCTCAATCGCGGCTGAGCCACGTCCGGGGGGAGTGCCGGTGGACAATCCATTTGTGGGCGTTGGCTTTCATGCGGTCGGCGGAGTCGCGCACGGCTCGTTCTACGCGCCGCTCAAACGCGTGCGTGCCTGGGCCTGGGAATCGGCCTGGCTCGTACAGGGCATGGCGGCCTGGGGCATCATGCCGTGGCTGGTGGCCACAGTCACCCAGACCCATCCGGCGACGGCGCTCTCCCGGGCCCCCTGGACGGCGATTGGTCTGGCGTTCGCGTTCGGCGCGATGTGGGGCTGCGGCAGTTTGACATTTGGCCTGAGCATGCGTTATCTGGGGATGTCGCTGGGCCAGGCGGTGGCGCTCGGATACACGGTGTCGCTGGGCACGCTCGTGCCGCCGCTGTTCAAGCGTGAGCTGGCCGTGCTGGCGGCCGATTGGGGCGGACGACTGGTGTTGTTGGGCGTGGCGGTTTGCCTGGGGGGCATCGGCCTGTGCGGGCTGGCCGGCTGGCGCCGCGAGCGCGAATCCGGTCCGCGCCGGGCGGGCGACGGTCGCATGTCGTTGGCGCTCGGGTTCGCCGTGGCGACGTTTTCCGGGATCATGAGCGCCGGCTTTGCGTTCGGCATTCAGGCAGGCCAGCCGATCGCGCAGGCCGCGCGCGCGAGCGGCGCCCCCCCGATCTTCCAGAACGGTCCGGTGTTCATCATGGTGATGGCCGGCGGCCTGGCCGTGAATTTGTTCTGGTGTCTGTTCCTCGGCCTGCGCAACCGCTCGTTCGGCGACTATGCGGGCAGGCTCCGCGATCAGCCGCAGGATTGGACGGCGGCGGCGCCGACCGATCCCGCGACCCAGCCTGGCCTGGTTTTCCGCAACTACGCCTGGGCCGCGATCTCCGGCGCCACGTGGTACGTCGGCTTCATGCTCTACGGCATTGGCACCACGTTCATGGGGCGCTATGATTTCACCAGCTGGTCCATTCATCTGGCCTTCGTGATTGTCTTCAGCACGCTCTGCGGAATCCTGGCACGCGAGTGGCACGGCGTAAGCCGCCGCACGGCGCTGTTGGTTGTCTTGGCCTTGTTCGTCCTGGTCAGTTCCACCTTCGTGATTGCCATCGGCAATCAACTGGCCACGTCTTTCCCATCACAGGATCACGCACCATGAAGACGCTGTTAATTCGTTCACGGTTGGTCATCGCGACGATGCTGCTGTTGACGCCAACGGGGCCGGTCGCGGCGGCGACGATTGCGCCGGTGGATTTGCGCTGCGAGTACTTGTGCGATCCGCTGGGCATTGACGCGCGCCAGCCGCGCCTGAGCTGGCGGTCGGAAGCCTTGTCGGCGGACACGCGTGGCGACCGGCAGACGGCGTATCAGATCCTGGTGGCCAGCAGCGAGAACGTGTTGGCAGGCGACCGTGGCGACCTGTGGGACACCGGCAAGGTCGCGTCGGATCAATCGCTGCACGTCGTCTATGCGGGGCGTGCCCTGACGTCCGAGCAGGCCTGCTGGTGGAAGGTGCGTGTGTGGGACCAGGACGGTCAAGGCTCGTCATGGAGCGCGTCGGCACGGTGGACGATGGGGCTGTTGCAGCCAGGCGAATGGCGGGGCCGGTGGATCGGACGCGACGAGCCGCCGGCGCCGGCTACGGCCAATGTCCTGGTGAGCGGGCATGCGCAATGGATCTGGTTTCCCGGCGAGAACGGTGCGACGACCGCGCCCTTAGCAACGCGCTACTTCCGCCGCACGTTCGAGCTGCCGGCTGACCGCAAGATCAGCCGTGGCGAGCTGATCCTGGCCGCCGACAACGAGTTCGCCACGGCGGTCAATGGCGATCACGCGGGCGCGGGCAGCAGCTTTAAGAGCGGCGTGGTGATGGACGTGACCAAGAGCCTGCGCGCCGGGCGCAATCTGATCGCGGCCTGGGTGAAGAACGCCGGCCTGGAACCCAACCCGGCCGGTTTGGCCGGCGTGCTGCGCGTGGAGTTCGAAACGGGCCCGCCGCTGGTCATTGCCACCGACGCGAGCTGGAAGACGTTCGACCGCGACATGGATCGCTGGACCATTCTCGAGGGAGACGACAGTGCGTGGCGCGCGGCGGAAGTGCTTGCCCCCGTCGGCGGCGGGCCCTGGGGTGAGGTGACCGTGACAGACGAGAATCGCCGGCTGGCTGCGCGCATGTTGCGCAAGGAATTCGCCGTGACCCGGCCGGTGGTGCGCGCCATGGCCTATTTCAGCGGGCTCGGTTTGTCCGAACTGTATCTCAACGGCGACAAGGTCGGCAATCATGTCCTCTCGCCGGCTCTGACCGACTACACGAAGCGCGTGCCTTACGTCACCTATGACGTGACGTCGTGCATTCGGCAAGGCGCGAACGCCCTGGGTGTCTGGCTTGGCAATGGCCGCTTCTACGCGCCACGCAGCAATGCGCCGACCGGCACGGTCGGTTACGGCTATCCGATGGCGCTGCTGCAGCTGGTCCTCGAATACGCGGACGGTTCGCGCGACGCAATAGTGAGCGATGGTACGTGGAGGCTCACGACCCGGGGCCCCATCGTGGCCAACAACGAGTATGACGGCGAGGAGTACGACGCGCGGCTGGAGATGCCCGGTTGGTGCCGCGCCGATTTCGACGACGCGTCCTGGGAGCCAGCCCAGCTGGTCACGGGTCCGCCCGGTAAGCTGGTCGCACAGATGATGGATCCCATCCGCGTGACCGGGCACCTGCAGCCGAAAAAGGTCCATCAGCCTCAGCCGGGCGTCTTCATCTACGACCTGGGCCAGAACATGGTGGGCTGGTGCCGACTCAAGGTCGCCGGGCCGGCCGGCACCGCCGTCACACTCCGTCACGCGGAGACCCTGCGGCCGGACGGCACGCTGTACCTGGACAACATCCGGGGCGCGAAAGTCACGGACATCTACACGCTCAAAGGCCACGGCACGGAAACCTATGAGCCGCGGTTCACCTACCACGGGTTTCGCTTCGTGGAAGTCACCGGCTTTCCGGGCACACCTGGGTTGGACGCCCTTGAAGGCTGTGTCGTCAACGACGATCTGGCAAGCGCCGGAACGTTCGTCTGTTCGCAGCCGACGATCAATCGCATCTACAGCAATATCCTGTGGGGCGTGCGCGGCAATTATCGCAGCATACCCACCGACTGCCCGCAGCGCGACGAGCGGCAGGGCTGGCTGGGCGACCGGTCCGTCGAGTCGAAAGGCGAGACATTCCTGTTCCACAACGCGCCGCTCTATGCCAAGTGGGTGCAAGATATCGTGGACGCGCAGAAAGACAGCGGCAGCGTGCCGGACGTATGTCCGGCCTACTGGCCGATCTACAGCGACAACGTGACGTGGCCCAGCAGCCTGGTCATCATTCCGGGCACGCTGTACGAACAGTACGGCGACACACAGGTGATCGCCCTTGCGTATCCGAGCATGGTGAAGTGGATCGATTACATGAGCACGTTCATCGTGGACGACCTCATGCCTCGTGACACGTACGGCGACTGGTGCGTGCCTCCGGAAGACCCGAAGCTGATCCACAGCCAGGACCCGGCGCGCAAGACCGCCGGCCCGTTCCTCGGCACCACGTACTTCTACCACTGCCTGCAGCTGATGACGCGCTACGCCACGCTGCTCGACCGCCCGGACGACGCTCAGCGTTTTGCCGCGCTCGCCGAGCGGCTCAAGAACGGGCTCAATGCCAAGTTCTTCCAACGCGATCTGGGCCAGTATGACAACGGCGCGCAGACGACGTCGGTGCTGCCGCTGGCATTCAACATGGTGCCGGACGATCAGCGTCAGCGAGTCTTCGATCACCTGGTACGCAAGATCACGCAGGAGACGCGCGGCCACGTGGGGACCGGGCTGGTGGGCGGCCAGTGGCTCAACCGCGTGCTCACGGCCGGCGGCCGTCCGGACATTTCGTACGGGTTCGCGACGCACACGGATTATCCGAGCTGGGGTTACATGGTGGCGAAGGATGCCACGACCATCTGGGAACTCTGGAACGGAGACACCGCCGACCCGGCCATGAATTCAGGCAACCATGTGATGCTGGTTGGTGACCTGGTCATCTGGCTCTACGAACACCTGGCGGGAATCCAGGCGGATCCCGCGCAACCGGCTTTCAAGCACATTGTCATGAGGCCGCTGGTGCTCGGCGACCTGGAGTTCGTCACGGGCTCGCATCAGTCGCCCTATGGGTTGGTCGCCAGCCATTGGCGCCGCGACGGAAAGCGGCTGCAATGGCACGTCACGGTCCCGCCGAACACGTCGGCCACCGTGTCCGTGCCGGCCAGCGCTGAGGCATCCGTGACAGAGTCGGGTCAGCCGGTGGGCGACGCACGTGGCGTCAAGGTGCTGAGGCGCGAGCCGGGCCACGTCGTGCTGGAAGTCGTCGCGGGTGAATACCGCTTTGAGTCGACCGTGGACTGAGGGCGAACGCTGGCGAACGCAGGGAATGGCACAAATTAACTCCTGCGTGAATGCGGGGAGCGCAAGTGTCCAGACAAACCGAACTCGAAGAGCTTGTTTTCCACGAAGCCTTCTCCATGGACGGCATCGCCGTGATGGTCCGGATGGGACAGGATCCAGGCGCGGAGCGCATGGCGAGCCTCATCAGCGCAATGAAAGAGCTGGACGAGATTCTCCGTGGCCAGACCGTGTTGGACCGCCGCCTGGCTTACGCCTTCTGGTCCCTGGCGTCATCGCTTGACGGGAACCTCCATAGCTGGGCGCGCGAAGGCAGGCAATGGCGGCCCGAACTGATCCACGAGGAATTGTACAATCTGCTGCTCTACGTCGAATACCTGTTTGAGGGCGGGTTGACAAAGGACGAAGCGGACGAAGAAACATGACGCACGGACCCGCGACCTTGTGCTGGAAGGAACAGCCGCTCGGAACATCGCCGAGGCAGGCTGCTTCACATGTTCTGCGTGGTCAAGAAATCGCGCCAGGGAACTTCGTGATTGTGCAGCATTCGGGCCGGCCAACCGGCGTGTTCACCGGAATTGTGTTCTCCACCACGTGACCCGCCGTGCCGTCCCTGACGCGAAGAACTGGCGCCAGCGGCAGGGAACCCCCCGGGGCCGGAATCAGAGTGACTGCGTGCGCCTTCCCCACGATTCGTCAGTAATTCGCGGTCACCGTAACGTGGCCGCTCACGTCGCGCAGCCGCGCCAACTCGCGAGCAGCGTCGAAGTCGGGTGAATCACGGCCATTGATCGTAACGCTCTTGATCGGCGCGCCCGTCGGATGGCGCAGACGCAGCAAGATCTCCTTTGGCGGCTTGCGCGACGGCAGTTCGACCGTGGCGTGGATCTGGCGATGATCCACATCCGAGACGAGCTCGTACGCGACCGTTCCGAAATGCGTCGGCGCATTGCTCGCCCGAATGCGTTTGCCTTGCTCGAGCCAGGCGCGCGGCGTGGCCCGCGCCAGCCATAGACTCTCGCCCGCTTCCATCACCAGCATGTTGCGGAAGTTCTCCATGAACCAGCCGGCAGTACCGTTGTCCGGAGCCGTACACTCGGTGAAGCTGCCCAAATGCCAGTGCTCCCACAATCGTCCGTCGGACCCCACCATGGCCGCGTACGAGTTCATCCAGAACCGCAGGAAGTTCGGCACGTCGTCCTGCAGCAGGTAGATGTTGGCGTTGTGCGACGCCTTGGGCAGACTCACGTAGCAGTGCCAGAACCAGGCGTCGCCCACATCCAGTCCCGCCTGCCGTCGCGCTGCTTCCTGCTCCTCAAGGGCGCTTGCCGATGTGCCCAGTTCCTCCATCACATTCAACGTGTCCACCATGCGCGGATCGCTCGCGTCCAGCACGGCAAAGGGCTCGGCCAGCGGCAGCGCCCCCATGAAGCGGTCGCAGTCGGGGAACTGGGGAGCGCCCAATTCGGGACCGGTCAGGCCCCGCGCGTAGGCCATCCTGGGAATGTAACTGTGGTACATGCCGTCGCGCCCCAGTCGCACCGGCGCGAGCACCGCCTCGCGTTCCACGGCACGGCGAATGTCCTCGCGAAACGCGGCGGCTTCCTCGCGATACCTCCGGCCCGCGTCCGCATCGAACTCGGCGAGCGCATCGGCAAATCGCTGCACACCCTGCAGTGACAACGCGTTGTCCACGTAGTACCAGTGCCAGTCACAACTGGGAATCGCGTAGTCGCCGAGCATGCAGGGCGGCATCAGGCCCGCCACATGCAGGTCGTGCCGGTGAGGCATGTCGGCGACATAATGCGTACGCTGGCGAATGATCCAATCAGCGGCCGCCTGCAACCGGACACGGTGCCGCTCAAACCACTCCCTGTCGCCCGTCAGGAAGAAGCGTTCGGCCATGGCAAACAGCAGTCGGCCCGTCGACGCATGCGTGCCGTCGTGGCTGTATCCCATGTCGTGACGCATGGACGTAGCCCACTCCAGCGCGCCCGCGCCGTCGGTATAGTCTCCGTCCGGTTTCACGCCGGGCGATGCGAGGAAATGCTCGTAGACCTTGTCCGCTTCCTCGTGCAAGCCCACCAGGTCCATTGCATGAGCGACGCGACCGACCTCGAATGCGAGTCCGCCCCACATGTGTTTGCCGCGCAGTTGCTGCGCCGCGGCACGCCACGCGGCGGTCCAGCCCGCGTCGGGCAGTTGCACCGGCATGGGCGGGTCAGCCACGTGCGGCAGGGGCGGAATCGCCGTCCCCGGCGGACACGTCCCCAGACGGACTTCGCACATGACCTCCTCCCACGACGCAGCCTCCCGGTGCTCGCGCGTCATCTGCCGCACACTCTTGAGGCCCTTGGCTGCCAGTTCGTCCACGAACTGCCGCGCCGTTGTCCCGCTGCCTACCTTCGCCACAAACACACCATGATTTGGCATCAGGATCGGCCCGTTCTCCAAGTCGCGCAGTCGAATCGTGAAGCTTGCGGGATTGGACCATGCCCAACCAACAGGAAAACTCCCGGAGTGGGCCATTACCGTGAGTCGGCTGTCCAAGCCGGGACAACTTTCCGGTGCATACAGCGCCGACACGACGACTCCTCGTCGCGCGCTCTCAGCCCCCCAAGATGTCCATCGGTGCGGCCCCGCCACAGATGTGTTGCGATCTCCAGGCAAGGGTGATATCGAACGCACGATGGCCACGTGAGGTTCGAGCCTTCCGTCGAAGAAGGACTGCTCCGCGCCGGCCTGAAACCCCCACTCAATCTCCAGATCGATCCGCTGCCAACAGCCCAAGCTCGGCCCCACAACCCGTATGCGCGGCACGCCTCGTGTGAACGCGTCCGGCACCCGCGTTTCATCGCAGAACACTGCCACCATTTCGGTGGCCGCGTCAACTCGGACGTTGTACGCCCAGTCCATCTTGGCTCCTGGCTCGCTCTGATATGTCCACGTCCGGCCGTCGGCCGATACAACCGGGTTGCTTAGCACCTTGTCCACGGTCCAGCCGAACCAGCCGTACGCCGTGGGATAGACGCGCACCTCGACCGCTTCTCGTGGCGGAATCTCCTTGAGACTCGAAGGCCACTCGAGTTGTACCTGGTACTGCGCGACCCCGCCGGTCCAGAGCAGTCCGGCCAGCAGCCGTCCCTTCGGGGACGCCGGCAGGGGGCTCAGCAAGTCCGGCATGTCGTAGTAGATGCTCTTCAGCTCCGGCTGAGGCAGAGCCGCGAATGCCGTGCGATACACCTTATCGATCCGCGCGAGACGCCGCGGAATAAAGTACGCTTCTGCCTTGTCCTGGACCGCCACATCGGCGTGCCATGCGTAGGCCCACGGCGCGATGTCCACCGGTTGGCCCACCAGCCGATCAAGCTCACTGCTCTCCTCCGCCGACGACTGGTCGCTTGATCCCCACACGGCCAACGCCGCGACGAATCCGCATGTCAGAATGTGTGCGTTCATGCCCCATAGCGTCGACCTGCCGCGCGCGAAAGTCAAGAGCTGCCGACTCGTTGAGCCCGCAGCGGCAGAGACGGCGAAGCCCCCGCGTTTACGCGGGGGCTTCTGCACGGGGACGTGGTGAGGCCCCGTAGTGCTTTGCCAACGCAGAATACTGGGGTGGCTGGGGACGAACGAAGTGAGCCCCCAGCTGCGCAAAGCTGGGGGCGAGCTAAAGCTCGACCCCAGCCACCCAACCGTAAGACCCCGTGCAACCAGTCCTTTTGCGGGTCCTATTGAGGATGGACTATCGCGACACCGGAGGGGAGAATCGCGGTCATCTTCTCTCGGCCGCTGGCTCGACTGCCTCCAACTGCGCCGCACCGCCGGAACCGCGGCTGGAGGGATCATAATACTCGTAGACCTGGGCGGCGGGCACGGCCACTTTCACCGGCATCGTGGCTTTCAGGCGATAGGGCAGCTGCAATGATTGACCCGGCGGCAACGCGCGCAGATAGAGGACCGCCTTGCGGGCCGTGATCTGGTAACGAGCGATTTTGTTGGCGTCTACGAGGCGGTCCAACGCGTCGGCTTCCATCGCGAAACCGCCCGGGATCGGCAGATCCAGGACAACCATGGGGGCCGCCGTGTTCATCTGGTTGGCGACCATGGCTGTCGCCGAAACTGTCTCGTCCAGGTTCAGACGCTGGCGGTCGTACGCGATGTCGACCGCGAGAGGCTCCCTGGCGCCTGGTTCCGCAGCGGATTCGCCTTCCACATAATAGCGGACAGCGAGTTGGTAACCGGCGGCCGTGTCGCTGCGGTCGGTAATCTTCACCGCGTATCGGTTGCCCGGCTTGAGCAGCGACGAGAAGTCGAACTGTGCCAGGACGTCGGCTTGCTCGGCCGGAATGACGAACTCATGGATCGTTTCGCCGCTGAGCGTCAACGCGACGCGGCGTTCCTGTCCGCCGCCCGGCGCAGCGCCGGTGCCGGCCAGCAGTGCTTTGAGGGCGAGGACGGTGGCCTGCGTCGAATGCCAAGTCCCGTGCGGGTCCTTTTGCGCCACGAGCCACGCGAGGGCTCCGCGAGTCGTGCCGGCGTATCGCCCGGAGTTGAGCAGCGCCAGCGCCGCCAAAGCGGTGGTCTCGATGTTGCCGGCCTGGCCCCGCCCGTGAAACGCGGTCTGGGAGCCTGCGGTCTGCTGCCACCAGACCTGTTTGCCGTC
>JALOQX010000325.1 GCA_025459265.1 Pirellulaceae bacterium | reverse complement strand
TCGACTCAACCGAGCGGTGCGTAGCGGTGGTGCAGCATGAGCCCGTTGCCGTCTGCGTCGCTGAAGAGAGCCATGTGGCAGACGCCGGTATCCAGGGTCTCGCCGTGGAACTCGATGCCCTTCTCTTCGAGCGCGACGCGGGCGGCGGCGACGTCATCGACGTGGAGCGCGATGGTGCCGGCGCTGAGAGGGGCGAACGGCATCCCCACCGATTCCGGCTCCCAGATGACGAAGCAGGTCTGGCCCACCCAGAACTCGTACCGCGCGCGAGCGTCCGGAAGCAGCCCGAGAGTCCCGACGTAGAAGGCGAGCGAGCCGTCGGCGTTGCGGGACGGGACGGCGACGAAGTCAAGGCTACGGATCGTTGATGCCAAAGCGGACCTCCTTCGACATGAATCGAACGTATGTTCGACCATACCGCGATCGACGCGCCCCGCGCAAGGCGTGCTCCACTCACGCGCGGCAGAGGATCCACTCACGCGATGCTCACGCGCGGCCGTCATCCTGACGCTTCAGCAAGTGGATGCACGAGGGGGCACCATGGCCGACGACTTCATCGAATACTGGCTTCCCACGAGCGTGCTCCGTGCCAGGGGGGCAGTCGTGTACCGTCGAGACCGGCTGTTCCCCCTGCGACCTCCGGCAAGCCGATTGCGAGTCGAACTGACGCTCGCGGTCGCCGCCGACACCGACGTCCCGCGGGATGAAGCGCTCCCCATCCGCTGCGTCGCCGAGATCCGCCGTGGGGCGCTGCAGGACACGAACGTGAGCCTGGAGTTGACGGAGGACGGGCGCCTGGCGCCGGGAGAAGCGACCAGTCAAGCTCAGCCGAGCCTGCTCTGGCTCTCGCCGCCCGACGGTGTCCTCGAGGCGGCGACGTCCGGGCGCCGCACCGGAGACGGCGCCGCTGCCGACGCTCCCGCGACGGTCCGCGGCGTGCACGAGTATGACCGGCTCGTGGTGCCGGACGAAGAGAGACTGCGAGACGGACGAGAGTTTTGACCGAAAGCGGGGTGAGGTGACAGTGGCAACTGGGACGGCGCGAGTCGCGCGCGAATGACCAATCGAGACCACAACGCAGACATCTGTGTCGCAAGTTGTTGCCAGGACTCGCCATAGAACGCACATGCACCGGCGTCTCTCGACGCGGACCTTCGCTATAAACCCACGGTCACTCGATTTCGTAAAGCACCAGACCACATGCGGGAATGGGATTCGAGTTGCGACTGCGGGGTTATGAAGTGACGAGTTGGCGTGCGTGAGGCGAGCGCGCGAGGGCAGCAGACCTCTGCGTCGCGGGCCCAGTCTGCAGGTAAGGCCGTCATGCCCGCAGGTAGCGCGCGAACACATCGCGCACGCGGGTCCACATGGCGTCGGACAGCACGTGGCCGGTCTGCGGCTCGATGAAGTACGTGAACTTGTCGGCGGCGCCTTGGGCCGCATAGGCGGCGGCGATCTGCTGGACTGCGGTGCGCACTTCTTCGATGGGACTGCCGGTGTCGTCTTCACCGAAGTTCAGATGCAGCGGGCGCGGCGCGATCAGCGCGGCGATGTCGGGCGTATCGCCGAAAGCGTACAGGCCGGGGATGAAGTTCGGGAAGCAGTGCAGCAGGTGACAGCGATGGATGGCGCCGTACGTGGGGAGGCAGCAGTTGCCAACCAGGCACTGCAGGCGCGTCTCCCACGGGCCGACGAGCCACGTGTGCGTGGAGCCCATGGAGTGGCCATAGCAGCCGATGCGCTGCGGCCGCACTTCGGGCCGCGCGCAGAGATAATCGATCGCGCGGCGCATATCAAGAATGTTCTTCCAGGCCATGCATTTGCCGGCCACGACATAGCGCAGGAACTCAAACCGCTCAAAATCTCCGCCCGCCAGGTGCGGACTCTGCCGCTCCTCAAAACACAGCGCGTCCGGACAGAGCACCACGTAGCCCTCACGCACCAGGGCGACGCCGGTGTGCTGGCTGGGATCGCCGGCCAGGCCGGCCGGTTCGCTCTTGCCGAGGTGCCATTGGCCGTTGTGCTGGTGCCAGACGGCGATCGCCGGTGCCGGGGCGGTGGGCGACATCCCATCGGGCACCAGCACCAGCGCGGGCACCGGATCGTCGGGTTCCACCTCGTACGTCACGGACTCGATGCGATACCCTTCGCACTGAACCGAATGCAGCGTTCGGGGACGCAGCGGCGTGGGGTCCGGCCACGGACCGCCCAGGCAGGCGAGGAGCTTCTCGCGGAAAGTCGCCAAGGACATGGGACGTCGGCTCCTGATCGGTGGGAGTGCGTACGGCGGCATTCTAACACATCGGCGGATCCTCCGGCGTCGAGCCTGAAACCAGTTGTGCCCCGTGCGGGTAGTACTGATGCGGCGGTGGCCGGAGGGTGCAGGCAGGTTGAGTCGAGACAGGTCGCGAGGGACCGATGACGGACGTGGCGATACGGACCGAGCACCTGACGAAGGTGTATGGGGGCCGCGTGATTGCGGTCAACGATCTGACACTGGACGTACCGGTGGGTGCGGTCTACGGACTGCTGGGTCCGAACGGGGCGGGCAAGACGACGACGATCCGGCTGCTGCTGGGGCTGCAGCGACCCACGGCCGGCTGGGCTGAAGTCATGGGGCACCGCTGTGGGGTTCAGGCCACGGCCGTCCGCCAGGCGATCGGCTATCTGCCGACCAACCCGAGTTTTCCCGGGCATCTGCGGCCGTTCGAGTACCTGGATCTGCTCGGCAAGATCTGCCGGGTGCCGGGCGACGAGCGTCGCCGGCGGGCGGCGGATCTGCTACGTGCGGTCGAGCTCTTGGGTGCGACCAACCAGCGGATCAGCACGTTTTCGACGGGCATGCGGACCCGCCTGGGGATTGCCGCCTCCTTGCTGCACAATCCCACGGTGCTGATCTGGGACGAGCCGACGGCGGGCCTGGACCCCGCCGCACGCCGCTTCACGCTGGATCTGATCGCCGACCAGGCGGGCAAGCGCACGGTGATCCTGGCGACGCACATCCTGAGTGACATCGATCAGATCTGCGATCATGTCGGCGTGGTCCATGAGGGACGGATGATCTTCAGCGGCTCGATGCGGGAGGTCCGCCAGCGACTGCGCCGCGATAGTTTCCACCTGGAGCTCGACGGGCCGGTGGAGACCATTCACCGTCTGGCTGCTCAGCTGCCGGCCAGCGGGGGCCTTGCGACGGACGTACGCGACGACCGGGTGCTGATCGTGCGGATCCAGGACGAACGCAATCGGGCCGGTGCGCTGGCGGAGGTGCTGCAGCACGTGGCCGCCAGCGACGTATCGCTGAGATCGATTGGTGCGGGGCAGGGCGACACGGAGTCGGCTTACCTGCAGCTGCTGCAAGAGGACCGGGCATATGGGTTCCGACGCTTTGATTTCCAGACTCCAGCCGTCGCTGATGCCAACGCTGGCGATCACGGGGCATGAGTTGCGTGCGCTGGCCAAGAGCTGGCTGGTGCGGCTGTGGCTGATTGCTGCGGCGCTGGCCACGTTCTTCACCACGGCGGGGAACTGGACCACGATGGAGTCGGCGGTGCTGATCGCCACGCTGCAGATTCCGTTCCTGGTATTTCCGTGGTTTCTGGTGGTGATCATGCTGGGCATCAGCCCGGTGACGGGCGTGCGGCTCGATGCCCTGGCGGATGGCATTCTCAGCCGTCCGGTGACGCGGCACGAGTTCCTGCTGGCGGCCTGGCTGGCCCGGCTGGTGACGGTGCTGGCGGTGTACCTGTGTGTGTCCGTACCGGCCATCCTGTTGATTACCTACGCGCGGCGTCCGGTGCCTGCGGACGACCTGTCGCTCTATGGTGTGCTGGTCACGCTGGGGGTCGTGTCGCTGGTGTTGATGCTGCTGGTCAGTCTGGCCTTCTGTGCTGGGACCCTGCTGCGTCAGCCGCTGCTGGCCGCCGTGGTGCTGATGCTGATCTGGTTCCCGCTGTCGCTGGTCCTGCACACGTTTTCGCTCGAAGAGTTTTCGCCGATCAGTCTGAACCAGGCGTTGCCGACCGTGCTGCAGACGCCCTGGCGCACGGCCGACGTGGCCGCCGAGCCGGGTCCACGTGCCGAGGACCTCGAATCGCTGGCCCGCCAGACGAGCCAATTCTTGAGCATTCTCTCGGGCGGTGCGACACCGGCGCGCGAGCCGCAGGGTAGTTTCTTGGAGCGGGGGGACTATGACGATTTTTCCGTGCCGCACATTGTCCTCGGGTACGGTATCCCGGCGGTGGCGGCGTTGGGGCTGTCGCTGCTGGTATTCAGCCGGCGCGACCTGTAGGTCCGTGCCGGGCGTGCGACCCGTGCGACACAGACGCGAACTGAGGAGACCGATCGATGTGGCGAGCAAAGGCAATCTGTTTGGTGCTGATCCTGCTGGTGTTCTGGGTATCGCCCGCGCCGGCCGCCGACACGGCCGCTCCGGCGACGGCGCTGATCCCCCCGGATGCTGTCCTGGTCGTGCGTGTCACGCAGCCGCAGGCGCTGATTGACCGCCTGTTTGACCAGCGCGTCGTGAAATTCGTCCAGACGTTGCCGCCTTATCGAGAGGCCCTGGCGAATCCCGAGACCCAGCAGGCGTTGACGCTGCTGGATTTCTTCAAAACCAAGTACAACGTCGATGCGGCGGGTCTGCTCAGGAAACTCGTCGGCGGCGGCATCACGCTGGCCGTCAGCCCGCAAGACCGTACGTTGCTGATCGTGGATGCCGACGACGACAAGATGCTCGCCGAGATGCACGACTTCTTCCGCACGATCGCCAAGACGGAGGCCGGCAAGCAAGGTCACGCGGAGCGGGTCGCGTCGGCGGATTATCGCGGGATCACCGGATGGACGTTCGCGCCGGGGGAATCGCACGCGATCGTCGGGAACCGGCTGCTGCTGTCCAACAAACCGGAGGGCTTGAAGGACGCCATTGACCGCCTGGTTGACCAGAGTGGTCAGGATGTGACGAAGTCCGCGCGCTACGAGGCGGCCATCGCCAGCCTGCGGAGCGAGCCGCAGGTCGTGGCGTATGCCGACATGAGTGTGCTCAAGCAGTTGCCGGATTTCCAGCGTGGTCTGACGCAGGATGACAACCCCATGACACGGCTCCTGTTCGCGCCGCTGCTGGCCGCTATCAACGATTCCACGTGGTTGGCGGCCGGGATTACGGTCGGTGCCGAGACGGTGGACGTCAACCTGCAGGCGGATCGCAGTGCCAGCGCCGGGACGGCGCCGCACGCGTTCGCACTGCCACAGCAGGCCGGCCAGGGAGCCATGCCGCACGCGGTCGTACCGGGCCAGATTGCGGGGATCAGCCTCTATCGCGATCTGCATCAGTTCTACGCCGCCAAGGACGAGCTCTTTCCGGACCGGACCTCCGGACTGATCTTCTTCGAGAACATGATGGGGATCTTCTTCTCGGGCAAGGATCTCACCAACGATGTCCTGGCCCAGACACTGCCCGACATTCGCGTGGTGGTGGCCCAACAGAAGTACGACGAGAAGACCGGCACACCCGCGCTGCAGTTTCCGGCCTTTGCCGTGATCGTGCAGCTGCGTGACCCGGAGCGATTCGCGCCGGTGGTCGAGGAAGCGTGGCAGAAGGCGATCGGTCTGATCAATTTCACGCGTGGGCAGCAGGCCCTGCCGGGGCTGATGATCAAGACCGAGGACTACGCCGGCATGGAGTACACGACATCGTACTTTTCGGTGGCCGATGAACAGAACAAGGACGCGACCGACGTGCGTTTCAATTTCCGCCCGGCCTTCGCGGTTGCGGGTGACCGCCTCATCCTGAGTTCCACCGATCCGCTTGCGCGGGACTTGATTGACGCGCTGCAACGTGAACGCGAACAGGCCGTGCCGCCGGTCGACGGACAGCACAGCCTGGTGAAGGTCCAGAGCGCACCGCTGGCCGCCGTCCTGGAGGCCAATCGCGAGGCACTGATCCGCCAGAACATGATGGAGAACGGGGCGTCGCGCGAGGAGGCCGAACAGTCCGTCGGCGGGCTGTTCCTGGTCCTGCAGTACGTGACGGGCCTGGAGATGGCGGCGGGAACGCGCGAGGACCGGTCGGAGATGACCATCCAACTGCAGTATGCACTGCCGCACTGATGCAGTGTCA
>JALOQX010000324.1 GCA_025459265.1 Pirellulaceae bacterium | reverse complement strand
GCTCGACCACACCAAGGGCACGTTTGACCGGCGTTGGCTGCAGGCGGCGCACCCGATCAGCTCCTACATTCTCCGACCGTTCACCGTGATGTACGGCTATTTGGGGTGCGCCCATCCGGAAAACGACCAGGTCTACGCGGCGTGGCAGGAAGCCTATCGTCATTGGGGAGTCATTCCGACACTCAAGCCGACCCCGGAGAATCTGGCCGGCACCGACGGTTTCGCCCGGCAGTTTCTTGACGAGCTGCACTTCTGGCAAAGGGAGCGCGTTGACCTCGACCTCGACGCACCTTGGCCGCCGGACATCGCGTTCCCGTGGCGTACGGGAGATGGCCGCCGCGTTGTGGCGACTCAGGATCGGCGGTGGATCTGCGAGGGTCAGGAGATCTTCCGCACGGTGACGGGAGTCACACAGCTGGCCGGTGCCGGGACCATTCCGGGTTGGCTCGCCTGTGACGCGGACCGGTTGCTGGGCTTACGCCCGCAGCGTTGGTATCCCGTCTTCCCTGGTGCGTGTGCCGCCAACGGACTGCACATCAGCGCCATGCCGGACGACGTCGTGGTCGACTACGTCGCCGTCTCGGAGCGACTCGCCGTCGTCGCGCTGGACGCTCAGTCGAATGTGGCGGATTTCACGACGTTGCTGGACCGGGCCGTCGTGGGTTCACGGGCTGACGGAGCGCCGGTCCAGCAACAGGAGGGAGCCGGCATGTTGCCGGACGGGTCGCAGTTCGTCGATACCGGCGGCGTGATTCATGCCCACCCACCCTGGAAGCAGGGACGCACGGGGGAAGCGTTCGCCCAATTTGAATGCACGTTGCCGACGGACGGAACAGTCCGCTTTGTGTCGGATGTCTCGCTCGACGCTCACGCCGTCGGCGCGGACAAGAGTGATGGCGTGACGTTTGGGGTCCGCGCCGCGGCGGGAGCCGCGCAGGTCAGCCAGCAGATTCACCAGGACACCGCGGAACTCCAGGCGTTGGCACTCGATCTCACTCCATTTCGCGGCAAGACCATCAGGCTGGAAATGGCGGTGGATGCCGGCCCACGCCGCTCGCCCACGTACGACTGGGCCCGGTGGCACCGACCGCGGATCGAGCGGACTTCGACCCGCAACTGCGCGATCACGCTCGGCAGTGACCAGCCGTGGGAGGTTGCGCCTGACGGGGCAGGTGCGCCGCCGGTTGCGCGGGTGGAGGGCACCGGCGTACTGCCGGTCGTGGTGCCCGGTGCCACGGTGCTCCTGCGAACATCTCCCGCCCCCGTGACGCTGCCGGCGGATCTGACCAGGAATCCGGACGACGTGTTCTTTGTCCTGGATTCCGGACTTGTCGTGGACCATGCGCTCCATGCTCACGCCGCACGGCGTACAATCGACGTTCAGGGAGCCGGCCGGTCGGTGCTGTCGGTGCACCCGCCGAACAACGGGCGTACGCTTGCCGTATTTCTGCTGACATTGCCCGCCGAGCCGGCGCGCCTGGTGACAAGCGTGGGATTGCGCGACGGATCGAAATCCGAGGGAGTCGATGTATCGGTGATGGTGAACGGTCGCACGGGCGCACCGCGTCGGATCCGGCCGGGCGTGCTCGAGGAGATTGTGGTCGACCTCCAGCCCTGGGCTGGCCGGCCGGTGGCTTTGTGTCTCGTAACAAATGCCGCCGGGAGTTATTTCCAGGATTGGGTCGCTTGGGTTACACCTCGTATCATCGCACGATGAGGGAGTTGACACATGAACCGGAGCATTGTGGGGCGGTGGCTGCCAGGTGTCGGCAGCTTGTCGGTCCTGGCGAGTCTGCTGGGAGGGATCATCTGGGTCGGGCCAGCCCGAGCGGTTGAGCCTGCGACAGGGTCGTGCCCGTTGACTGCCGGCTTCGCGGAGGCGGACATCACGCCCGATGTGGGGATGGAAGCGCCCGGTGGATACGGGAAGTCGTATCACCAGGTGGTGCATGATCCGTGCAAGGTCCGCGCGGCGGTGTTGAGCGATGGCACGCGTCGCGTCGCGGTCGTGGGCGTGGATGCGCTGGGTGTGCACGGCGAGTTCGTGCGGGCCGCGCGCGAGCAGATCCAGCAGCGTTGCGGCCTCGAACCCGCCTCGATCATGATCGCCGCGTCGCACTCCCATTCTTCCGGGCCCTTGTATGGCGTCCTGCCGGGCTCGTACGACCACGCGGCCGAGTTCGTGCAGAAACTGGCCTACGAGCATTCCACATGCACGAACCGAGAGTATTACGAGCGCGTGTTGGGCCAACTGGTGGAGGCCGTCTGCCAGGCGGACGCAGCGCGCGTCGCCGTGCGATGCGGTGCCGGCCAGGGCGTGGAAGACCAGGTGGCGTTCAATCGTCGTTTCCGCATGCGCAACGGACTCACGTTTACCCATCCTGGTCAGGGGAATCCGGAGATCCTCGAACCGGCGGGGCCAACCGACCCTGAGGTCGGCGTGGTCGGAGCCTGGAACGAGCAGGGAAAACTCATTGGCTGCGTCGTCAATTTCGCCTGCCACGCGACGACCAGCCCGGGCGGGATTTCGGCCAACTATGTGTACTACCTCGAACAGGTGATCCGCGGCATGTATGGCCCGGATGTGGTCGTGGTTTTCGTGCCCGGCACATCGGGTGATGTGACGCAGGTCGACAATCTGAGTCCTTACAGCCATCCGGCGCCCGAGGACTGGGCGCGGCTGGTCGGGGGGCGCGTGGGCGCGGAAGCGGTGAAAGTGCTGTTGAGCATGACGCCGGGCGATCTCGGTCCCGTTCACGGCGCCAGCAGGGTGCTCGACATCGCGCGACGATCGCCGTCGCCCGAGCGACTCCAACAGGCGTGGGAACTGGTGCGGCAGGACGTCGCCACGGTGGGGCATACCGACTGGACGTTCGCCAAGGAAGTCGTGTTGCTCGACGCACTGCTCCAACGCCAACCGCGTGTGTCGGCCGAAGTGCAGGCCATCCAGATTGGGCCGGTCGTCCTGTGCGGCTTGCCGGGCGAGGTGTTTTGCCAGTTCGGGCTGGATTTGAAACACGCGAGCAAATTCCCGCTCACCTTCCCCGTGTCGTTTGCCAATGACTGCCTCGGCTATATACCGACGGAAGAAGCGTTCGGCGAACAAGGCGGCGGATATGAGACACGGATCTCGTCGTACACGAACCTCGACATCACCGCCGGTCGGCAGATGGTGGACGCCGCCCTGGAGCTGAGCCGTCAATTGCAGCCCGGCATCATTCCGACTCGCGCGCCCCACGCACCGTTCGGCGGCCCGTGGACATACGGCAACGTTCCCCCGCAGATCCATTGAACAGGAGCCCCTTGCCATGACAACTCGTCGCCAATTCCTTGGAACTTCGCTCGCGGCCGGCGCCGCGCTGTCGCTGCCCTTAGCCGTGAGTCGTGCGGCGCACGCGGCGGGAACGGAGGGATTTCGCGTGGGGCTGATCGGTTGCGGTGGACGCGGATGCGGGGCGGCCGCCAACGCCATGAATGCCGCTCCCGATATCAAGCTCGTCGCCATGGCGGATCTGTTTGAGGACCGCCTCCGTCCCGCGCGCGAGCGCCTGAAGGAAGGTTATCCGGACCAGGTGCAGGTGGACGACGAGCACTTGTTCCACGGATTCGACGCATTCCGTGCGGTCATCGGCAGCGACGTCGACGTGGTCATCATCGCCGGGGCGTCGCACTTTCACCCGGTGCATCTGCGGGCGGCGATTGACGCGGGCAGGCATGTCTTCTGCGAGAAACCCCACGCGCTGGATGTCCCGGGCATCAGGTCGGTGACCGAGACGTGCGAGCAAGCGCGGCGCAAAGGGCTGGCGATTGTCTCGGGCCTCTGCTGGCGTTACGATCCGGCCGTGCGCGAGACGATCAAGCGGGTCCAGGACGGAGCCATCGGCGATATCATCGCCGTCCAGGAAAACTACGTCGGCGGCCCGTACGCCGGGCGTGACCGCCAGGCGGGGTGGAGCGAGCTGGAATACCAGTTTCAGAACTGGTACCACTTCAACTGGCTGTCGGGTGATCAGACCGCCCAGCAGCTGATCCACAGCATCGACAAGGGTTCGTGGGTCCTGGGCGACGTGCCACCCGTCAAGGCCTGGGGGTTGGGCGGCCGCCAGGTGTGCGTCGACCCCAAATACGGCGACCAGTTCGATCATTTCAGCGTGGTGTTTGAATACGCCAACGGCGTCCGCATGTTCGCCTACTGCCGGGACATTCCCGGCTGTGGCTTCAACTCCACGTCCGACATCTTCCTGGGAACGATGGGCCAGGCGTTCCTGCCGGACCGCTGCCGCATCGAAGGAGCCACTCCCTGGCGTGCCGCGAAATCGGCCGAGAGCATGTACGATGTGGAACACAAGGAACTGTTCGCGTCGATTCGCGCCGGGGAGCCCATCAACGACGGTCACTACATGGTGCTCAGCTCGATGCTCGCGATCCTCGCCCAGATGGTCTGCTACACGGGCGAAGAGATCACGTGGGAGCGAGCGATGACGTCGACGCTCGATTTCTCCCTGCCGGAGTACGCGTGGGACGCGGAACCGCCCATCAAGCCGAATCCGGACGGCACCTATCCGACGGCGCTGCCAGGTATCACCAAGTTCGTGTGACAGCACCGCTAGCCCGGCGCGGGCCGGACAGGTTGCGGACGTGGCGCAGTCCGGCGAGAGATCACTTGGCACGGGAGCGACGATGATGAACGACATTCGATTCACGCGCTGGGGCACACTTGTCCTGGTGGTTCTCGGCCTTGCGACCACCGCCTGCGGCGTGGAAACGCTGTACGTGTCCACCGTCGGCAACGATGCCTGGTCCGGGCGGTTGGCGGCACCGAACGGCCAGGGGACCGACGGGCCGCTGGCGACGCTCGGCGCCGCACGCGATCGACTTCGGTCCCTGCGGGCCGAGCGCACCGAGGCGGTGCCGATGACCGTACGCGTACGCGGCGGGGACTACTTCCTGGCTGAGCCGTTGGTGTTGCAGCCCGTCGACAGCGGGACGGCGGACGCGCCCGTGGTCTACGAGGCGGCCGAGGGCGAGACGCCGGTGTTGAGCGGTGGCACGGTCATCACTGGCATGCAGCAGCGCGGGACGCTGTGGGAAGTGGAGATTCCCGAGGTCAAGGCCGGCCACTGGTACTTCCGACAACTGTTCGTCAGCGGGCAGCGCCGTACGCGGGCGCGAGCACCCAACGCCGGGTACTATCGAATTGCCGAGCGATTGCCCGGTCCGCCGGACAGCCAGGGTCAGCCCTTTGCGCGGGATCGCTTCGTGTTCGCAGACAGCGATCTGCAGCCGTGGGAACGCCTGGCGGATGTCAACGTCGTCCTCGTGCACTCCTGGGAGACCTCGCTCCACCCGCTCCGGTCCGTCGATCCCGCTGCCCGCGTCGTCGAGTTCGCCGCGCCGCTCAAGGAATGGTGGTGCATCGGCTATTGGGAACCCCACCAGCGTTACTACGCCGAGAATGCCCGCGAACTGTTGGACGAGCCTGGGGAGTGGTACTTGAACCGTGAGACCGGCGTGCTGAGCTACTGGCCGCTTCCGGGAGAGACACGGGAAGAAACCGTCGTGGTCGCCCCCCGCCTGACCGAACTGGTGCGCCTGGCGGGTGATCCGGATCGAGGCCAGTTTGTCGACCATGTCACGCTGCGCGGACTCTCGTTCCATCACAATGACTGGGTGCTCGCCCCCACGGGTAACAGCAGCACGCAGGCTGCGGTCGAAGTTCCCGCGGCCGTGATGGCCGATGGGGCACGACATTGCCGGATCACTTCGTGCGAGGTGGCCCACGTGGGCACGTACGGCATCTGGTTGCGCCGCGGCTGCAAGACGTGTTGCATCGAGCGGACGCGGCTGTTCGACCTCGGCGCCGGCGGAATCCGCGTGGGCGAAGCCACCATGGCCGAGCGTGACGAAGCCGAATCGAGCGGCAACATCGTGGACAATAATCACATCTACGATGGCGGACGCGTGTATGCGGGCGGGATCGGCATCTGGGTCGCGCAGAGCAGCCACAACCGGCTCTCGAACAACGATATTCACGACCTGTACTACACGGGGATCAGCATCGGCTGGAACTGGGACGACGCGCCCAACCGGACGCACCACAACGTGATCGAACGTAACCACGTCCACCACCTGGGGCACGGCGTGTTGAGCGACGCGGGACTTATCTACTGCCTGGGTGTCTCCCCCGGCAGTGTGATCCGCAACAACGTATTCCACGACATGTGGCCCTATTCCACGCCGCCGTTCGGGTGGGGCATCTACCTGGATGCGACGTGCGCACAGTACCTGGTCGAAAACAACGTGGTCTACAACACGCTCAGTGGCGGACTGATGTACAACAACGGCGGCCACGAGCACGTGATCCAGAACAACATCTTCGCCATGTCGGCCAACCATGCGCTCTGGCCGGTCTTCCCGCCGCAATCGAACACGTTCCGCCGGAATATCGTGTATGTGACGCAGGGCGAGCTGTTCATACCGCTGGCCGGAAGCTCGCTGGAGCAGCGGCTCGCCGCCGGTCAGCCGTTGGGCGAGTGGAACCGAAACCTGTACTGGCACGCGGACGGTGCGGATCGCCTGCGGTTTGTGGGGCGCGATTGGGCCGGCTGGCAGGCGTTGGGTTTGGATCGCGATTCGTTGATCGCCGATCCGCGGTTCGAGGACGTCGCGACCAGGAACTTCCAACTGACGGCCGGGTCGCCCGCGTTTGCGATTGACTTTCGGCCGATCAATGTCC
>JALOQX010000087.1 GCA_025459265.1 Pirellulaceae bacterium | reverse complement strand
CGTTCGCGCACTGATCGCGTTGCGGCATCGGTACGCGGCGCTGCGCACTGGCGAGTACTGCCCGCTACTGGCAGAAGGCCCGCACTATGCGCTGCTGCGCCGGGATGCCACTGACACGCTGCTCGTCGTGCTCAACATATCGGAGTCGCAAGCCGATATCCACGTGCCGGTCCAGCCGCACGTGCCGGACGGCGAGCAGTTGGTAACCGTCTTCGGCGGCGACGGCAACGTGGTGGCGATCGACGGGCGGGTGCGGCTCCGCGTATCCGCGCGGTCCGGAATGGTCTTGCGCGCGGCAACTCATCGGACCGAATCGTCTTCCGGCAAGCCGAGTTGCTGAATCTCGGAGTCCACCGCTCCGATCCCCTGCAGGCCCGCGCGGTCCATGCCGTCGAACACGTCCGCCACGCGCAGGCCTTCAAACAGCTTGACGATTCGCTGGTCTTCCTCGTGCGAATACACCTGCGTCGGCAGGAACGTGCGCCCCGCACGCAAATCCGCCTCGGCCGGGGACTCGTCCCCTTGACCCAGCGCCGCCCGTGCGGCGGCCAACCCACAGCACAGCAGCAGCGCGATCCCAACGGCGCACAGCCGTTCGACGCGACAACAATGCATGGTTGTCTCTCCCGCGGCGTATCGTCGGCACAATCCCGCCGCCGGTCCCGACACGGACCGGCGGCAGCAGAACAGGCCGATCAAGCCTCTTGCAGCACGTCCCAGCCCAGTGCATCGGCCAGTGCGAACACGGGCTCCTTGAGGTCGCCGAAGTAGGTGACGCGGTGCCAGCCCCACTGATCCCACTGCGTGAACAGCTTCTCCAGATCCCCGACCGGCTGCACCGCCAGCTTCGTGCGGCAGGCGCGGTCATCGAGCGAATTCTCGACCGACTTGCCCTGGTGGAAGAGGATCACCTTCCGTTCCGGAGCGAACTCAACGGTCGTCGTCATGTAGCCGACCGGCATGGTCGAGCGGACGGAGGCACCCTGGCGGTCTTCCGAATGTGTGAGGATCTCATAGGGATTGGCCGTTCCCTGCGGGCCGAACACGCGATTGGACGCGACGCAGTGGGCATAGATGATCTGCCGCTTCGCCGTGTCGATGACGGGGTCGGAGATGTAGCCGGGACGTCCCTGAGTCAGCGTGGTCATGGCGACCATCGTGGCGGTCGAGCGCAGATCGCACTCGCAGGCGCCGATGAGTCCCTCGTTGAGCAGCTCGTGGAACCCCAGACACGGATAAGCGTGAATGTGGTTGCCGTAGAATCCGCCCAGGCAGTTGATGGTGATGGCATTGGCGCGATGACGCTCCAGCACCGCCTTTTCGGCCAGGTACATGGCGGCGCTGATTTCGAGCGTGCCCCGCGACACGGCGCGAATGTTCTGCGCCGTCTTCTCCCACGTGTCGGCCAGCGCGCGGGACTGGTCCTTGTCCGCCGCTTCCCAGGCGGCGTTCAACTCCGCGAAGGGCACCTTGATCACTTCGATCCCCATCAGCTCGGTGACCTGCGCATCGATACTCGGCCAGCCTTGCTCCACGGTGAGGATCCGGCACTCCTTCATCCGCCGCAGGCACTCCTCGGGCGACAGTGTCGCCACCGCATCGTCACGGCATGCCTCGGCATCCGGCGCCGCGGTGCGGTCGTGTCGCAGTTTCTGCGTTGCCGCGACGAAGTCCTGCACCGATCCACCGCGTTTGACGACGTCGAAGCACTTGACTGCTTCGATCAGATCCTCCATCCGCGAGGAGGCCACGAATCCGACGTTGGGAGCGCCGGAGCGCAGGAAGGCCGACGTGTACACCAGGAATCCGCCGCTGCCGCCGTACTGGAAATCGGCGTACAGCACCGGCTTGCCCGTGGCTGCCGCCGCCTGGACGACGCGGTTCCAGCAATTCAGCTGCAGCACAAGATACCCGTCGACGCCGTCCGCCCCATCCTCGGCCACGATGGCCTTGGCCCGCTCTTCGTCGGCAGCCATCGACGACACGAACGTGCAGTCGCCGCAGTGCTGCCGCAACTGCGACTCGACCCGCTGCATGACCGGGCCGAAATCGAATCCGACGTTGGGCCAGTCGGGCCGGTCCTGCTTGGGAGCATGCAGGGAGTACAAAATGCGAATGCGCGTCTTGTCAGCGCGGGACGCCGCGCGGGCGGGTTGGGCGCTGAGGGCCAGTCCCGCGGCCCCGGCACAAGCAGCGCAGCCCGCCGCCAGGAATCGACGCCGATCCCATCCGCAGCACGCACAACCGGACATCAAAGGCAATTGGTTCATGGACAGTTCTCCGTGTTCAAATCACACCGTTTCCGGCAACTGCCCAACTCGCGACCTGAGCCCATTATACCGTCTCGCCACACCCGTCTCGACGCCACCTCCCGGCCGCGTCACAATACGGCTTGCCATCCGCTTGAAACGGCTCACCCCACCCACGGAGCTTGCCCTATGACGATTCCCGGCTTGAGTTTATCCGGCGGTGGAGCCATTCCTGCAATCGGGCTCGGCCTGTGGAAAGTCGAACCGGACCGCGCGCCTGCACTGGTCAAGGAGGCGATCCTGACCGGCTACCGGCACCTGGACTGTGCCTGCGACTATGGCAACGAAGCGCAGGTGGGTGCAGGTCTCCAGGCCGTCTGGGGGGAAGGCCTGTGCCGACGGGAAGACGTCTTCGTCACGTCGAAGCTGTGGAACACGTATCACCGGCCCGAGCACGTGCGCGCCGCGCTCAATCGGACCCTCAACGACCTGCAACTCGACTACCTCGATCTCTTCCTCATCCACTTCCCCATCTCGCTCAACTTCGTCCCCTTCGCCAAACGCTACCCGCCCGGCTGGTTCTTCGACCCGGATCAGCCGCAGCCCGGAATGGTCGAAGACCGCGTCCCCATCGCAGAGACCTGGCGGGCGATGGAAGAGCTCGTACAGTCCGGCTACGTGCAGCACATCGGCGTATGCAACTTCGGCTGCTCGCTGCTGCGCGACCTGCTGTCCTACGCGAAGATCCATCCCTCCGTCCTGCAGGTTGAATCGCATCCGTTCCTGACGCAGGAGAAGTTGCTGCGATTCTGCCACCAGGAGCGCGTCGTCTTCACCGCGTTCTCGCCCCTGGGATCGATCTCCTACGAGCCGCTGGGCATGGCGTCCCCCGCCGACTCAATCATGAACCTGCCGGCCGTGCAGGATTTGGCGCGCAAGCACGGCAAGACGCCAGCACAGATCCTGCTGCGGTGGGGCGTGCAGCGACGGACAGTTGTCATACCCAAGACGTCCCGCTCAGAACGCCTGCGCGAGAATCTGAACGTATTCGACTTTGAGCTTGCTGAGGATGAGATGCATCAAGTGGCCGGGTTGAACCAGAATCGGCGTTTCAACGATCCCGGCGTCTTCTGCGAGCAGGCATTTCACACGTTCTTCCCGATCTACGAATAGCATCTGCTAGGCCTTCCCGGATGCGTCCGTCGATAGGCCGAGCAGGGGAGTTTTCTCAGTTACGCCTCAGCGAGGCGTCCGTCAATAGCCAGGGGCAAGTGCGTTGCGTAGCGACGCACGCCGCCCCTGGTGTCGGTTCCGTTTCTCAATCGGGAGCCCTGGCAGGGCGATCGTCAATGTCGCGGGTGCACAACGCCCATTCATTCGGTAAGCTGGAAGGCTGACAAAGGACAGGGGCATCGTTCACCACTCCGGCGAGAAGACGACGGCCGCCCTTCCAGGGCTCCCGTTTCAGAGGGCCAACTTACCAAGGGCTGTCGCCCTTGGCTATTGACGGTCGGCCTTCCAGGCCTTTCGCCGACCTCCACGATCCTGTGGACACACGAGCGACAAACTGAACCGAAGAGAACATGAACGGATGAGCAGAGGGTAGGGGACGCGTCGCGGCAAATAAAGTGCTTCTCACGGAATTGTCCGTGGACCGGGGACCTCCCCCTGGTCAGATTCTCGCCCGTTTCTATAACTCCCCCAGATGCGAGGACGGGAGCGACGCGACAGGTGACCGGATCAAAACGAACCGGCTCGCTGGCTCGCTCGCAATGTCCTTTTCAGACGGGCCTTCGCAAGTTGCGGGGACGTAACTGCGGCTCACCCTATGGTGTTGGGTCGCCTCGTGTCCTGTGCCCGTGCACGTCGAAGTGTGTTACATGGTCGTATTGTCGGATGTCTGTAAGGAGGTCGAGTTATGGCTAGGTTGTTTGCAGGTTTGATGATCGGTGCTGTGGTGTTGACCCTGAGTGCCAAGAACGTTCGGGCGGATGAGACGAGCGACAAAACGATCGTCGAAATCGCCGCCGCTAACGATTCGTTCAAGAC
The DNA here is from genome assembly GCA_025459265.1 of Pirellulaceae bacterium. Taxonomy (GTDB): domain Bacteria; phylum Planctomycetota; class Planctomycetia; order Pirellulales; family Pirellulaceae; genus JAAYDI01. The sequence continues at coordinate 15,903 of JALOQX010000087.1, read as the reverse complement.
GCTGGTCGCGGCTGTTAAGGCGGCTGGGCTGGTCGAGACCCTGTCGGGCAAGGGTCCGTTCACGGTCTTCGCCCCCACGGACGAAGCGTTCAAGAAGGTTCCCGAGAAGGTGCTGGCCGATCTGCTCAAGCCCGAGAACAAAGACAAGCTGGTTGCAGTTCTCACGTACCACGTGGTACCGGGCAAGGTCATGGCCGCCGACGTCGTGAAGCTCAAGAGCGCCAAGACCGTACAGGGTTCCGAGGCGAAGATCACCGTCAAGGAGGGCAACGTCAGCATTGACAAGGCGAATGTCGTGAAGACCGACATCGTCGCGAAGAATGGTGTGATCCACGTGATCGACGCCGTCATCCTGCCGCCGGCCAAGTAGTTGGAAGACGGAGGCCAGAGGTCGGAAGACGGAGGCCAGAAGTCGGAAGACGGAGGTCAGAAGTCGGAAGACGGAGGCCAGAAGTCGGAAGACGGAGGCCAGAGGTCGGAAGACGGAGGCCAGAAGTCGGAGGACGGAGGCCAGAGGTCGGAGGACGGAGGCCAGAGGTCGGAAGACGGAGGCCAGAGGTGACAAAGGGAGGGCGAGGCTCCTGCCGCGCCGCGTCCACACGGCGGGCGAGATTGGTGACTTGGCGAGAACGGCCAACCACTAACCTCGCCCGTTCTTCATTTCTTGAAGGCAACGGCCGGTCTCCGTCCTCCGCCCTCCGCCCTCTCTCCTCCGTCCTCCGCCGTCCGCCCTCCCTTCAAAAGATCGGCATGGCCCGCGTGCGGGCAAAATCGAGGGGCAGAAAGCTGCGGACCTGGGGCAGCGTGTTACTGGCTCGCATCGTGCTGTTCCAGGGAATCGCGTAGGCCACGACCCGATCGGACGTCTCTTCGGAGATGTAGACGACGCCGTCGGCCAGCCGCTCATTGCTCGAAAAATTCCGGAACGTCGCGGTGCCAGTGACCAATAGGAAGTGGGGCACACTGCCGGGACGCACCTGAAAGTCCTGGGCCACGTTCCAATGGTATTGCAGGAAAAACTTCCCGGTGAAGCGGTCGAGTACATAGCCAGTCAGGTCACAGGTTACGTGATCGAGCGTAATGACCGCTTCCATACCCACATCAAGCGGGACAGTGGCCATGCTCTTCTTGGAGGAACCTTGCGCGGTCATGGCCAACAGTGGCTCAGCGGCGGGGCGCGGGGCAAACAGCAGCCCGATCGACAGCCCTGCCAGAAACAACAGTCCCCAGACAGCCCACGATTTCTTCATGACGTGCTCCTTTTCTCAACCCCGGGACCCCGGTGGCGAATCATTGTGTTTGCCTGTTATTATGGTCGCGGAAATGCGGTACTCCCCATCAGATTAATAGCTCGATCGAGGTCGAACGGCTAGATGCGTAGGGCGGCGGCTCATGGCGAGATTCACGATCGTGATTGCGACGTTGTTGATCCTGCTCGGGATCGGCTCGTATCTGAATGCCGGCCGCAGCGCAGCTGACGGCGCTCGGCCCAGTGTGACTGCGCTCATCCCGGCGTTCGCGGGACTCCCCATGCTCGTGCTCGGCGTCGTTGCGCTGAACGCATCCGCGCGGAAGCACGCGATGCACGGCGTGTCGGTCCTGGCGCTGCTTGCGTTTCTGCTCCCGGCTGGTCGGTTGGGCATGCAGCTGGCCCGGGGAGTCGAGGTGAAGACCGCGATACTGGTCCCGTTGGTGCTGATGTCCGTCCTCTCGGCCATTCTCCTGGCCGCCTGCGTGCGATCATTCATTGCCGCGCGGCGGAGACGGGTTGGAACGGAAGACGTCCGTGGGGAGTGATTCGTGCTTTGACTCAGCTAAGAACTGGCGTGGCTGGGGACGAACGAAGTGAGCCCCCAGCTGCGATAAGCTGGGGGCGAGCTGACGCTCGACCCCAGCCAGCCAATCCCAGAATCAAGCTGCGACAAAGCCTAGCTGTCGGCCTCAAATTCGCGGAGGATCGCCTGCATGGCCGGGACAGTCAGTCGCGGACCGCGACGGGCGACAAGTCGAGAGGCGGCCAGTGCTGCCAGCGAAGCAGCCTGCGGATAAGACATCTGGTGCGTGATGCCGTAAAGGAAAGCGCCGGCAAAAATGTCACCGGCTCCGACCGTGTCGACCGCTTGGGTCGGCACGGGCGCGATGGTGTGCACAGTCTGCCCGTCGAACACGACGGCTCCGTGCGCTCCGCGCGTAATCACGAACTCGCGGGCCCAACCGCGCAGCCGGGCCACGGCGGTTGCCAGATCGTCGGTCTGTGCGAGCGACTTGGCTTCATCCTCGTTGGCAAACAACAGATCGACGCCCCCGACCAGCAGCTGATCGATCGCAGGTCGGCAGTGGGCGACGACATTCGGGTCCGAGAGCGAGACGGCGACGCGTGTGCCTGCTGCGCGTGCCTGCTCCTTGGCAAAGAGTGCGGCCGCCAGGCAACTTGTGCTCGTCGCCAGGTACCCTTCCAGGTACAGGTACTGGCTGCCGGCCAGTGCCGCCGTGTCCACGTCGCTCGGTGCCACATCCGCCGAGACGCCCAGAAACGTGTTCATCGTGCGGTCGGCGTCAGGGGTGACCAGCACCAGGCAGGTGCCGGTCACGCCGGAGGGCGTCATCAGGGTGCGTGCATTCGTAGCCACGCCAGCGCGCGACAGATCCTCGACGTAGAACCGCCCTCGATCGTCCGCCGCCACGCGGCACGAATAGAAGGCGCTGCCGCCGAGTTGACTGACGGCGATGATCGTGTTGGCGGCTGACCCTCCGCTGCCGCGATTGGCTTCGCGCGCGGCGAGCTGGCTCACGATCGCCGCCTGACGCGCCTCGTCCACCAGCGTCATCACGCCTTTGTCGATCCCGAGCGCACGCAGGTCGTCCGGATCGACTTCGTACTCAATGTCGACCAACGCATTGCCGAGTCCGTAGACGTCGAATTGTTTCATGTTCGGCGGGCAGCTCACCACTTGATTTGGTACATGAAGTACATGGCTTCCGCGTCCGCAGCCCGGTTGGGCCCGGCTGTGCCTTCCAGGAACCCGCCACCCCACAAGCGGCAGTAGGCCAACAGGATATCCGACGTGGCGGTGAGGTGGAAGTTCAAGATGATATCCGCTTCGTCGCCCACATTGCTACCCGACTGGCCGGTGGGGTCACGCCGCAGCACGGTCCCGGCGGGTCCGTAGAGCGCATCGCGGGAGGCGGCGAGCCAGAAGTGGTGGTATTGGAGCCAGACGGTCATCCACTCGGTCGGATAGAAATACAGCTGGGCGTTCGCGTCGTGGATGTTCTGCCGGCCCACCAGATCTGCCCACCCCAGATAGTAGTGGCCGAATGAGTACAGGTGGTTGAACGTGTTGGACGTGCCATCGCCTGGATTCGTGTCCCCGCTGGCATATTCATAGTACAGCCAGCCGGTCGGATTCCAACCGATGTTCTTCATCTGCCGACCGACGCCGGCGGCGGCGGTGCCGGCCACCAGGTCGTTGGCGCCGCGATCGCCGAACTGAACGGCGCCCTCAAAATCCCACAGGTAGTTGTTCTCGTCGCCCGTCCATCGAGTGCCCAGCGTATTGGCCTCCACGGGTGCCTCAACGATTCCCTGGCGAGCGATGTCATTGGTGTTGTGGAGGAAGAGGTAATAGAAGTCGAGAAACTCACCCTTTTCCGGCCGGTACGTGGCCCAGGCGCCGGCAAAATCCTGATTGGAATCCGGCCGGTCGAACTCGGCCGGGCGCGGCGGGACAAACTGCACCCAGAACGCATCCAGGTCCCATTTCTCTCCGCGGCGAAATGCACGCACGCCTTCAAACGTGCGCCGCGTGTTCGCCCAGTCGATGGTGGACACGAGCCGCTGGGAGCCCAACAGAAGTTCCTGCCGACCCACGCGCGCCACAACCGGAGCACCTTCCCAGTCGAGGACGTTGACGTCCAGAAACAGGTTGAGAATATCGCCCCGGTCTTCGTCGACCAGCAAGGGAGGCAACTGGGCGTTCACGGAATCGGCCCACAGGTACTCACCGTACACACGTGCCACGTCCGCGAACCAGAGGTCACCGTAGGCCCGCACGCGGGGCAGGGCGAACGAGTGGTCCACCTCGGTGAGTCGGGCATTGTTCTCCTTGTGGAAGCGCACCCACGCCTGGCCGCCGGTGCTGAACATCATGCAGTCCGAAACCGGGATACGCTTCAACCGCTCAATGAGAGATCGCTCTTCCTGCGGTTTGCTCTCGACATAGCGGAAGTCCGCGTCGAAGAAACTTGGCGGCATCAGCGCAAAGGGAGGATAACCGGACGGCGGACGCTTTTCCTGGCAGTTTCCGTGCAGCGAGTCAGCCACCGTGAAGTATCCCGGCTCGTTGGGCGGATTGGGGAAGAACCCCGGACGCGGAAACGGGCAGATCCACGCGGGGATCTTCGACCACTCCACAGGTTCTCCCCAACAGCAGGTCATCCGTCCCGGTGTTGGCTTCGCACTGGCCGGCTTGCCGCTCTTGGCTGCCGCCGCCTGCGGCGGGTCGGACGTTTCAAGCGAAGCGGAGACAGCCGAGCCGGCAGAAGTTTCCTCCAGCGGGCTGTCAGACAGGAAGACCGTGTCCGGCGTGATCCAGGACTCGCTCTGTCCCCAAGCTCGATGAGCTGTGACGATCAACAGCACACACAGACCGCAGACCACATGCCGTCGCCTTGCCTTACCGGCAGTCATTGTCCGCTCCTTAGACTCTACGCAATCCATTCAGTTTGACGCGCCGCGTTGTGGCGCGCGCACGCTCTGCCGCCAGGCAGGCCCACGCAAGTTGTCTTCGACAAGTCGTTGGGCGCAGTGCGAGGGAAACTCGTGCATTGTCCAGGTTACGAACTTGGGTGGCGCTGACCAATGACCCAGGGTGCGCCGCTGCGCGGCGACCCGGGGCTGTGGAGTGCAACCGCTTCGCGGTGAGGAGCCGTGATCGCAGGGCACAACACCGCCAGGCGGTCGTCTCAACGCCGAAGGCGTTGTACGTCATAGCCCGGGGTCAGCGGAGCGGCGCAGCCGCGGAGCGCCACCCCGGGTACCGGAGGCCCTCAGGAAGCCCCCAAACCCCGAAGGGGTTTTACAACTGGTCGCGCGCACGACGCCGTGGCCCACTGGCCCGCTTGACCTGACAACTCGGATGTCTGGGCTGTGGAGTGCAACCGCTTCGCGGTAAAGCGAGGGACCGTCCATGAAATGCGCAGGCATCAACGGAACAATTTCCGCAGCCACGTCCGCGGCGCACATTTGGCGTTTTTCACCACGCCTGGCGCTGTCCAATCCGGCGTTCAATCCGACCGCGGGGAGAACGTCAGAATCTGCACCGTGGTTTCGGCGCCTGCCACCGCCACGCGTGAGGCGTCGGGAAGGAACGCCAGCGCATAGAGCGCGTCGTCCGCCAGTTTCTGTTCGGACACCATTTCGAAATCCGTCGTGCGCCAGACGCGGAGCCGAAAGTCGTCCCCCACCGACGCGAGCCATTTCCCGTCGGCCGAGTACGCGGCGGCGTAGAGCGGGTCTTTGTGACCCTGCAACACCCGGACGCAGATGCCGCGTGCCACATCCCACACCCGCACCGTGGCGTCCTGGCTGGCCGTTGCCAGCAGGTTGCCATCGGGGGAAAACACGCATCGATGTACATCGCTCGTGTGCCCTTCCAGGACGAGGCACGCTCCTGTGGCCAACCGCCACAGGCGCACCGTCCTGTCGCGGCTGGATGTCGCCAGCGTCTTGCCGTCTGGGGCGAACGCGACGCCGTACACGGGAAAGGTGTGACCGGCGAGTTGACCTGTCACACGCATGGTCTCGGCATCCCACAACCGGCAGATCGTATCTCCTCCTTGTCCATTGCCGCCGGCGGTGGCCAGTCGCTTGCCGTCCCGCGAGATGGCGAGCGAGTAAACCGCGTCCTCGTGCTCGCGTGCCCGCTGGAGTTGGCGGCCGTCGTCAACATCCCAGACGGTTACGCATCCGTCGCCGCTGCCGGTCACCAACCTCGTGCCGCCGGGCGCAAAGACGGCTGCATACACGGGACCCTCGTGTTGCAGGGACGCCCGTACCGCACCCGACGACACGTCCCAGATGGCAGCCGTATTATCCCCGGACGCGGTGGCCATCAGTCGCCCGTCAGCTGTGAAGTCGAGCAGATAGATGTTGTCGCGGTGATGTTCCAGAACGCGACGTTCGTCCGCCCAAGGCGTGGAACCACCCGGCGGCAGCAGGCAGTAACAGGCGGATACGACGAGGATTCGCCACGGGTTCTGTGTTGCGCTCATGGGCCGCGTCACGGCTCCCGTGAAGTGATGGCGCGAATCCGCACGTACACCTGCGTTCCGGCCGGTGGCGCCTTGGCCATGTCAAAGCGGACCAGCGGTTTCGGATCATAGATCGGATTGCGATTGTCCGCGATGATACCTCCGGGGCAATCGCACGGGCAGGCGATGCATCCGGTCCCGGAACTGTAGATGGCTCCGCTACCGTGGAACACGAAATGCGGTGTCCAGGGCTTCTCGACTTGCTTGTCGTCGATCGTGATTGCTTCTGTGACAAAATGTTCGTATGGGCGTTCGATCCACGTCCCTTGCGGATCGCGCCAGAAGACCGAGAGCACCACGGGGTCGCCCTGCAGATAGTCCTCCATGGATGTCTCGACCGTGAGACCGCTGCGTTTGCGCCCTTCCTGGATGCTGTAGTGGACCAGCGGTCGGCAGCCGACATTGATCAGCGCATCGAACACACGCTCCGTCGGCACATCGACCAGGAACACGAAATACGCCGCCATCTTGGCGTCACCGCCGGCGGCCTGGGCACAGCCGGCAAACGCCTGGATCCGCTGGCCGAAGGCGTTAATGCAGGGCTTGCCCTCGGGAAACTGTACTTTGGCCGAGAGGATCACTTCGCCACGATCCGCATCCTCGACGATGCTCCCCGGGTCGGGCAGCTGGCGAGCGGGTGTCGCCTGCTGCGGCTTGTCTCCCGGATTCTGTTCCGCTGCCGCTCCCGGCGCACAGGCCGCTGCCCATACGCACGCCAATTGCACGAATTGCAGCATCAGTCAAGCACTCCGCAAGGGTCTAATGCGATTACGACAAGTACGTGTCACTCGCGGGCCGGCGCGCTTGCGGCCTGCTCCTGCTCCCTCAGTTGCATGTTCCAGAGCAGCTTGTCGATGTACAGCTGCAGCTCGGGATTATCGGTTCTGGCCCGCGCCTGCTGCAGTGCGGCCCGCGCTTCCGCCGGATGCGACTGCTTCATGCCTTCGGCCAGGGACACGGTCGCGTCCAGCGCGTCAGCGGCCAGTTGCGGGTCCGCGACCAGCGACAGGGCCAGATTGAGCGACTCGATGCACCGGGCGGCGGTCAGTCGGGAGAGTATCAACCGTCGATCCTCGAGCCGTGTGGCCAGTTCGAGGGCTTGCCGCAAGCCGTCGGCCACCTGTTGCGGCTGTTGGGGCCCGCGCCGAGCAATCACGCGGGCGTAACCGCGCAGCGCTCGTGTCCGCTGTGACTCAGACTGACCGGTGCGAGCGAGCTCCAACAGCCGATCGGCCACTTGATCGTCCGGCCAGTTGCATAGGCCGCGCAGGGCCGCCTCGCGCACGGCGGCATCCGGGTCGTCCATCGCTTGTTCAATGGAGGCCAGCGCCTGGGTGCCGCCGACCCTGCCGAGTGCCGGGAGCAGGGCGATCTGCCGCGCCAGGTCAGCGCGGGCCAGCGCCGCCAGCAGCGGAGCGGCCTGGTCGTCGGGCGGCGTGATCTGGCCGCAGCTGCGCGCCACGGCACGCTCCAGCAGCTCGCGCTCGCGACCGGCCGGAGTCTCGGTCAGCAGGTCAATCAAGGCCTTTGCCATGGAGGCGTCGGCCAGGGCCGGCAACGCGGTCAGCGCTTCGAGTCGCACGGACGGGTCGTCGCTGCGGGCCAGACGCAGCAGCTGCGGTGCCGCCTCGAGTGTCTCGCGCGCCACCACAGCACGGATCGCCGCGGTGCACACTGCGGGGTCGGCGTCAGCGAGTAACTGGACGAGCGCGTCGTCCACGCCCGGTGCCTGCAACTGCACAAGGGTGCGTTCCGCCGCCTCACGCAGCGCAGTACCAGCACCGGCGCTGGCCGCCAAACGAGCCAGCGGCGCGACGTCGGGCGACTCGCCGGATACTCCCAGCACATCGACGGCCGCCCGCTGCACGTCCAAATCCGCATCCTGCAGCGCACCCAATGCGGCGGAACGCAACGCAATGCTGGGACGCTGCCGCAGCGCCTCGAAAAACCGAACTCGCCCGAGTGTCGGTACGTTGGGAATCATGACGCAGACAGCTGCGAGCTGATCGTCGCTGGCCTCCGCACGAATCGACTCCGCTGCAAGCCGCTGCCAGGCGTCGTCCGGTTTGGACAGCGCGGCCGTCCAACGCGCGACTGCCCTCTCCGGCTCGGCCTGGACCAGTCCCTGCAACGCCGCACAACGCAAATGCTGCGCATCGTCCTGTTCCAGCAGCGTGAAAGCCGCCGCGGCCTCCCGCAGCTTGTTCGCTGCCAGCAGCCGCTGGGCTGCCTGCAGCGCGGCGTGCTTCGCGTCCAGGAGCGTGTCTGGGGACGCACGCCGCAGGTAGTCCAGGACCGCCTGCGCCGATTCGGAACCGGGGAGTCGGGCCAGCGCGATCAAACTCGCCGCGACCAGCTGCGGATCGGAATCGTCGAGCAGCGCAGTCACCGTTGCGACCGCCGCGGTGTCACCGCGGCGACCCAACGAGTGGATTACGCCCAGCCGTCGCTCCGCCGCCAGCCGGGACGTGGCCGCGCAGAGCGCCGCAGTCGCCTCGGGACCCGGAATGACCTCCAGCGCCCCGCGCGCCAGATGCGCCAGTTGCGGATCGTCCAGCAAGCGTTCGAGCGCCGGCACGCTGCGCGGCGAACCGATGACCGCCAGCTGGCGACACACGTAGTTCCTGGCGGCCAAGGGAACGTCGGATGCCAGAACCTCCAGCAGCCGGTTCTCCAGATCCTGACGCAGCTCAGTCCTGCCGTACGTCGCGAGGATGGCCGCATCGATCGGTACCAGCTGGGCCATCGGCGTACCCCAATCGTAGGTGCGTAACGCCGCAAAGGCGTTTTCCAGCGCGTCCGCCTGCTGGGCGCTGGCGATCGCAGGTAACCACCAGGCCGACAGAGTCGCGGACAGGATCACGGCGACTGCACGCAACGTCGCTTTCCCGCCATACGCCCGCCCACTGCTCGAAAATCGCTGCATCTGTCCGTCTCCGCGCCACGTTGCTCACAAATTCCACGGCTCGCGCTTCGCGCGATCCAGCCAGCGACTGGCCTCGTCGTCGCCCACGATCACCTCACGCTGCGGGTCCCAACGCAGGGGTCTCTGGAGCCAGTACGCGATATTGCCCAGGTGACAGACGGTCACTGTGCGGCAGCCGATTTCCACGTCGGCTGGCGGCCGGCGACGCGTCTTGACACTTTCGAGGAAACTGTCGCTGTGCGCCTTGGCGCCCTGGATCGGATCGACCGGCCCGGGGGGAAGCTTCCAGGCGGTGTCGCCCCCCTTGCGCCACCGCGAGGACATGGCGTGGCCCCAGGCGTCTCCGGCCGAACCGACGAACGCAACGCCTTGCTGGCTCAGCGGCGACTCATGCGTCATGATCGTGCCGTTGGCGTACCGGTAAGTCAGCCAGCGGATGTCTTTGCCGTTGGGGGGCAGGACCTCGACGGGGCCGGAGTCGTCCATCCCCAGCGCCCACTGGGCCAGGTCGAAATGGTGGCAGCCCCAGTCGGTCATGCCGCCGCCGGAATAATCGCGGTAGGCGCGAAACCCCTTGTCGGCCAGGAGCGAGTGGAATGGTCGCCACGGGGCCGGACCAAGCCACAGATCCCAATCAATGTGTTCCGGCACAGGTTCGGCGGGCAGATCGCAGGGAATGCTGGGGCCGCCGCAGCTCACGTGGACTTCGCGGATCTCCCCGATCTCGCCGTTGCGCAACGCCTCACACGCGTACTGGATATTGGTGTACGAACGACTCTGACTTCCGGTCTGGACAATGCGGCCATACTCGCGCGCCGCCTGGACCATTGCCCGCGCTTCGCGGATCGTCAGCGACAACGGTTTCTCGCAGTACACATCCTTGCCGTGCCGGCAGGCCTCGATCGTCTGAATCGCATGCCAGTGATCCGGGGTGGCGATCGCCACGGCGTCGATATCCCCGCGCTGCAGCAGCTCGCGGAAATCGTTGTACGTCGCGCAGTCTTGATTGCCCTGCGCCTGGTCGATCACCCCTTTGGCGTCGTCGCGATTCTTGCGATTGACATCGCACGCGGCGAGCGCCTGATAGCCGGGGTTGGCCAGAAACGAATGGACGAGCGAACCGAAGCAGCCCTGGAGTCCCTTCCAGCCGACGCCGATGAAGCCGACCGTGATCCGCTCGCTCGGCGCCTCCCGCCCCGAGCCCAGGGCCGTAGCACGCACGAACAGCGGCGCGGCACAGGCCGCACCCGCCAGTGCGCTGCGCTGGAGGAACTCGCGACGCCGTAGCCTGAATGGGACTGCGCGATTCCATTTAGTTGATGCACCCATGGTTTTCCCTCGTAACTGTCGGCCACCATCCGCCACTGACACGACGTCACAACCGGCAGTCCGCACCGTCGGGCGGAACTTCCACGTGCACCGTCCAGAGGATTCCGTTGACGAGCATCTTGCGGAACGCTTCCTGTCGAAACAGTTCCTCGAAGTGCCCCAGCGTGTTGCCGTAGGAGCGGCCGCCTGCCGCGTTGGGACGTTCGTAGACCCAGCCCACAGTCTGCAGCTGGCCCTTGACGGGCACGCGCAACAGCGGCTGCGCCTCCGGGAGGAATTTCAGATTCAGGTAATATTCGTCGGTCAGTTCGAATCCCTGCCAGCCACGGCAGACTGGATGCGACGCATCGATCTGCTCGACACGTGAAGCGGAGACGTCGAGCCCGGAATAACCAAAGCTGAACAGGCCGCCCAGCTGCGCCAGGTAGCGGTCGGCCAACGCCTGGTTATTCTGGTCACGGATCCCGGTTGCCCAGTGCAAGGCGACTAAACCAGCGCCGCGCTTCAACATCGCTTCGCACTGCTCCCGCGCCGCACCCTCCAGCAGGATCTCCGCCCCCGGGCTGCTGTAGAGCACGATCCCGGACACACCCTCGAGCACAGCCGGATCCTGCGGCCAGCCGTCAGAAACAACCGCTTCCACGCCTGGCGTGCGCCGGAGACACTTGGCCAACAACTCGCACATGTCGAGGTACAGATGTGTTCCCGGAGGATGGTCCGGCTGATGACCGATCAGCAGAATCTTGACCTTCGCATCCGACGGGTCAGGGGAAACTGTTGCGGATCGGTCTGGCGTCTGACCCCAGGCGGATTGTTCCCAGAGGACGACGAACCCGAGCACCCACGCCATCAGGCCTGCCATACGCGGCCACGTTGCAGCACCATACGGTCGAACGATCATGCCTGTGCCCTCGCTTGCCTGCTTGTTTGTGTGCCGACTTCATGCAACTGCACAGTGTAACCCTGCCGTTCCGGGCACGAAATCCCGGCACCGAGCAGGCCTGACCTGGGAACTGTCGTGTGCAATGCCACGCCGTGCTCTGTGAGAACTTCTCCAGGCTCGAAGGGCCGGCACAACCTCGGCCGGGGCCGACAGGCCCCGGTAGCATGCGGATGCCGCCTCGGAGAGGCGTCCGTCAATAGCCAGGGGCAAGGGCGTCGCGCAGCGAAGGCCCGACTCAGCCTCGGCCGAGGCCGACAGGCGCTGGTAGCATGCGGATGCCGCCTCGGAGAGGCGTCCGTCAATAGCCAGGGGCAAGGGCGTCGCGCAGCGACGCACGCAGCCCCTGGTTATGGGTCGATCTCTCCATGCGGAGCCCTGGCAGGGCGACCGTGAACGCCGCCGGCCCACTACTCGCCTTCATTCGCAAAGACAAAGGACGGGGGCTTCGTCGACCATTCTTGCGGGAACACGAGGGAGTTGTTGTCGACCCTGCCTGGTGATCTGATCTCGCACGGGAGTCGATGGGCCGTGGAGTAGGGGGTACGAGTCCATGCAAGAACGCACACATGAACGGAACATTCTCCGCAACCACGTCCGGGGCAGCCATTTCCCGCTTTTCACGTCGCCGAGCCTGACCCATCTTCCTGCCGTCTTTCGAACCGCTGCGGCAGACGTGATAATTCGCTCAGCGCACCGGCCTGATCCGTACCATTACCGCGAGGAACCCACAGATGCCAACCACTCGACATCAACACCACGCGTTGCCGTCGCTCGATCGCCGCCGATTTCTCGCCACCGGGGCCGCCTCGGTCGCTGGTGCGGGGGTGTCGACCGCCGCACTTGCGGCTCCCGCGGCGGCACACGCAGGGCAGGTCGTGACTCCTCCGCCAGGCAAACGCATCCTGCTCTCCTGCAAGTCGGGGATGATTACCGCTGCACTGCCCGATGAACCGTTGGCCGATCGGCTGCGCCGCGCAGGCGAGGCGGGCTTTGACGGTGTGGATCTGGACCAAGCGGGCGAGTACACACCCGAGGAAGCGCGCGCGGCGGTCGCCGAGTCGGGCGTGTTTGTGCACAACGCAATCAACCATGAACACTGGAGCAAGACGCTGACGCACGAGAACCGCGACGTGCGCGCGGCAGGTCGTGCGAACGTCGAGCACTGTCTGCGCGTGTCGCACGCCGCAGGCGGCAGCGGCGTGCTGATCGTCGTGGGCAAGGGCGATGATGGCCCACCGGACGTCATTGCGGAGCGCTGCCGCCAGGAGATCAAGCAGTTGATTCCGCTGGCCGCATCACTCGGGCAGATGATCCTGATCGAAAACGTCTGGAACAGGATGTTCTACGATCACGACGCGCCTCCGGAGCAGAGCGCGGACCGGTTCGTTGAGTTCATCGACAGCATCGACAGTCCCTGGGTCGGCATGTACTACGACATCGGCAACCACTGGAAGTACGGTCAGCCGGGCGAGTGGATTCGCCAGTTCGGACGGCGGTGCGTCAAGCTGGATGTGAAAGGCTTCAGTCGCGCGCAAAACAAGTTCACCGAGATCACTGCGGGCGATCTGCCGTGGGATCAAGTGCGCGAGGCCCTGGACGACATTGGCTTCGCCGGCTGGGCCACGGCCGAGGTCGACGGCGGAGATCTCCAGCGGCTGACCGAAGTGAGAAAGCAGATGCAGGAAGCGTTCGGGATTTAGGGACGCGGTGGCGGGGCAGACGCGCGGTGTAGCAGAGAGCGTAAAGAACCCCCGGACAAGCCGGGGGCATTGGCGTCGCTACTCCAGTTCGAGGCCTAATGGGTCGTAGCCTTCGATGCGGAACGGAGACATACGCCAATAGGCCGTGTCGCGCTCGAAATACGGTTCTGTGATGGCCTGTCGAATCGCGTCGACGTCGGTCTGCGCGGGATCGAATGTCACGTGGACTTCGGACCAGCCCGGGCCGGGCCAGGCGGCCAGTTGCCAGCCGCCGCGCACCGCAAACAGATCGTCTCGCTGGAGAAAATACACCAGCAGGTTGGCGCGGCCGCGACAGGTCACGTCCTCGATCCGAAGCTGAACCGTCTCCACCTGCCGCGGCAGTTCGCCGTGTCGCATCCAGAACGACGGAATCGGAATCAGATACGAGGCGGCTACGGCGGAGAACGTGCACAGCAGCAGGATCGTGACCAGTACCCCCTGAGGCCACCGGCGGCCGCGCGGCACCCACGGCCCCCATCGCAAGGCAGCCGGCCGTGAGCGTGAGGACGGACAGGCGGTAACACACTCGAAACACGCGATGCACCGTGACGCGGTGACACGCTGCACGCCGTCTACCGGTATCTGCATGGGACACTTGCGCGCACACTGGCCGCAGTCATGGCAGCGCTGCTCGTCACGCTGAATGCCTGTCACGCCGAATCGTGCGAACACATTCAGCACGGCCGCCAACGGACACGCCCACCGACAGAACGGCATCATCACCACCAGCGATGACACCACGATCGCGCCGCTGACCGCGTACGCCCAGAACGTGATATCCTCCCCGTGCCGGCTCAGCAGCGCGTAACACGGATCAAACGCACGAAATACCAGCTCGCCCGCCCGATACGTCAGCACCAGGACCACGACCAGCACGGCGTACTTGAACAGGCTGAGTGCACGGTCCCAGGGTGCCGACACCCGGAATTCCCGCACGCCACAGCGCTGAGCCGCCCGTCGCAGCCACTCGGAGATCGCGCCGATCGGGCAGAGATATCCGCAGAACGCGCGGCGCACGAGCAGTGTGGCAAGGAGCACGCCGCCCAGGATGAAGAAATTGGACACGCCCAGCGAACAGAGCATGTTCCCTTCGACTGCGAACGTGTAGATTGCCTCCACACCGCCGAACGGGCACCACCGCTCGCAATTGGCTTGCAGCGCGAAGACACCGACCAGCACCAGTGCAAGGAAGCACGCCTGAACGACGCGTCGCGTCCCGAACACGCTCGGCCTCTATTTCTTCTCGCCGTGGGCACAGCCGCCGCGCATCGGACACGAGCTGCAACTGGCTCCGCCGCTGCATTTCGATTCGGGTACCTGGGACGGCGTCCGCAGAGCTGTCTCGAAGGATGCCAGTCGGGCCACGGCGGCAAAGTCGGGACACTCGCGCGCCATGCTCTTGAGCTTGTCCAATCGGCTCGGCGGCACGGCCTGGAAACAACGGGTCAATGTGTCCAGCGCCTGGCCGGTGTTGCCGACCACCGCGTGCATCCGTGCCGTCAGGTATAACGTGCCCGGATCGCTGGCTGCGGTCCCATCCCCGCGGGCCGCCACCGCCTCGGCTTCGGACAACTTGCCTTCCCGGGCCAAGGCGACTGCCAGCAGCGCCTCACTGGCCGGTGTTGCCGTCTGGCGGTCCAGGCTGCTGAGGATTTTGACGGCTTCCGCCGGTCGATCCAATCCCAGCAGCGTTTCGCTCAGCTGGATCGCATTGTCGGCGGTTGCCGAGCGCTCCCACAGAGCGCGATCGATCGGCAAAACCTGGGCATGCAGGTTCTGGTCGTTGAAAAACGATCGCAGCGCCCACGCCGCCTGCTCCCACTTGCGAGGGTCCGATTCCCCAGCCACAACGTCCTGCAGCTGGACCGCCTGACGCACCAGCAAATACTTCTGCATGTACTGCTGGTTCTCGCGATCGAGCTTGACCGCGGTCACGAATGCCCGCAACGCCCCGCGCAGGTCGCCGCTGGCCAGCAGCTGCTGACCGTCCCCGAACGCCTTGTCGGCGTCCGATGCGGCGTCGGCGTGGACCGACAAGCCCAGTGTCAGGAACAGAAACAGACCCAGCGTGCGCACGCATGTCGGCATGACAAACTCCCGGCAGATTCCGTGAATGACGTGGTTTGCCCAGTTAGCGACGTCTATTATGGTCGATTTGGCTCGTCCAGCAAGCACAGAACGTGCGCCATCGCTACCCGCGCTTATCGTCTACCTATCGGCCGAACAACTCGGTGAGAATCAGTACAATCCCAGTTTGTCTAGCCCCACATCTCGGCAGGCCAGCGGCCTTCTCTGTTTAACCGCAGGGCCAGAGTCCGCCGGAGGCGGACGGCGGCCCGCGCGCTACATACCGGCGGCGCGCACCTGGATCCGCACGACATTGACGTTACATGACGCCTCCTGCACAGGATGAGATTCGCGTAGATTATTTGGATCGCCCAGAAGCCGCTTCGTCGACCGCAGTAATCGGGTCCGCCCATGAAGTTGTACCACCGTCCCGGCGGCTCGGCGGGAGCCTCGCCCTCCCGTTGTCGCCTCGCCCTCCCGGCGGCTCGGCAGGAGCCTCGCCCTCCCGTTGTCGCCTCGGCCTCCGACCTCCGTCCTCCGACCTCCGTCCTCCGACCTCTGTCCTCCGTCCTTGCTTCGACATT